>JAICUU010000222.1 GCA_025935675.1 Burkholderiales bacterium
CCGTTCTGCTCGCCGCGCTGCAAGGACATCGACTTCGGCGCGTGGGCGTCGGAGCGCTACCGGATTCCCGCCGTCGAGGAAGACGAGGAGGACGGCGCGCCGAAGCCGGAGCGCGACTGACGGCGCGCGACAGCGATCGGCACCGTCCGGACGCGTGCATCACGCGAGGCTGACTCGACCGGGTGCGTACTGCGCGCAATGCCGGCGCGGCAGTGACGATCAGGGCCGGTCGAGCCGTGCGAACAGCGCCTTCGCATCGAGCGTGAGCCGCGGCGAGGGCTGCGGCAACAACGCGGGACAGGTGACCGCCAGTGGCGCAAGGCCGTCGAGTTGCAGTTCCACACTCCGCGACCGTGCGCACGCGGCCCGCGCCGCCGCGCTGGCATCGGCGCCCACGCCGCCCAGGGCCACGCCGGCGAACCCCGTGACGCGCAGGCCCGCGTGCAGCGACTTGCAGCCGGCCATCTTCAGGACGTCGATATGCGTCGACGAGGTGTTGAACGAATAGCCGCCATTGCAATCCTCGCTCATCAGCGCCTGGAACGTCCGCGCCGCCATGCGCGAACGCGCCGCTTCGCCCGGCGGCGCGTTGTCGACCGCACCGATGGCGAGCCGCTCGACTTCGGCGATCAGCGCCGCGCCGAACGGGGTGTCGCCGTCGAGCAACGCCGGGATCGTGCGCGGCTCGCAGGCGAGGTCGCGGCCGCATTCGAGCCACTGCGCGGGTGACGCCTTCGGGTTGCTGCGCGCGGCACGGTAGAACAGCATCAGCGCCGCTTCGGGCGAGCCGCCGCCCTTGCGCGATGCGAGCGCCAACGCTTGGATCGCGAGGCCGCAGGCGTATGGCGTCCTTCCCTGGTTGCGCCCGGAGATCGCCGTCCAGCGACGCTCGCCCGCGGCCTCGATGCAGGCGTCGAGCGCGTCGGCGAGATCGCCAGCGCTTTCGTCCGCGGTTCTCCAGCCGAGGCGATACAACGTGATCCAGCGCATGAACTCGGCGCCGCCTTCGGCCTCCCATGCGATGTCGTCGGCGCCGAGCGCCGGGTTCTGCAGCACGTGCGCGAACTCGTGCGCGATCAATCCGCGCAGGAAGGCGCGCATGCCCTCGTCGTCGTGGGTACCCGCGAAGTTCTTGAAGCCGATGCGCATCATCCGCTGGTTGGCGACGTCGGCCTTGCTCCGCGGCGCCCCGCCGTCCTCGCGGTCGCTGACGACGACCGCCGGCACGTCGACGTCGATCCCGTCGGCGAGCGCACGGTAGCGCGCGTCGACGGCCCGCGACGCCGACTCCAGCGTGTCGCGCAGCCACGCCGGCACGCCGGGCGCGTACACCGTCACCGGTCCGCTCGTCGCGCGCAGCGGCCGCGCGGACAGGTAGACCGATGCGAACGATGGGCGGCTTTGATCGCCGTCGCGGACGACGACCTGCCGTCCCCTGCGCCGGCCGTCGAACACCACCTCGCCGCGCGGCGCGGCGAAGCGCCACGTCACCGGTCCGCAGGCGTCGGTCGGCGCGAAGAGGCCCGTGTGCGCGTAGACACCGAGGCCGTCGATGGGATAGGCGGGCGGATAGATGCGGTCGTGGATCTCGTCGCTGGCCGGAACGCGGAACCGCACGTCGCGACAGGCGCCCGACCGGCGGATCGCGCCGCCGTCGAGCTCGCCGCAGTCCCCCTCTCGCACCCACGCCGCGCGCGAATGCTCGACGAGGCTTTCTTCGAACGGCGTGGCGAGCGGCAGCGTGGTGCAGGCCGCCGGCATCCGGTAGACGACTTCGATCGCATCGACGCCGACCAGCGTCATGTCGACCGTGACGCCACCGCGAGGCTCGCTCGTCGTCGCGGATACGACTTGCGCGAACACGGCGATCGCGATCGCGACGACGATCGGCAGGGCCATCGCGTGCCGCATTGATGCGATCAGCCGCGACTGCGCCGCAGCCGGCCGCGCAGGAGCGGAAATCCCGCGGCGAGCACGACGGCCGCGAGCAGCACCGCCGAGATCGGCTCGCGCACGAACACGCTGAAATCGCCCTGCGACAGCGACAGCGCGAGACGCAACGACTCCTCCATCGGCCGCCCGAGGATCAGCGCGAGCACGAACGGCGTCGCATCGTAGCCGAGCTTGCGGAACGCCCAGCCGAGCACGCCGAAGACCAGCATGACCAGGACGTCGGTGACCTGCACGTTGACGCTGTAGGCGCCGATCATGCAGACCAGCAGGATCACCGGCGCGAGGTAGGTGTACGGCAGCCGCAGGATGCGCACGAACACGCCGACCAGCGGCAGGTTGAGCACCAGCAGCATCAGGTTGCCGACGTACATGCTGGCGACGACGCCCCAGAACAGCACCGGCTGCTGCTGGATCAAAAGCGGGCCCGGCCGGATGCCCTGCAGCGTGAGCGCCGCGAGCATCATCGCCATGACGACGTTGGTCGGAATGCCGAGCGTCAGCAGCGGGATGAACGAGCCGGTCGACGCGGCGTTGTTGGCCGCCTCGGGTGCTGCGACGCCCTCGATCGCGCCCTTGCCCAGCATGTCGCGATGGCGTGCGAAGCGCTTTTCGGTCACGTAGCTCACCACCGAGGCGATTGTCGCGCCGCCGCCCGGCAGCACGCCGAGCCAGAATCCGAGAAAGGTCCCTCGCGCGATCGGCCCCGCGGCATCGCGAAAGTCGGCGCGCGTCGGCATCAGGCCTTTCGGTGCCGAGATCCTCGCCTCGCCGGGCGGCTGTTCCATCGTCGCGAGCACTTCGGCGACGCCGAACAATCCCATGAACACCGGGACGAGATCGAGACCGTCGAACAGGCTGCCGATGCCGAACGTGTATCGCTCGGTGCCGGCGACCGGATCCTGGCCGATGGTCGCGACCAGAAGTCCCGCCAGCACCATCGCCACCGCCTTGAGCGGCGCGCCGCCGGTGAGATACGCCACCAGCGTGAGCCCGAGCAGCATCAGGCTGAAGTACTCGGCGGGCCCGAACGCCAGCGCGAGGCGACCGATCTGCGGCGCGACCAGCATCAGGCCGATCACCGAAACGGTACCGGCGATGAACGACGCGATGGCCGCCATGCCGAGCGCCGGCCCGGCGCGACCTTGCAGCGCCATCTGGTAGCCGTCGAGCGTCGTCATCAGCGACGACGACTCGCCAGGAATGCGCAGCAGGATCGCGGTGGTCGAGCCGCCGTACTGGCTGCCGTAATAAATGCCGGCGAGCATGATGATCGCCGACACCGTGTCGAGGTGATACGTGACGGGCAGCAGCAACGCGATGGTCGCCGCCGGTCCCAGGCCCGGCAGGATCCCGACCAGCGTCCCCACCAGCACGCCGACGAAGCAATACAGCAGCCGCGCGGGCTCGAGCGCCACGCCGAAGCCGTGCATCAATGCATCGAGCACGCCCACCGCGGTCGTTCGCTACATGCGAGCGAGGATGCCGGTGGGGAGGTCGACCCCCAGCCAGCGCGCGAACATCAGGTAGAGGCAAGCGGCGAGCACGACGCCGAACACGGCGCTCGTAACCCATCCGCGTCCGCCGACGAAACGAAGCATGACGAAGGTCACGCCCGCTGCACACGCCACGAAGCCCAGCGACTCGAAGAACAACGTCATCGCCGAGAGCGCCGCGATCATCGTGACCACGCGCCGCGCGCCGGCGCGATCGGGCCAGGGCTCGCCGCGGCCGGCGAGGACGCTCGCCGCGGCACGCCATGCGATCGCGATGCCGGCCGCGATCAACAGCACCGACAAGGACAGCGGGAAGAAGCCCGGTCCCGGTCGCCGCAACGCACCGAGATCGAGACCCCAGCCGGCGATCAATGCGAATGCGCCGATCGCGGCGACGACCAGCCCGGCGACGAGTTGCGACCTTCCGCCCACCCCGCGCTGCGCGGGGCTCGCCTCCGCGGTCACTTCATGAGGCCCATGCTCTTCATCAACCCGCCGAGCTGCTTCTCTTCATCGTGCAGGAACGTGTCGTACGCGGCACCGGTGAGATAGCTGCTGGCGAGGCCGCTCTTCGACAGGAATGCGAGCCATTGCGGATCGCGCGCCGCACGCGCGATGGCATCGGCGAGCTTGGCCCTGACCGCGTCGGGGATGCCCTTCGGCGCGGCGATGCCCTGCCAGGGTCCGGCGGGCACGCCGTCGATGCCGAGCTCCTTCAGCGTGGGCGCATCCGGCAGCTTTTCACTGCGCGTCTCACCGAAGCTCGCGAGCACGCGCAGGCCGCCCGCCGCGCCCACCTGCGGCAACACTTCGACCTGCGAGAACACGCCGGCCGACGCATGGCCGCCCAACACCGCGGTAAGCTCGCGCGCGCCGCCGGGAAAGTTGACGACGTTGAGCGACGCCTTGGTCTCCTGGTTGAGGGCTTCGGCTGCAAGGTCGGTCAGTGCGCCTGCACCCGCGGTGGCGATGCTGATCGAGCCGGGCTTGGCACGACTCGCGGCGAGATAATCGGACAGCTTGGCGTACGGGGCGCTCGCCTGCGTCGCCAGCACGAAGGTTTCCTGGCTCAGTCGCGCGAGATGCGTGAAATCGAGCGGCGACGGCTTGAATTGCCCGCGCAGCGCCGTGCTCACGAGGAAGCCGCCGGTCATGCCGAGCGTGTAGCCGTCCGCCGCCGACTCGTGCAGGCGCGTCGTGCCGGTCGCGCTGCCCGCGCCGGGCAGGTTCTGCACGGTGACCGGCTGGCCGAGCTCCTTCTTCAGCGCTTCGGCGAATGCGCGCGCGACCTGGTCGGTGCCGCCGCCCGCGGTGAACGGCACGATCAGCGTGATGGGCTTGCTCGGATAGTCGTCCGCGACCGCGACGCCGGTCCACGATGTCGCGATGCCGATTGCGATTGCGCAAACAAATGCGCGCCGACCCGGCGCGAGTCCTGGGATGCCCATCTCGATTGCTCCCCCTTGCCGCGCATTGCGCGATTCGCATTGCTTCGCTCGACTCTAGCAGGTAGGCCGCGGACGAACAACCAAGCAACGCCGGAAGCTACGTGCCGAGCCACGCCGCGCGACGCAGCGCAACGCCATGCGCGCCATGATCGATCGCGGCATCGAGGTCCGCGGCCGCCAGCCCGCCGAGCGCGAACACCGGCAGCGTCGCGCCGGCGATTCGCTGCGCGAATCCATCGAGGCCGATCGGTACTGCATCCGGATGCGTCGGCGTCGCCCGCACCGGTCCCAGCATCGCAAAGTCGAGGGCGAGCGCGCCGGCCTTCGCGACGTCTTCGCGCGTGTGGCAGGAAGCGGCAACGAGGAAATCCTGCGGTCGCGCGGTGGCGGCGGCCAGCCGGTCCGCCGTCCAATGTACGCCGTCGAAACCCATCGAGCGCGCACGCGCGTCATCGCCGTTGAAGAGCAGCGTCGTGCGATAGCGCTGCGCGAGCGCCAGC
>JAICUU010000229.1 GCA_025935675.1 Burkholderiales bacterium
ATGTCATGCAGGTGGTGATCTCGCAGCGCATGCGCCGCGATTTCGCGTCGCCGCCCTTGTCGCTGTACCGCGCGCTGCGCTCGGTGAACCCGTCGCCGTACATGTTCTATTACGACTTCGGCGAATTCCACGTCGTCGGCGCGTCGCCCGAGATCCTGGTGCGCAAGGAGGGCCGCGACATCACGCTGCGGCCGATCGCCGGCACGCGGCCGCGCGGCGCGACGCGCGAGGCCGACGATGCGCTCGCCGAGGAGCTCCTCGGCGATCCCAAGGAAATCGCCGAGCACGTGATGCTGATCGACCTGGGACGCAACGATGTCGGCCGCGTCGCGAAGATCGGCTCGGTCGAGGTCACCGAGCGCATGGTGATCGAGCGCTATTCGCACGTGATGCACATCGTGTCGAACGTCGAGGGCGAGCTGCCGCCCGGCATGTCGAGCATCGACGTGCTGCGCGCGGCGTTTCCCGCCGGCACGGTCAGCGGCGCGCCCAAGGTGCGGGCGATGGAGATCATCGACGAGCTCGAGCCGTCGGCGCGCGGCGTCTACGCGGGCGCCGTCGGTTACATCAGCTTCCAGGACGACATGGACACGGCAATCGCGCTGCGCACCGCCGTGGTGAAGGACGGCAAAGTCTTCGTGCAGGCGGGCGGCGGCATCGTCCACGACTCGCAGCCCGATTCCGAATGGACCGAGACGCAGAACAAGGCGCGCGCGCTGATGCGCGCGGCCGACATGGTGCAGGACGGCCTCGATGCGGCGCTCTGACGCTGCGCCGCGGCAACGATCGGCGCGCCGTGCCGGCGCGATAATCGCCGCTTTCGCCGACGGAGACTCGATGATGCCCTCGCTCGCACGCGTTGCACGCGCCGTGATTGCCGCGATCCTGATCGTGCTCGGGCTGGCGGCGGCGAGCGCGGCCGCCGCCGACCTCAGGATCGGCAGGTCCAACGAGCCGTCTTCGCTCGATCCGCAGTTCTCGCGCACCGGCAACAACCTGATGACCGCGCAGGACATGTTCGACCGGCTGATCGAGAACGACGCCAACCTGCAGACGCATCCGGCGCTCGCCGTGTCGTGGAAGACGATCGATCCGCTGACCTGGGAGGTGAAGTTGCGCGAGGGCGTCAGGTTCCACGACGGATCGCCGTTCACTGCCGACGATGTGGTGTTCTCGATGGAGCGCGCCGGCAAGATTCCCAACAGCCCGGCGCCGTTCAGCGGCTCGGTGCGCGGCATCGCCGGCATGACGGTCGTCGACGCGCATACGATCCGCTTCCGCACCAAGCAGCCGACGCCGGAGTTCATCGAGCAGATCGGCCGCGTCTACATCGTGTCGAAGAAGGTCGCGGAGGGGAAGCGCAGCGAGGACTTCACCTCGCCCGCGGTCGCGGTCGGCACGGGGCCGTACAAGCTCAGGGAATTCGTGCCCGCCGATCACCTGACGCTCGTGCGCAACGACGCGTACTGGGGGAAGAAGCCCGCGTTCGACAACGTCACGATCAAGTTCATTACCAACGACGCCGCGCGCGTGGCCGCGCTCAAGTCGGGCGCCGTCGACCTGATCGACAGCGTACCGCCGGCCGACTTGAAATTCGTGGAGAAGAGCGCGGGGCTGCATCTCTACTCGACGCCGTCGGCGCGGATCATCTACCTCGCGCTCGACGCGAGCCGCGACCCGACGCCGTTCGTCGTCGGCGCCGATGGCAAGCCGCTGTCGCCCAACCCGCTGCGCAATCCGAAAGTGCGCCTGGCACTCTCGAAGCTCATCAACCGCCCGCTGATCGTGTCGCGCGTGCTCGACGGCGCCGGCGAGCCGGCCGGGCAGCTCGTGCCCGAGGGCGTGCTCGGCTACGCACCCGACCTCAAGGCCGAGGCCTACGATCCTGCGGGCGCCAAGGCGCTGCTCGCCGAGGCCGGCTACAAGGATGGCTTCGGCATCACGCTGCATACGTCGAACGACCGCTTCTTCGGCGACAAGGACATCGCGCAGGCGATCGGCCAGATGTTCGCGCGCGGCGGCCTCAAGGTGCGCGGCGTCGTGGCGCAGCCCTACAACGTCTACGCGAGTGCGGCGACGCGGCGCGACTACAGCGTGTTCATCTTTTCGTTCGGCACGACGACGCCGAGCTCGTCGTTCGCACTCGTCAACGTGCTCGAGACGTACGACAAGGCCGCCGGCACCGGCGCCTTCAACCGGATGCGCTACTCGAACCCGGCGTTCGACGGCGCGCTGACGAAGGCGCTGCAGGCGTTCGACGACCATGAGCGCGGCAGGCTGCTCGCCGACGCGACGCGCATCGCGATGAAGGACACCGCGCTCGTGCCGCTCTACTGGCCGAAGCTCTACTGGGCGACGCGCGGCAAGGTGACATACGTGCCGGGCAAGGACGAGGACACGCGCGCCTCGCTGGCGGGGCTCGCGCCGTGAGCGCGCAGTGCGAAGGGAAGGTCCGGTGAGCGCGCAGGGTCGGCCCAAGCGAGAACAGACCGCGCCGCGCGCGGCGCGAAGGGAACGGCCAACGAGCGCGCCGATGGAGGCGCGCCGCTTCGTGCCGCTCGGTGGCACGCAGGATGTCGTCGTCGCGCGCGACGTGATGGTGACGATGCGCGACGGCGTGCGCCTCGCCACCGACGTCTACCGCCCGTCACGCAATGGCATCGCCGTTGACGCGCCGCTGCCCGTGCTCGTCGAGCGTACGCCCTACGGCAAGCATCTCGCGTCGCGCTCCGAGATCGACGCCGGCATGAGCGCGCCGCGGCAGCGCAGCGAGGTCGCGCGCGCGTTCGCCAAAGCCGGCTATGTCGTGGTCATCCAGGATTGCCGCGGCCGCCATGCGTCGGAAGGCGAGTTCACCAAATATCTTTCGGAAGCGGCCGACGGCTACGACACGATGGCATGGATCGTCGGCGAGCCGTGGTGCAACGGCCGCATCGGCACGTTCGGCCTTTCGTACGCGGCGCACACGCAGATGGCCGCGGCCTGCCTGTCGCCGCCGGGGCTGGCCTGCATGGTGCTCGATTCGGGTGGATTCTCGAGCGCCTACCGCTGCGGCATCCGCCAGGGCGGCGCGTTCGAGCTGAAACAGGCGACGTGGGCGTACCGTCAGGCGAAGGAGAGCCGCGCGGCGCAGGCCGATCCGGCGATTGTCGCGGCGCTCGAGGCCGAAAACATCCGCACGTGGTTCACCGCGATGCCGTGGAGCGAGGGCCGCTCGCCGGTGCGCGCGCTGCCCGAGTACGAGCATTACCTCCTCGAGCAATGGCGTCACGGCACGTTCGACGACTACTGGACGCAACTCGGCCTCTACGCGGCGGGCCATTACGACACGCTGCCCGACATCCCGGTGATGCTGATGTCGAGCTGGTACGACGCGTACGTGCACACGACGTTCGACAACTACGCCGGGTTGCGGCGACGCGCGTCACGCCCGGTCGAGGTGATCATGGGCCCGTGGACCCACGGCAACCGCAACGCGACGGCGTTCGGCGACGTCGAGTTCGGCGCGGCAGCGACGTTCGACGGCCACGTCGCGGCGAGCTGGATCGTGCATCGCCTCGCGTGGTTCGATCGCTGGCTCAAGGACGCGCCGGCGCCGGAACTGCCGGCACCTCGCGTGCGCCTTTTCCTGATGGGCGGCGGCAGCGGCGCACGCACGTCGCGCGGCAAGCTCGTCCACGGCGGCCGATGGATCGGCGCCGACGACTGGCCGTTGCCCGGCACCGAATGGCGCTCGCTGTATCTCGAGCCGTCCGGTGCGCTCGTCGACAGGGCGCCCACTGCGCGCGACGCGAGCCTTTCCTACGACTCCGATCCGCGCGAACCGGTGCCGACGATCGGTGGCGCCTTGACGAGCGGCGAGCCGATCTTCGAGGGCGGCGCCTACGACCAGCGCGAGGACCCGCGTTTCTTCGGTTGCACGCGTCCCGGCTTGCCGCTCGCGGCACGGCGCGACGTGCTGTCGTTCGAGACGGCGCCGCTCGCCCGCGATGTCGCCGTCGTCGGGCCCGTGCGCGTCGAGCTCTTCGTCAGCTCGAGCGCTCTCGACACCGATTTCACCGCCAAGCTCGTCGACGTGCATCCGCCGACGCGCGACGATCCGGCGGGCTTCGCGATGAACATCACCGACGGCATCTTCCGCTGTCGCTACCGCAGCGGCTGGTCGACGCCGTCGCCGATCGTGCCGGGCGAGGTGTTCGCGATCACGATCGAGCCGTTCGCCACCGCGAACCTCTTCAAGGCAGGGCATCGCATCCGCCTCGACATCGCGTCGAGCAACTTCCCGAAGTACGACGTCAACCCCAACACCGGTGGCCCTGAAGGTTTCGGCCGCACGTTCGACGTCGCGCGCAACGCCGTCCATATGGAGGCGGCCCACCCGTCGCGCATCGTCCTGCCGGTCGTGGACTCGGCGGCGCTGACCCCGCTGTAGCCGGACATTCCGAAGAGCGAAACCATGCTGCTGATGATCGACAACTACGACAGCTTCACCTACAACCTCGTCCAGTATTTCGGCGAGCTTGGCGCCGACGTGCGCGTGCATCGCAACGATGCGATCACGCTCGACGAGATCGAGCGGCTCGCGCCGGAGCGCATCGTCGTTTCGCCGGGTCCGTGCACGCCGGCCGAAGCCGGCGTGTCGGTGCCGCTGATCCGGCGCTTCGCCGGGAAGCTGCCGATCCTCGGCGTGTGCCTTGGCCACCAGGCGATCGGTGAAGCATTCGGCGGCACGGTCGTGCGCGCCGGCGAGGTGATGCACGGCAAGCTCTCGGCGATCGCGCACGACGGACGGGGCGTGTTCGCCGGGCTGCCGACGCCGTTTACGGCGACCCGCTACCATTCGCTCGCGATCGAGCGCGTGAGCGTGCCCGTCGACCTCGAGGTCACGGCGCGCACCGCCGACGGCGAGATCATGGGCGTGCGCCACCGCCGCTTCGCCGTCGAGGGCGTGCAATTCCACCCCGAGGCGCTCCTGACCGAGCACGGCAAGGCACTGTGCGCGAACTTCCTCGCGCTGCACTGAAGGACCGGGACCGATGACCATCAACGTGCAGGACGCGCTGCAGCGCACGATCGAGCACCGCGAGATCTTCCACGACGAGATGCTGACGATCATGCGCGAAATCATGCGCGGCGAGGTGACGCCGGTGATGATCGCCGCGCTGACCGTCGGCATGCGGGTCAAGAAGGAGACGATCGGCGAGATCGCCGCCGCGGCGCAGGTGATGCGCGAGTTCGCGACCAGGGTCG
>JAICUU010000368.1 GCA_025935675.1 Burkholderiales bacterium
AGCGCGCTGCCTTGTTGGTGACGATGCCCCACGCGAGGCCGCGCGCGTCGAGCGCATCGAGCATCGCCTCGACACCCTCGAAGAGACGAGTGCGATCGGCCAGCGTCGCGGTGTAGTGGACGAGAAACGCGTCGCGCAGCGCGAGATAGCGCGGGTGATCGCTCGACACCTGCATGCCGGCCAGCAGGAGGCCACGCGCACCGGTCGACGAGTACACGCGCAGCGACTCGACGTCGACCGGCGCGAGCCCTTCGTCGGCACGCACGCGATTGAGCGCGGCCGCGAGGTCGGGGGCGCTGTCGGCGAGCGTGCCGTCGAGGTCGAACAGCACGCCGCGCAAGGGCTTCGTCATGAGGCCAGCACGGGGCGCGAGAACGCCGCGAGATAGTTGACCGAAACGTCGTCGGCGAGCGCGTAGCTTTTCGCGAGCGGGTTGTAACGCATGCCCGCCATCCGCGTGGGCGCGAGCCCCGCGCGCCGTGCGTCGCGCATGAGCTCCGACGGATTGATGAAGCGCGTCCAGTCATGGGTGCCGCGCGGCAGCAGCCGCAACAGGTACTCGGCGCCGACGATCGCCAAGAGATACGACTTCGGGTTGCGCGCGATCGTCGAGAACACCACGGTGCCGCCGGGTGCCGCAAGCGTCGCGCACGCGGCGATCGTCGACGCGGGATCGGGCACGTGCTCGAGGAGCTCCATGCAGGTGACGACGTCGAACGCGCCGGGCGATGACGCGGCCAGCGCCTCGGCGGCGACCAGCCGGTAGTCGACGTCGACGCCCGATTCGAGGCGGTGCAGCTTGGCGACGCCGAGCGCCTTTGGCGAGAGGTCGATGCCGGTGACGCGCGCGCCGCGCAATGCCATCGCCTCGGTGAGGATGCCGCCGCCGCAGCCGACGTCGACGATCGTGCGGCCGGCGAGACCGCCCGCAACGGCATCGATCCAGTCGACGCGCAGCGGGTTGATGTCGTGCAGCGGCTTCATGTCGCTGGCGGGATCCCACCAGCGGTGCGCCAGCGCGCCGAATTTTTCGAGCTCGGCCGCGTCGGCGTTGACGTTGGCCAGCGGGGTTGTTGCAATGCTCATCGAGGTGCGCTCACGATGCGATCCCGCCACGCGCGGGCGCGCGCGGCGATCGCAGCCGCATCGATGCGCGTTGGCGCGCGGTTGGCGACGACACGCTCGCCGGCGACGAACACATCGGTCACGTGCTCGCGCGACGCCGCATGGACGAGCTGCGAGACGGGATCGTAGCAGGGCTCGGTTGCGACGCTCGCAAGATCCACCGCGATGAGGTCGGCGAGCTTGCCGCGCTCGAGGGAGCCGATCGACGCGCCGAGGCCGAACGCATCGGCGCCGTGCTGCGTCGCCATCCGCAGAACCTGCTGTGCCGGCAGCAGCGTCGGGTCGCCGCTGGTCCCCTTGGCGACGAGCGCGGCGAGCCGCATCGCGTCGAACATGTCGAGGCGGTTGTTCGACGCCGCGCCGTCGGTGCCGAGCGCGACGTTGATGCCGGCCGCGACATACGCCGCGACCGGGGCGATGCCGGCGCCGAGCTTGAGGTTCGACGCCGGGCAATGCACGACGTGGCATCCCTGGCGCGCGAGCCGCTCGACGTCACCCGCGCCGGGATGCACGGCATGCACGGCGACGAACCCGGGCCCGGTGACGCCGAGCGCGTCGAGCCGCGCCAGCGGCGTCATGCCGTCGCGCGCCAGCGCGTCGTCGCGCTCGGCCCGCGTCTCCTGCAGGTGCGTGACGATGCCGAGGTCGGTCTCGCGCGCGATCGTGACGATCTTGCGCCACGTGGCGTCGCCGACGGTGTAAGGCGCATGCGGCGCGAGCACGAACGACAGCGTCGCCGCGCCCTTGAACGCGTCGCGCGCGGCGAGCCCGCGCGCGAGGTGCGCGTCGGCGTCGGCCGCGCCCGCCATCGGGAAGTCGAGCACCGGGATGCCGACGACGGCGCGCATCCCGGCGGCGATCCACGCCTTGGCCGACGCCTCTGCATGGAAATACATGTCGGCGGCCGTGGTCACGCCGCCGCAGAGCATCTCGGCGGCCGCCGCGAGCGTGCCGTCGTAGACGAAGTCGGGCGCGACGTGCGCCATCTCGGCCGGCCAGATGTGCTCGCGCAGCCACGCGTCGAGCGGCACGTCGTCGGCGATGCCGCGCAGCAGCGTCATCGCGGCATGCGTGTGGGCGTTGACGA
>JAICUU010000058.1 GCA_025935675.1 Burkholderiales bacterium
CCGCGTACAGCGGCCGGAAGCCCAGCTCGAGGAACGCGCGCCACTGCGGCGCAGGGGGCGACGACACCCTGGGCTCGCCAATCTTCAGGAGGATCTCCGCCATGGCGCATAAGATACACCAAAAATAGATCTTATGGCCAAGGCGACGCCGTCTCCCGCGCCGTATCATCGGCCACCATGAAAACCATCTTCGTGGCCGGCGCTACCGGCGTCATTGGCCGCCGGCTGCTGCCGTTGCTGCGCGACAGCGGCGCGATCGTGTACGGAACGACCCGCCGCGCCGATCGCGCAGCTTCGATCGAGGCGATGGGCGCGCGGGCGGTGATCGTCGATGCGTTCGACGCCTCCGCGCTCACGCGCGCCGTCGTCGCCGCACGCCCGGACGTCGTGATCCACCAGTTGACCGACCTGCCGGCGGCGCTCGACCCGGCGCTGATGGCCGACGCCGTCGCACGCAATGCGCGCATCCGCGACCAGGGCACGCGCCATCTCGTCGCCGCGGCGCGCGCGGCCGGGGCCATGCGCATCGTCGCCCAAAGCATCGCGTGGATGTACGCGCCGGGCACCGAGCCGCACGGCGAGGACGATCCGCTCGACCTCGCCGCCGAGGGTTCGCGCGGCGTCAGCGTGCGCGGCGTCGCGTCGCTCGAATCGCAGGTGCTCGGCGCCGCGCCGATCGAAGGGGTCGTGCTCCGCTACGGCCACCTGTACGGTCCGGGCACGGGCAGTGACACGACGTCGTCGTCGGCACCGCTGCACGTCGACGCCGCGGCGCGCGCGGCGCTCCTCGCGATCGACCACGGCGCGCCGGGGATCTACAACATCGTCGAGCGCGACGACGTCGCGTCAGCGGCGAAGGCGCGCCGGGCGCTCGGCTGGAAGCCTGCGCCGGCGTGAGGCGTCGACAGGTCTAGCGCGCGACCGCGGTCTCGCCGATCTTCGACAGCGCCTGCTCGAGCGCGCCGACGGTGCGCTCGACGTTGCCGAGCTTCTCGAGGCCGAAGAGGCCGACGCGGAACGTGCGGAAGTCGGCGGGCTCGTCGCAGCCGAGCGGCACGCCCGCGGCGACCTGCAGGCCGCAATCGAGGAACTTGCGGCCCGACTGCACGTCCTTGTCGTCGGTGTAGCTGACGACGACGCCGGGCGCGGCGAAGCCGGGCGCTGCGACGCTCGGCATGCCGGCACGCGCGAACAACGCGCGCACCTCGTCGCCGAGCCGCCATTGCGCCTCGCGCGCACGCTCGAAGCCGAAGCGCTCGGTCTCCTTCATCGTGTCGCGCAGCGTCAGCAGCGAATCGGTGGGCATCGTCGCGTGATAGGCGTGGCCACCCTTCTCGTAGGCCTCGGTGATCGCGAGCCACTTGCGCAGGTCGAGCGCGAAGCTCGTGCTCGTCGTGGCGTCGACCGCCTTGCGCGCGCGCTCGCCCAGCATCACGAGCGCGGCGCCCGGCGTGCTGCTCCAGCCCTTCTGCGGCGCGCTCACCAGCACGTCGACATGGCAGGCCTCCATGTCGACCCAGATCGCGCCCGACGCGATGCAGTCGAGCACGAAGAGCCCGCCGGCGGCGCGCGTCGCCTCGGCGACGGCGGCGATGTACTCGTCGGGCAGGATGATCCCCGACGCGGTCTCGACGTGCGCGGCGAACACGACGTCGGGACGCCCCTCGCGGATCGCCGCGACCACTTCCCCGACCGGCGGCGGCGTCCACGGCGATTTCGGCGCGGCGCTCTGCGGCCGCGCCTTCAGGACCGTCGACGACGCGGGAATCGCGCCCATCTCGAAGATCTGCGTCCAGCGATAGCTGAACCAGCCGTTGCGCACGACCAGCGCCTTCTTGCCGGTGGCGAATTGCCGCGCGATCGATTCCATGCCGTACGTGCCGCCGCCCGGCACGACGACGGCGGTCGGCGCGTTGTAGACGTGCTTCAGCACGCCGGTGATGTCACGCATCGCGCCCTGGAAGCGCTGCGACATGTGGTTGACGGAGCGGTCGGTGAAGACCACCGAGAATTCGAGCAGGCCGTCCGGATCGACGGTGGGTAGCAGGCCGGGCACGCGCGGTCTCCCAATGAAATGTCGCGAGGGGAGCGACGACTTTAGCATGATCGCGTCGCGCGCGCCGGAGGCACGCGGGCGCACGGCGTGCGGAGCACGAAATTCCACGCGCGCACGATGCCGCCGTGGGCGGCGGTGCTAACGTCGCGCTTCGCCGTGCTCGGATGTGCTCGCATGGGCGCATCGGCGAGCACGGCTTCCCTGCGAGGAGGTTCGCGATGGTCGTGCAGCCGTATATCTTCTTCGACGGTCGCTGCGAAGAGGCGATCGAGTTCTACCGCAAGGCGCTCGGCGCCGAGGTGAAGATGCTCGCGCGCTTCAAGGATGCGCCGCCCGGCGGCGACATGGGCGCGCCGCCCGACAAGATCATGCACGCCACGCTGCGCATCGGCGACTCGGAGGTGATGTTTTCCGACGGCCATTGCACGGGCAAGCCGGTGTTCAGCGGATTCTCGCTGTCCGCGACGGTGCGCGACGACGCGGAAGCGAAGCGCGTTTTCGATGCGCTCGCCGATGGCGGTCACGTGCAGATGCCGCTCGGCAAGACCTTCTTCTCGACGAGCTTCGGGATGGTGTCCGACCGCTTCGGCGTGGGCTGGATGATCTACGTCGGGCCTTGAGTCGCGACGCGCGCAAACCGCGCGTCGTGTCCGCGGCGGGTGAAGGGCGCGGTCGCTGCAGCGTGCAACCGCCGCGCAGCGCCGACGGACGGCGAGGGCGCGCGACTATGACAATGGCATGATGGCGCGTGGACCGCATCTTCACCCGATCGTGTGCGCGCCGTGCCGGTCAAAGCGCGGCATGGGCGATGATCGCCTTGGCGAGCGCGCTGTCGATTGCCGATGCGCGCGGAGGTGTCGTCGAATGCCCGGCGTCGCGCCCGGCGGAGGGCGCCGCGGTGCGCGGCGCTGCGCCCGCATTTCCGGCCGACAACTGGTGGAACGCGGACGTCTCGCAGGCGCCCGTCGACCCGTCGTCGGCGGCCTATATCGCGTTCATCGACAACGGGGGCGAGCGGCACCTGCATCCCGACTTCGGCGGCGATGCCGGGGGCACCGATATCTACGGCATGCCATATGCGGTGGTCGACGGCGCGCAGCCCAGGCTCGCGGTCGATTTCGGCTATGACGATGAAAGCGACGGCGTCGATCACGCGAGCGGGCAGTCGCTGCCCTTCTATCCGATCCCGGCGCAGGCGATCACGCAATCGCGCTGGATCGAGGGCGGCGCGCCGGGCAACGTCGACCAGCGTGACGACAGCGACCGCCACCTGCTGATCGTCGATTGCAACGCGAACGCGCTCTACGAGCTCTACAACGTCTTCTACGACGTCGGGCTCGGCCGCTGGCAGGCGGGCTCCGGCGCGTATTTCGACATGAGCGCGAGCGTGCGCCGCCCCGATGGCTGGACGTCGGCGGATGCCGCGGGCCTCGCGATCTTCCCGGGGCTCGTGCGCTACGACGAAGCGTGGAACGACGCCGTCGCCGACATCGGCCATGCGTTCCGCGTGACGGTGCGCGCGACCAACGGCTACGTGTACCCCGCGTCGCATCGCGCGGGCTCAACCGCCGGCGCGCTGCCGATGGGCGCACGGCTGCGCCTCAAGGCGACGGTCAACGGCGCCGATCCTGCGCTGCGCACCCGCGACACACACGTGCGCAAAATCTTCCGGGCGATGCAGAAGTACGGCCTCATCGTCGCGGACAACGGCTCGGACCTCTTCATCACCGGCACCTACGACACGCGCTGGGACAACGACATCCTCAACCCGGCGTTCGCGCTCCTCACGGCGAGCGATTTCGACGTCGTCGCACTCGGCTGGCAGCCGCCGGATGCGCCGCCGGACGATCCGCCGATAGAACCACCCGTGCAGCCGCCCGTGCAACCGCCGGTGCAGCCGCCCGCGACGGTGTCGGTCGTGGAGTTCCACTACGCGGCGTTCGATCATTACTTCATGACCGCCGACGCAAACGAGATCGGCATCCTCGACCGCGGCGAGATCGCCGGCTGGGTGCGCACCGGCCAGTCGTTCGCCGCGTATCCGCTCACGTCGGCCGCCGGTGTTCCGGTCTGTCGCTTCTACGGCGACACGTTCGCGCGCACGACGCATTTCTACACGCCGCTGGCAAGCGAATGCGCGCAATTGCAGCGCGACAAGGCGTGGCAGTTCGAGGGCACCGTGATGCGGATGGCGCTGCCGTCGGCCGACGGCGCGTGCGGCAACGGCACGGTCCCGCTTTATCGCCTCTACAACGACGGCCACGGCGGCTCGCCGAATCACCGATACACGATCGACCTCCGCGTGCGCGCGGCGATGATCGCCGCCGGCTGGATTCCCGAAGGTTACGGGCCGCTCGGCGTCGACGCCTGCGTGCCTGGCTGAAGCGTCATCGAAGATCCGCGGCGCGCTGACGCGCGCGTCGATGATCGACCCCGCGCGGCACTCGACGACGCGCGTCAGCGTTTCGTAGTCCACTGCCGACAGCGCTTCGCCGCCGCGTCCGATGGCGGCATGCACATGTAGCGAGCAGGATGGACGTCGCCGTGCCGAAAAGGCGCGACATCCCCTTCTTCCCCAGGACATCACATGACCAACCAGACCTCGAACCAGGACGACAAGAAGAACCCGCAGAGCCAGCAGAACCAGCAGAATCAGGGACAAAACCAGGGCGGCTCGTCGAGCACGCAGCAACGCCCCCCGTCACAGCAGCAGCAGTCGCACACCCAGCAAGGCGGGCGCGACCAGCAGCAGGGCGGCGGCCGCGACGATCGCATGAGCCAGGGCGGCGGCAAGGACGATTCGCTGCAGAACAACCAGTCGTCGCAGAAGCGCTGACGCGACCTGTCGGCCAGCAGCAAACCGGCGGCATCGGCCGGCCCGCGACATGGGCCGTGCCGGTGCCGCCGGCGCTCGCACTTTCCATCGCGCCCCGACTGTGGAAAAATCGGGTCAACTCATGCACTGCAGGGGCATGCGATGCTGGATCGCGACGGGTTCCGCCCGAACGTCGCCATCGTCATCGTCAACGCCAGGAACCAGGTTTTTTGGGGCAAGCGAATCCGCGAGCACTCGTGGCAATTTCCGCAAGGCGGCATCAATTCCGGCGAGACGCCCGAAAAGGCGATGTACCGCGAATTGCGCGAGGAAGTCGGCCTCTTTCCCCAACACGTCAGGATCCTCGGTCGTACGCGTGACTGGCTGCGTTACGAAGTGCCGCAGCACTGGATCAAGCGCGAATGGCGCGGCAGCTACCGTGGCCAGAAGCAGATCTGGTTCCTGTTACGCCTGACCGGGCGCGACAACGACGTGTCGCTGCGCGCGACCGACCATCCCGAGTTCGACGCGTGGCGCTGGCACGAGTACTGGGTGCCGCTCGACAACGTCATCGATTTCAAGCGCGAGGTCTATCGCCGCGCGTTGAACGAGCTCGAGCGTTTCTTGCATTCGCGCCCGCAGACTCGCCGCGAGCGCCTCTACGGCGTGGCGCACGCGGAGCGGCCGCGCAACTATGCGGAGGAGCCGCCGCCGGTCATCGACGGCGGCGAGCTCGAGAAATCCGAAGGCTAGAAGCCGCCGAGGCGCTGCGCGCCCATCCCCATGCCGAAGCCGATCGCCGCGAGCACGCGGCCGATCAGGTAGCCGATGACGATGATCGAAATCACCAGCACGATCGTATAGAGCGCGGCCTTGTCGGGGGTGGCCTTCTTCAGCACCGGCACGCCGAGGTAGAGGAGATAGACCGAGTAGATCGCGCCGGCCAGCATCACGAGCGGCCCGAGGATCGGGATGATGAGCGCGATCGACGCGATCCACGCGGCGGTCGCCGCATAGGCGACGAGCTTGAGCGACGCCACGTAGTCGCGCGTCCCGCCGAACGACGGGGCGATCACGTCGGCGATCAATGCGGCGATCGCCACGCCCACCAGCGTGTTGACGTACTCACCGACGGCGAACGTGATCCCCACAGCCGGCGCGCTCGCCATCAGCGCGAGCGCGATCACGGGGCCGATGAGCCCGAGCAGCATGATCCAGCCGGTGTAGATGCTCTGCACCGTCGCGGGCTCCGCCGCGACTTTTGGCCATTCCGCGCGCGGCGCGAGCAGCATCCCCTTGATTCGATCCATCATCGCCATTGTTGTTCTCCGGGTGCGATCGAAAGGGCCGCCGCGGCTCGCCGGAGGCCCGCGCCAGTTTAGGCAGTTTTCGGCGACGAGGCAAAGCCGCCGGTCCTGCCGGGCCGGTGCCGCGCCGTCATGATTGCACGGTGCCGCGTAATCAGAGCAGCACGAGGTTGTCGCGGTGGATGAGCTCGGTCTCGTCGACGTAGCCCAGCAGCGCGTCGATCTGCGACGACGGCTTGCGCGCGATGCGCGTGGCGTCCTCGGCGCTGTAGTTGACGAGGCCGCGCGCGATCTCGCGGCCGTCGCGCGTGAAGCAGCCAACGACCTCGCCGCGCTCGAAGCGGCCGGCGACCGCGACCACCCCGATCGGCAGCAGGCTCTTGCCGTCATGCGTCAGCGCGCGCACCGCGCCGTCGTCGAGGGTCAACCGCCCGGCAATCTGCACGTGGTCGGCGAGCCATTGCTTGCGCGCGGCGAGCGTCGCCGTCGCGGCGGCGAGGTGCGTCCCGATCGCCTCGCCCGCGGCGAGCCGCATGAGCACGCCGGGCTCGCGCCCGGAGGCGATCACCGTGTTCGCGCCGGAGCGTGCCGCGCGCTTGGCGGCATGGATCTTGGTCAGCATGCCGCCGCGGCCGATCGCGCTGCCCGCGCCGCCGGCCATCGACTCGAGCGCCGGATCGCCGGCGCGCGCATGCCGCACCAGCGTCGCGGCGGGGTCCTTGCGCGGGTCGGCGGTGTAAAGGCCCTGCTGATCGGTCAGGAGCACGAGCACGTCGGCCTCGATGAGGTTGGCGACCAGTGCGCCCAGCGTGTCGTTGTCGCCGACGCGGATCTCGTCGGTGGTCACGGTGTCGTTCTCGTTGACGATCGGCACGACGCCAAGCGCGATCAGCGTGCGCAACGTGCTGCGCGCGTTGAGGTAGCGGCGGCGGTCGGCGAGGTCGTCATGCGTGAGCAGCACCTGCGCCGTGTGCAATGCGTGCTGCGCGAATGCCGATTCCCACGCCTGAACGAGCCCCATCTGGCCGACGGCGGCCGCCGCCTGCAATTCGTGGATCGCGCCCGGCCGCTTCGACCAGCCGAGCCGCTGCATGCCCGCGGCGATCGCGCCGGAGGTGACGAGCACGACCTCGGCGCCGGCCTCGCGCAGCGCCGCCATGCCGGCCGCCCAGCGCGCGATAGCCTCCGCGTCGAGGCCGCGGCCCTCGTTGGTGACGAGGCTCGAGCCGATCTTGACGACGAGCCGCCGCGCGCCCGCGACGAGCGAGCCGCCTTCGTCCCCGCCGGTCATGACTCGTCGCGCGCGGCGCGGCGCACGCGGCGCACGCGCAGCGGCGCCGGCTTCACGACGAGCGGCACATCGGCGGCCGCCTCGGCAGGCGCTGGCGCGTCAACCGCCGGATGCGCGTCGAGCCAGTCCTGGATCGCGAGCGTCAGCGCGCGAAGCCCGTCGCCGGTGGCGGCCGAGATTGCGAACACGGGCCCTTTCCACGCCAGCGACTTGGCGAACGCCTTGACGGCGCGCGCGCGTGTCGAAGGATCGAGGAGGTCGGTCTTGTTGACGACGAGCCAGCGCGGCTTCGCGGCGAGCGTCGCGTCGTAGCGCGCGAGCTCGCGGACGATCGCGCGCGCGCCGGCGACGGGATCGGCGTCCGGATCGACCGGCGCGATGTCGACGACGTGCAGCAAAAGGCGCGTGCGCTGCAGGTGACGCAGGAAGCGATGGCCGAGGCCCGCGCCGTCGGCGGCGCCCTCGATGAGGCCCGGGATGTCGGCGATCACGAAGCTGCGGCCCGCGTCCGTGCGCACGACGCCGAGCATCGGCGCGAGCGTGGTGAACGGATAGTCCGCCACCTTCGGCCGCGCCGCCGACACCGCGCGCACCAGCGTCGACTTGCCGGCGTTGGGCAATCCGAGGAGGCCCACGTCCGCGAGCACGCGGAGCTCGAGCCGGAGGCGCCGCGATTCGCCGGCTTCGCCAGGCGTCGCCTTGCGCGGCGCGCGATTGGTGCTCGACTTGAAATGCAGGTTGCCGAGGCCGCCCTTGCCGCCGCGTGCGAGCAGCGCCGTGTCGCCGTCGTGCGCGAGGTCGGCGATCGCCTCGGCGGTGTCGGCGTCGCTCACCACCGTGCCCACCGGCACGCGCAGCACGACGTCGTCGGCGCCCCGGCCGTACTTGTCGGCGCCATGGCCATTCTCGCCGCGCTTCGCGCGATGGATGCGCGCGTAGCGATAGTCGATCAGCGTATTGATGTTGCGGTCGGCGCGCGCGATGATGCTGCCGCCGCGTCCGCCATCGCCGCCGTCCGGGCCGCCGCGCGGCACGTACTTCTCGCGGCGGAACGACGCGGCGCCATTGCCGCCGTCGCCCGCGTGCACCTCGATCAGCGCCTCGTCGACGAACTTCACGTGCCGTCCTTCGCGTAGAGCGCGAAATGCTCGGTGTCGTCGCCGCGGCGCTGCCCCTCCCACAGCGTCCGATAGTCGCGGAGCCGGTCCGGGTACTGGCGGCCGTATTGCACGATGAGGAGGTTGCACTTCGCCGCGGCGGCGCTGCCGTCCGGCACGGTCACGAGCCCGGTGAAATAGTTGAGCAGCGCGCGCTGCGCGTCGCCGAGGTTGCGTGCGGCGACGCAGCCGTGCGCGGGCAGGTGCGGCGCGAGCGCCACCGCCATCGAGCGGTAGCTGCGCCGCGAATCGAGGTAGGGCATCCAGATCGTCGAGAAGAGCCCCCACACGAGCACGATGCCGGCGGTCCAGTTGAGGAGCGCTCGCCGGTTCGACTTCCGCGCCGGGCGCACGAGCGCGATCCACAGGAGCGTGAGGAACACCGCGACCAGCACTGCCCACGGCTGGAACGGCGGCCGGTAACCGAACTCGGTGTCACGGAAAAAGCGCGCGACGGCCGGCGACATGCTGTTGATCAGCGAGTCGGCCCAGAGGAACCAGAGCACCGTCGCCAGCAGCCCGAACGTCAGCATGCCGAACCAGTCGAGCGCGCCGGAGATGCTGCGGCTCAGCGTGTCGACCTCGACGGCAGCGAGCACGGCGAGCGGCACGAGGATCGGCAGCATCGACGTCAACGTCGGGTTGGCGATCGAGACGAGGCCCGCGAGGATCACCAGCGAGAACACCGCCGGAAGCACGATGCCCGGCGACGCGAGCCCGCCGTTGAAGCCGCGGCCGCGTATCCAGAACACCCAGATCACGAGCGGCAGCGCGGGCCACGCGAACCACGGCAGGTTCTTGATCGCGTACGTGGGGTCGAAGTCGGCCCGCGGCCCGAGCCAGGCGATGTAGCGCGCGGCGCTCTCGGCATCGCGCCAGTGCGCGAACAGGTTGGCGTCGCGCATGTACATCGCGAACGGCCACGTGGCGCCTAGCACCAGCGCGACGGGAAGCGCGATGCCCATCGTCGCGGCGAACGCGCGCGTGCGCCAGCGGCGGCTGGCGATCGGCAGTGCGATCGAGGTCACCGCGACCCACATCGGCAGCGCGTAGCCGCGCGCGAGGAATCCCACCGCCGCGCCGAGGCCGATGACGATGCCGCCGGCGATCGGCACCCGCAGCGCGAGCGCGAACCCGTAGAGCGCGAGCGCCGCGCCGAGCGTGACGCCCAAGTCGCCCGACAGCGCGTGCGCGCGGTCGAAGAAACCGACCGAGCCGACGAGGATCAGCACCGGCAGCCAGCGGAACGCGCGGCCGTCGAGCTCGCGCGCGGCCAGCGACGCGAATACGAGGATCAGCACGAGCAGCACGCCGACGGCGAGGCGCGCGGCATTGTGCAGCTCGAGCGGCGGCGCGAGCAGCCGCTCGAAGCCGGCGGCGATGGCCGGGACCAGCACGCCGTGGTCGAAGCGCGGCTCGCCGACGAGGATCGGCGCGACGATGTCGTGCCGCTGCACCATGTCGGTGGCGATGCTGAACGTCGTCGCGTCCTCGGTCTTCCAGGGATCGTGGCCGATCAGGCCGAGGGCGATCCACGCGCCGCACAGCAGCACGAGGCCCAGCTGCTTCCACGCGCGCTGCGGGCCGGAGGGCGAGACGGAAGCGGGGTCGATCGACTCGTCGATCCGTGGGCGAGGGGCGAGCACGGGTTGCAATTGTGCGCTATCGCAACGCGACAAAAAAGGCAGCCGAAGCTGCCTTTTCGTGTGCAATGCGCGGGTGCGATGCGCCGGCGGCGCGTCAGGCCGAGGCGCCGGGGCGCTTGTTGCCGTAGCGCTGGCGGAACTTGTCGATGCGGCCCGCGGTGTCGACCACCTTCTGCTTTCCGGTGTAGAAGGGGTGGCACACCGAGCAGACTTCGACGTGCAATGGCTTTTCCACCGTCGAGCGCGTGGTGAACGTGTTGCCGCAGCTGCAGGTCACCTGGATTTCGCTGTATTTCGGATGGATGGCAGTTTTCATGGGCTTTCTTTCGGTGCGGTCCAGGGGTCCCGGGCGCCCGGAGGGCGGAGCCGGTGTGCCGCCATCGGCGACAAGCTGCGGGCGCGCCGCATGGAACGCGGCGGCAGCGGATCACGCATTATCGTCGATCGCGTGCTGCAATGCAAGATGGGGCCTGCGGGGCGACAATCAATCGGGCCCCACAATCCCTGTTTAAACAAGGATTTGCAGGACGACGACGCGGCTAAGCAGCAGCCCAGCCGTCATCGGCGTGGCGACCTCTCCCCGGGGCGCCCACCGGCTGCAACCGGCCAGGCGGGCGGCCGGGGCCGCGTCAGGCTCGCGGGCTGCCGTCCTTCACCATTTTGCGGATGTCGTTGCGCAGTTGCGGCGAGTCGGGGTGCTTGTGCACCTTCGCGGCATGCTGCGCGGCGGCTTCGACAACCTCGTCGGCGCTGTCGGCGGAGATCGCGATCGTGCACTTGACGTCGCTCGGCATGTCGCGGCAGTCGATGTACTTGCGTGCCATGGGATCCTCCGGTGGTGGGCGACTCGCGATCGCCGATCCGGCGGCACCGGGTGACAACGGCGCCGGTGTACGCGCCTGCGGCTCCCCGCGAGGCGGAAAAGTATAGGCGAAACGGGGGGGAGGAGCCACGCGCGCACTCGCGTGGCGCCGGCGTGCCGTCGACGACTAGCCGCGCCGCATCGAGTCGAAGAACTCGGCGTTGTTCTTGGTCGCCTTGACCTTGTCGACGAGGAATTCGGTCGCCTCGAGGTCGTCCATCGGGTAGAGCACCTTGCGCAGCACCCACACCTTCTGCAGGATCTCGGGCTTGAGGAGCATCTCCTCCTTGCGCGTTCCCGAGCGGTTGACGTTGATCGCGGGGTAGGTGCGCTTCTCGGCCATCCGGCGGTCGAGGTGGATTTCCATGTTGCCGGTGCCCTTGAACTCCTCGTAGATCACGTCGTCCATCCGCGACCCGGTGTCGATGAGCGCGGTGGCGATGATCGTCAGCGACCCGCCTTCCTCGATGTTGCGCGCCGCGCCGAAGAAGCGCTTGGGACGCTGCAGCGCATTGGCGTCGACGCCGCCCGTCAGCACCTTGCCGGACGCGGGCACGACGGTGTTGTAGGCGCGGGCCAGGCGCGTGATCGAGTCGAGCAGGATCACGACGTCCTTCTTGTGCTCGACGAGGCGCTTGGCCTTCTCGATCACCATCTCGGCGACCTGCACGTGGCGCGTCGCCGGCTCGTCGAACGTCGACGCGACGACCTCGCCGCGCACGGTGCGCTGCATCTCGGTCACTTCCTCGGGACGCTCGTCGATCAGCAGCACGATCAGCACGCACTCTGGGTGATTGGCGGCGATCGAGTGCGCGATGTGCTGCAGCATCACCGTCTTGCCGGACTTGGGCGAGGCGACCAGCAGGCCGCGCTGGCCTTTGCCGATGGGCGCGATGATGTCGATGACGCGGCCGGTGATGTTCTCCTCGGCCTTGATGTCGCGCTCGAGCACGAGCGGCTCGTCCGGGAACAGCGGCGTCAGGTTCTCGAACAGGATCTTGTTCTTGGCGGCCTCGGGCGGCTCGCCGTTGACGCGGTCGACCTTGACCAGCGCGAAGTAGCGCTCGCCTTCCTTGGGCGTGCGGATCTCGCCCTCGATCGTGTCGCCGGTATGCAGGTTGAAGCGGCGGATCTGCGACGGCGAGATGTAGATGTCGTCGGTGCCCGCGAGATACGACGTGTCGGGCGCGCGCAGGAACCCGAAGCCGTCGGGCAGCACCTCGAGCACGCCCTCGCCGAAGATGCTCTCGCCCTTCTTCGCCTGGCTCTTGAGGAGCGCGAAGATGAGATCGTGCTTGCGCATGCGGTTGGCGCCCTCGATCTCCATCGAGTTGGCGATGTCGAGCAGCTCGGAGACGTGCTTGGCTTTGAGTTCGGACAGATGCATGGTGCGATGGGCGCGCGGAATCGCGGCGCGGGAATGGCGGAGGACGGCGCGGGGCCGCGGCGGAGGTTTCCGGGTTCGGGGAGCGGGCGCCGCGAGATGGGAGGCGGCGGAACCGTTGCGCGCCTCGCCGGGCCGGAACTGGCCCCGCGCGGCGCGCGTCGAGAAGGGAGGCTAACCGGCTTTAGAGGTGGCTGTCAAGGAACGCGGTCAGTTGGGACTTGGACAGCGCGCCGACTTTCTGCGCCTGCGCCTGGCCCTCCTTGTACAGGATCACCGTGGGAATGCCGCGGATGCCGTACTTGACCGGCGTGGCGGGGTTGGCGTCGATGTCCATCTTGGCGATCGTGATCTTGCCGTCGTACTCGCGGGCGATCTCGTCGAGCACCGGCGCGAACATCTTGCACGGCCCGCACCATTCCGCCCAGAAATCGACGAGCACCGGCGTGCTCGCGTTGATGACGTCCTGGTCGAACGTCGAGTCGGATACGTGCTTGATGGTCGCATGCGTGGTTGCTTGGGTCATGTGTGGGATCCCGGTGGGACGGCGCGAGGGTCGTCCCGTAGTTGTCGTTGAGCCGCATGGCTTCGATGGCCGCGGCAAGCCGGATTACGGTAGCCCAACTTGCGGTGCGGTGGCAAGGGAGCGCAGCGCTACGCCGTCCACGTGGGGTGATTCTGCTAAAATTCAACCTTTTGCAGCACCGCTCAAGAGCCCGCCGCACCCATGACCTACGTCGTCACCGAGAGCTGCATCCGCTGCAAGTACACGGATTGCGTCGATGTTTGCCCGGTGGACTGTTTTCGCGAGGGACCCAACTTCCTCGTCATCGATCCCGACGAGTGCATCGACTGCACGCTGTGTGTCGCCGAGTGCCCGGTCGAGGCGATCTTCGCCGAGGACGACGTGCCGGCGGACCAGGAGCCCTTCAAGGCGATCAACGCCGAGCTCGCGAAGAAGTGGAAGCCGATCATCGAGCGGAAGCCCGCGCCGCCCGATGCCGACGACTGGAAGGATGTCGCCGCGAAGCTCAAGTACCTCGAGCGCTGAACGCCGTGCATTGCCCGAATTCGCGAGAACACTTAAAATCAAGGGGTTTGCCGCGCAGCGCATCCACGAATGCCGCGCGCGACACGACGGCCTCACGTACTTTCCCGCTCACGCCCTTTCGCATCGCATGAAACGCACATTGATGATCGCCGCGCTTGCCGCCGGCTTCTCCACGCTTGCGCTCGCGCAGGCGCCCGCGCCCGTCAAGGGCGACGCCACGCGAGGCGCCGACAAGACGCGGATGTGCGAAGGCTGCCATGGCGTTCCCGGCTTTCGCACCGCTTTCCCCGAGGTCTACTCGGTGCCGCGCCTCGGCGGCCAGCATCCCGAGTACATCGCCAAGGCGCTCTCGGAATACAAGAGCGGCGAGCGCAGCCACCCGTCGATGCGCAGCATCGCCGCGTCGCTGTCCGACCAGGACATGGCCGACCTCGCCGCGTACTACGGCCAATCGACCGTGACGGCACAAAAATGAGCACGCCGACGAGCCCGCTCGTGAGAATCCTGTTTTCCATCGCCGGCTGCGCCGCCATGCTCGCGGTCGCGCCCGCATCGGCGGCTGATGCCGCCGCGGCCAAGAAGACCGTCACCGAGGTCTGCCAGGCCTGCCACGGCGCGGACGGCAACAGCCCGTCGGGCGACTTCCCGCGGCTTGGCGGCCAGCACGAGGACTACCTCGCCAAGGCGCTGCGCGATTACAAGTCGGGCGCGCGCAAGAACCCGATCATGGCGGGCTTCGCGGCGACGCTGACGAACAAGGACATCGACAACCTCGCGGCGTACTACGCGTCGCAGCCCGCGGTCGTCCACGACAAGTTCTGATCGCGGTCGCGCCCGCACGCGGCGCGAGTTCCCGTGACGCGTCGCGCTCAGCGCGCGCGCTCGAGGCATCCCAGGTAGACGCTGGCGTCGGGGCCCACGCCCCGGCGTTGCGCGTCGTGCAGCGTCTCTCCCAGGCAATCGAGGATCGCATGCAGCGCCGCATGCTCGTCGCCGCGCGCCGCGGCGAGGCGCTCGAAATGCGCGCGGATGCCGGGCGGCTGGTCGATCGCGAGCTGCTCGGCGATCGCGACGTGCAGCGACAGGTGCAGGAACGGGTTCGTCTCGCCGAGTGCGGGCGCGTAGTCGCGGTCGATGTGGCGCTCGGCGTCCTCGAGCAGCGCGTGATATTCGGGATGGCGCGCGACGGTCGTCACCGCGACCTGCTCGAGCGCGGACAGCGGCTGCGCCGCACGGTACTTGGCCCACGCATCGACGAGGAAGCGGCGCGCCTCGTCGCGGCTCGGCGCGTACATCAGCGGCCCTTCGGCGCGCGCTTCGCCGGCGCGCGCTTCGCCGGCGCGGACTTCACCGTCCCGGATCTCGCGATCGCGATCTTCGCGGTGCCGGACTTCGCCGCCGGGCTTGTGGCCGGCGTTGCTTCGCGCCGCCCGCGACCGGGCGCGCGCGGCGGCGCGACCGGCGCCGGCAGGTTCTTGTGGCGATATTCGCAGAGATCGACGATCACGCACGTCGCGCATTTCGGCGCGCGCGCCGTGCACACGTAGCGGCCGTGCAGGATCAGCCAGTGGTGGCAGTCCTGGCGGAACTCGTCCGGCACGAACTTTTCGAGCCGCTGCTCGACCTCCTCGACATTCCTCCCCGGCGCGAGCCCGGTGCGGTTGGCGACGCGGAAGATGTGCGTGTCGACGGCGATCGTCGGCTGGCCGAACGCGGTGTTGAGCACGACGTTGGCGGTCTTGCGACCGACCCCCGGCAGCGCCTGCAGCGCGTCGCGATCGGCCGGCACCTCGCCGCCGTGGCGCTCGATCAGGAGCTGCGAGAGCGCGACGACGTTCTTCGCCTTGCCGCGCCACAGGCCGATCGAGCTGATGTAGGGCGCGAGGCCGTCGACGCCGAGCTTCGCCATCCCCTGCGGGGTGCGCGCCACCCGATAGAGCTTCCTCGTCGCGAGGTTGACGCTGCGGTCGGTCGCCTGTGCCGAGAGCACGACCGCGACCAGCAGCTCGAACGGCGTCGCGTAGTCGAGCTCGGTCGTCGGATGCGGATTCGCGGCGCGCAGGCGCTCGAAGATCGCGCGGCGCTTGGCGGCGTTCATGCACGTCCACCGCGACGTGCACGGGCGCGCGCCAGAGCTGCTGCGACGCTCGCCTCGCGTTGCGCGCGGCCCGCGTCGGTGGCCGCGGCAGGACGGCGTGCCACGCGCTCGCTGCGCGCGAGGCGCGCGCGCCGCGCCTCGTGACGGATGCGTGCGGCCGCAGCGTCCTCGGTGATCCAGCCGCGCCCCGCCGGCACGAGCGCGATGCAATCGACGGGGCAGGCGGGAACGCACAGCTCGCAGCCTGAGCACAACGACGGCGCGACATCGTGCATGCGCTTGGGCGCGCCGAGGATCGCATCGACCGGGCAGGCGGCGATGCACAGCGTGCAGCCGATGCAGGCCGCTTCGTCGATCCGCGCGACGACGAGCCCGGCGTGCGCGCCAAAGGCCGGGTCGAGCGGCACGACCGGATGCCCCGTCAACCGCGCGAGCGCGGCGATCGTCGCGTCGCCGCCCGGCGGGCAGCGGTCGATCGGCGCGCCGTCGTTCGCGATCGCCTCGGCGTAGGCACGGCAATCGCGGTAGCCGCACCGTGTGCACTGGGTCTGTGGCAGCAGCGCGTCGATGCGTGCGGCGTTGGCCGGATTCATCCGCCCATTTTACCGAGCCAATGGCTGGCAGCCCGCGCGCGCCGGCAACCGTTCGCGCCGGATCCCGCCGGTTCGTCGCGGCGGGCTCGCCACGCCGGCCGCCGCCGCGTGACGATGGCGTCCATCGCGATTACCCTTGGCGCTCCGTGATGAACATCCTTTCCGGCACCCCCGGCTGCGACGGCGATCTCGAGCAGCATCCG
>JAICUU010000017.1 GCA_025935675.1 Burkholderiales bacterium
CCCGCGGTTGCGCAACTTGCAAGTCGCGCGGCACGTGCTGGCTACAATGACCTCCGGCTCACGCAATGGAGGTCGGCAATGGCGACACCGGTCAAGGTTCTCTACACCGCGCACGCAACGGCGGTCGGCGGCCGCAACGGCCACACGCAATCGGACGACGGCCTCGTCAGTGTCGACCTGTCGGTGCCCAAGGCGATGGGCGGGCCCGGCAAGCCCGGCACGACGACGCCCGAGGACCTTTTCGCCGCAGGCTACGCCGCGTGCTTCGGCGGCGCCTGCGAGTTCATGGCCAAGCAGATGAAGCTCAACCCGGGCCCGATCGACGTCCGCTCGGCGGTCGGCATCGGCACGATCGAGCCGTCCGGGTTCGGCCTGACCGTGCATCTCGACGTCACGGTGAAGGGCCTGTCGCAGGCGGATGCGGAGAAGGTGGTCGCCGCCGGCGACAAGCTATGCCCGTATTCGAACGCGATCCGCAACAACGTCGACGTCACGATCAGCGTCAAGGCGGCCTGATCGGCGCCTGTTGCTGATCGTCGCGGGTTGTCGACGCTCGGCGCCGCGGCGACGCCGCTCGCGAGCGCCGGACACCGCATGCTGAAGCCCGGCAGCACCGCGTTCACCGTCCTGCTCGGCGCGCTCATCGCGATCTCGCCGTTCGCGATGGACATCTACCTGTCGTCGATGCCGTCGATGGGCGCGTCACTGGGCACGACGGCGACGCGCGTCCAGCTCACGCTGTCCGTCTACATGTACGGCCTGGGCGCTGCGCAGCTCGTCGCGGGGCCGTTGTCCGATCGCTTCGGCCGGCGGCGCGTACTGATCGCCGGCATCGCGGTCTTCGCGGCGGCCTCGCTCGCCTGTGCGGCGGCGCCGAACGTCGAGGCGCTGATCGCGATGCGGCTCGTGCAGGCGCTGGCGGTCGCGGTGTGCGGCACCGTGCCGCGCGCGCTGGTGCGCGACCTCCATTCAGGCGATGACGCGGCGCACCTGCTGTCGCTGATGGGCGTCGTGCTCGGCGTCGCGCCGATCGTGGCGCCGATCATCGGCGGCCAGTTGCAGGTGGCATTCGGCTGGCGCTCGACGTTCGCGTTCGTCACGCTCTACGCGCTGGTCGTGCTCGTCGTCGTGTGGCGCGGGCTTCCGGAGACGCTTCGCGAGGCCGATCATCGCGCGCTGGCGCCCGCGGCGATGATGCGCAACTTCGCCAAGTGCCTCTCGTCGCGCGTCTATGTCGGCTACTTCCTCGTCGCCTGCTTCGCGTTCTGCGGACTGTTCGCGTTCCTCGCCGGCAGCTCGTTCGTCTTCGAGGCGGTGATGGGGCATGGCGCACGCGAGTTCGGCTTCCTGTTCGGCGCGGTGATGCTCGGCAACGTCAGCGGCGCGGTGATCTCGAGCCGCGTCGTGCGAAGGTTCGGCATCGACCGCGTGATCCGGGTTGCCGCGTCGCTGGCGCTCGTCGCCGGCGCGTCGATGGCGGCACTGGCATGGATGGACGTGCGGCATCCGGCCGCCGTGGTCGTGCCGATGTTCGTCTACATGATCGGCCTGATGCTGACCGCGCCGCAGGCGATGGCCGGCGCGATGACCCCGTTTCCGCGGATGGCGGGGGCGGCGACTTCGTTGCTGGCGTTCGGGCAGTTCCTGTTCGGCTCGACGTCCGCGCTGATCGTCGGGCTCACCTACGATCACACGTCGCGGCCGATGGCGACGACGATCGGCGTGTCGGCGCTGCTGACGTTCGTTGCGAGTCGCGCGTTGATCCGCGCGCCGCACTGAGCCTTCGTCAGACCACCTTGGCCGCGCGCAGCGCGGCGATGCGCGCCGCGTCGTAGCCGAGCTCGGCGAGCACCTCGTCGGTGTGCTGGCCGAGCGCCGGGCCGCCGCCGTCGATGCGCCCCGGCGTTGCACGAAGCTTCGGCACGACACCCGGCACCTTGAGCGGCCCGGAGGGTGTCGAGACCGTACGGATCATCTCGCGCGCCGCGTAGTGCGCGTCGTCGGCGATGTCCTTCACCGTGTAGATCTTCGAGGCCGGCACGTCGGCGGCCTGCATCGCAGCCAGCACCTCGCCGGGCTCGCGCGCCGATGTCCATGCCTCGATCTCGGCGTCGAGCCAGGCCTGCTTCGCCGCGCGGCCGTCGTTGTGCGCGAGCGCAGGATCGTTGGCGAGATCGTCGCGGCCCATCGCCAGCGCGAGCCTGCGGAAGATCGAGTCGCCATTGCCGGCGATCAGCACGTAGCTGCCGTCACGGCAGCGATACGCCGACGTCGGCGCGATGCCCGGCAGGATCGAGCCGGTACGCTCGCGCACGACGCCGAACGCGTCGAACTCGGGCAGCAGCGATTCCATCACCGAGAACACCGATTCGTAGAGGGCGACGTCGACGACCTGCCCTTCGCCGGTCTTGCGGCGATGCTCGAGCGCGACCATCGCACCGATCACGCCGTACAGCGCGGAGAGCGTGTCGCCGATCGAGATGCCGGTGCGCGACGGCGGCCGGTCGGGCGTGCCGGTGACGTGGCGCAGGCCGCCCATCGCTTCGCCGATGACGCCGAAGCCCGGCCGCCCGCTGTACGGGCCGTCCTGCCCGTAGCCCGACACGCGCACCAGGATGAGCCCGGGGTTTTGCGCGCGCAGCGAGTCGAAGGCGAGGTCCCAGCTTTCGAGCGTTCCGGGCCGGAAATTCTCGACGACGATGTCGGCGCGCGCGGCGAGCGCGCGCACGATCGCCTGGCCTTCCGGCTTGCGCAGGTCGACCGTCACCGAGCGCTTGTTGCGCGATTGCACGTGCCACCACACCGACGTGCCGTCGCGCAGGTGCCGCCACTTGCGCAACGGATCGCCGTGGCCCGGCGGCTCGATCTTGACGACATCGGCGCCGAACTCGCCGAGGATCTTGGTGCAGAAGGGCCCGGCGATCAGCGCGCCGAGCTCGAGGACCTTCAGTCCCGCCAGCGGCAGCGCGGCGCCCATCAGTGGGCGCGCAGCGCGTTCTCGAGGCCGTCGACGATCGGCGCGGTGGCGTCGACGCCGATGCGCTTGACCAGCGCCTGGGCGAGGTCGGGCAGGAAGTCGTGCAGGTCGCGCAGGTTCGAGGCGCGCTGCAGCCGCAACATGAGGCCGTAGCCACGCAGGCCGAGATGCTGGCCGATGACGCCGTTCATCTCCTTCTGCAGCGCGAGGAAGCGCTGCACGTCGTCCTGCGACGGTCCGGTCGCCGCCTCGGCCGGGGTCGTCGCCGCCGAGCGCGCGCCGAAGCGCCGCTCGATAAGGCCGAGCTTGGCGAGCTGCTCGAACACGTCGGGGCCGACCGCGAGCACTTCGGCCCGCGCGATCGTCTGCGCGACCGTGCGCTGGCCGTCGATCATGATGAGGAGGCTGCGCAATTGCAGCGGCAGGTTCATCCGCCGCGTGCGCAGCTCATCGAGCCCGCGCTCGGTCTTGGCGTAGATGTCGTCGAGATTCACGAAGCGGCGCGCAACCCTCGCGGGAGCGACATTGTACGACGCACCGTGGGCGCGGCCCGCGCCGCGCCCCGGGCCGTGCGGGGCGCTGTGGAATAATGGAGACACCCTGCCCAAGGCACGCCCGATGCTCGACCCGACCGTGCACCGCAGCCTCGCGGCCGTCCTGCCCGCCGCGTCGCTGCTGACCGCACCCGAAGACACGAAGCCGTACGAGTGCGACGGCCTCACGCTCTATCGCGAGCGTCCGGCCGCGGTGGTGCTGCCCGACACCGAGGCGCAGGTCGTCGACGTGTTGAAGCTCTGCCATCTCGCGCGGGTGCCGGTCGTCGCGCGCGGCGCCGGCACCAGCCTGTCGGGCGGCGCGCTGCCCAATGCGCAGGGCGTAGTGCTGTCGCTCGCCAAGTTCCGCCGCATCCTGTCGATCGATCCGCTTGCGCGCACCGCCGTCGTGCAGCCCGGCGTGCGCAACCTCGCGATCTCCGAGGCCGCCGCGGCGTTCGGGCTCTACTACGCGCCCGACCCGTCGTCGCAGATCGCGTGCTCGATCGGCGGCAACGTCGCCGAGAACGCGGGCGGCGTCCACTGCCTCAAGTACGGCCTCACCGTGCACAACGTGCGCAAGCTGCGCGCCGTGCTCATCGACGGCGAGATCGTCGAGCTCGGCGGCGACGCGCTCGACAGCGCTGGTTACGATCTCCTCGCGCTCATCACCGGCAGCGAAGGGCTGCTCGCGGTAATCACCGAGATCACCGTCAAGCTCTTGCCCAAGCCGCAATGCGCGCGCGTGGCGCTCGCCGCGTTCGACGACCTCGAGAAGGCGGGCGCGGCGGTGGGTGCCGTCATCGCCGCCGGCATCATTCCCGCCGGTCTCGAGATGATGGACCAGCCGGCGACGCGCGCCGTCGAGGACTTCGTCCACGCCGATTACCCGCTCGACGCCGCCGCGGTGCTGCTGGTCGAGAGCGACGGCGTCAACGAGGAAGTCGCCGCGGAGATGGACGAGATCAAGCGCGTGCTGACGGAGTCGGGCGCGACGTCGATCCGCGTGTCGAAGGACGAGGCGCAGCGGCTGTTGTTCTGGTCGGGGCGCAAGGCGGCGTTCCCCGCGGTCGGCCGCATCTCGCCCGACTACTACTGCATCGACGGCACGATTCCGCGGCGCGCGCTGCCGCGCGTGCTAAGCGCGATCGAGGCCTGGTCGGTGGAATACGGCCTGCGCTGTGCCAACGTGTTCCACGCCGGCGACGGCAACCTGCATCCGCTGATCCTGTTCGACGCCAACGTCGAGGGCGAGAGCGCGAAGGCGGTGGCGTTCGGCGATCGCATCCTCGGGCTGTGCATCGAGGTCGGCGGCACCGTCACGGGCGAGCATGGCGTCGGCGTCGAGAAACTCAAGACGATGTGCGAGCAGTTCGGCACCGAGGAGCTCGCCGCCTTCCTGCGCATCAAGGGCGCGTTCGACCCGCAGGGCCTGCTCAATCCCGGCAAGGCGGTGCCGACGCTCGCGCGCTGCGCCGAGTTCGGGCGGATGCGCGTGCACGCGGGCGAGCTTCGACATCCCGACATTCCGAGATTCTGACGATGAACGATCGCCTTTCCCGCAGTCCCACCGAATCCAGCGCATGACCACCGCCACCGCCAATCCGGCCAGCGGGCGCCGCGATGTCTCGGGCGTCGTCGACGCGCTGTTGACGCGCTACGGCGCGCGCGCCGTGACGACGCGCGCCATTCGCGAGCAGCACAGCCACGGCGAGGGCCTCGCCGATCCGGCGCTGCCCGACGTCGTCGTCTATCCGCGCGACAACGACGAGGTCGCGGCGATCGTGCGGCTCTGCCACGCCGCGCGCGTGCCGGTGATCGCGTTCGGCGTCGGCACGTCGCTCGAGGCGCACGTCGCCGCGCTCGAGGGCGGCGTGACGATCGATTTCGCGGAGATGAACCGCGTGCTCGAGGTCAACGTCGAGGACCTCGACTGCCGCGTGCAGGCGGGCGTCACGCGCGAGCAGCTCAACGCCGAGCTGAAGGGCACCGGCCTCTTCTTCCCGATCGACCCGGGCGCCAACGCGACGATCGGCGGCATGGCGGCGACGCGCGCGTCGGGCACCAACGCCGTGCGCTACGGCACGATGCGCGAGAACGTGATGGGCCTCACCGTCGTCACCGCCGACGGAACGCCGATTCACACCGGCGGTCGCGCGCGCAAGTCGAGCGCCGGCTACGACCTGACCCGGCTCATCGTCGGCAGCGAGGGCACCCTCGGCATCATCACCGAGATCCAGCTACGCCTGTACGGGCTGCCCGAGTCGATCACCGCGGCCGTCTGCCAGTTTCCCGATCTCGGCAGCGCCGTGCGCACGGTGATCGCCGCGATGCAGATGAGCATCCCCGTCGCGCGCATCGAGCTCCTCGATGACGTGCAGATGGACGCCTGCATCCGCTACTCGAAGCTCGAGGGCTACGAGGCCAAGCCCACGCTGTTCTTCGAGTTCCACGGCACGACGGCCGGGACTGCCGAGCAGGCCGAGCTGATGCAGCAGATCGCGAGCGAGCACGGCGGCAGCGCGTTCGCGTGGACGTCGGCGCAGGAGGAGCGCAACAAGCTGTGGAAGGCGCGCCACCAGGCGTACTACGCGGCGCTGGCGCTGAAGCCCGGCCACCAGGCGTTCGCCACCGACGCATGCGTGCCCATCTCCAAGCTCGCCGATTGCGTGCTGGAGACGCGCGCCGACGTCGAGCGCGAGGGCATGACCGCGCCGATCGTCGGTCACGTGGGCGACGGCAACTTCCACCTCGTTTTGCTGTTCGATCCGAAGGATCCCGCCGACCGCGAGCGCGCGGAGGGCATCGCGCGGCGCTGCTCGGCGCGCGCGATCGCGATGGGCGGTACCTGCACCGGCGAGCATGGCATCGGCGTGCACAAGCTCGATGCTCTCGTCGAGGAGCACGGCGACGCCGTCAAGGTGATGCGCGCGATCAAGCACGCGCTCGATCCCACCAACATCCTGAATCCCGGCAAAACCGTGCCGATGCACGACTGATCCCCACCATGTACAAGCTCTACATCGCCAATCGCAACTATTCCACGTGGTCGCTGCGCGGCTGGCTCGCGATGCGCCTGTCCGGCGCGCCGTTCGAGGAAGTGCTGGTCCAGCTCGCGGGAAAGGGACCCAACCCCGCCAACCTGACGTTCTCGCCGTCGGGACTCGTGCCGGCGCTGCACGACGGCACGACGATCGTCTGGGATTCGCTGGCGATCGCCGAATACCTGGCCGAGCGGCACAAGGGCATGTGGCCCGACGACCCAGCCGCGCGCGCCTGGGCGCGCTCGATCAGCGCCGAGATGCACGCGGGCTTCACCGCGCTGCGCGCCGAGATGACGATGTGCATCCGCGAGCGCGTCGACGTGCGGCCGTGGTCGCCGGCGCTCGCCGCCGACGTCGCGCGCGTCATCAGCCTGTGGAACGAGACGCGCCGTCGCTTCGGCGCGGGCGGCGACTTCCTGTGCGGCCGCTATTCGCTCGCCGACGCGTTCTACGGTCCGGTTGCCTATCGCTTCCGTACGTACGGCGTCGAGCCGGAAGGCGAGGCGAAGCGCTACCTCGCGACGCTGCTCGCGCACCCCGACATGCGCGCATGGGAAAAGGCGGCGCTCGCCGAGAACGTCGTGCACGATTTCGACGAGCCGCGCGTCATGTATCGCGACAAGCTGGCCGCGGCCGGTCGATGACCGTAACCGCTGGCCGGAACCTCCTGCCGTGAGCGACGCGATCGTCGACGGCTGGTGCGCGCGCATCCGCGACTGCGCGGCGCGCGAAGCGCCGGTGGCGATCGTCGGCGGCGGCAGCAAGGCGTTCTATGGTCATCGCGTCGACGGCGAGACGCTCGACACACGTGAGCACGCCGGCATCGTCGACTATGAACCGACCGAGCTCGTCGTCACCGCGCGCGCCGGTACTCCGCTCGCCGACCTCGAAACCGCGCTGGCGGCCGAGCGCCAGATGCTGGCGTTCGAGCCGCCGCATTTTGCCGAGGGCGCGACCCTCGGCGGAACGGTCGCGGCGGGCCTTTCCGGGCCGCGGCGGCCGTACTCCGGCGCCGTGCGCGACCTCGTGCTCGGCATCCGCGTGATCGACGGCCATGGCCGGCACCTCGCGTTCGGCGGGCGCGTGATGAAGAACGTCGCGGGGTTCGACGTCTCGCGGTTGATGACCGGCGCGCAAGGCACGCTCGGCGTCATCACGGAGGTCTCGCTCAAGTGCCTGCCACGGCCGGCCGCGGAGACGACGCGCGTGTTCGAATGCCCGGCCGACGACGCGATCCGCCGCGTCAACGAGTGGAGCGGCCATCCGCTGCCGCTGTCGGCGACGTGCTATGTCGACGGCCGTCTCGCGGTGCGCCTGTCCGGCGCGGCGCCGGCGGTCGAGGCGGCGGCACGCAAGCTCGGCGGCGACGCGATGCCCGACGCCGACACGTTCTGGCGATCGGTTCGCGATCACGCGCATCGGTTCTTCGAGCGCGGAAGCGGCGAGGTGCTATGGCGGCTGTCGGTCAAGTCGACGGCGCCGTTCACCGATTTCGACGGCGTCCAGCTCGTCGAGTGGGGCGGCGCGCTGCGCTGGGTGCGCGGCGCTTCGCCGGCGCTCGACGCGGCGCGGCTGCGCGCCTTCGCCGCGAGCCACGGCGGGCACGCGACGCTGTTCCGCGGCGGCAACGGCCGCGACGGCATCTTCCATCCGCTCGCACCGGCGGTGATGACGTTGCATCGCAGCCTCAAGGAGGCGTTCGATCCCGTGCGCGTCTTGAACCGCGGGCGCATGTACGCCGGCTTCTGATGGAGACCAAGCTCGCCGCCGAGTTCGCCGGCACCCGCGAGGGCCGCGAGGCCGAGTCCATCCTGCGCGCCTGCGTGCACTGCGGCTTTTGCAACGCCACATGCCCGACGTACCAGTTGCTGGGCGACGAGCTCGACGGGCCGCGCGGGCGCATCTACCTGATGAAGCAGGTGCTGGAGGGCGCGACGCCCACGGCGAAGACGCAACTGCACCTCGATCGCTGCCTCACCTGCCGCAGCTGCGAGACCACGTGCCCGTCGGGCGTTCGCTATGGCGCGCTGGTCGACATCGGCCGGCGCGTCGTCGAGCGCAAGGTCGGCCGCACGCCGCGCGATGCGGCCGAGCGCTACGCGCTGCGCAAGGGCCTGCTTGCGAAGCCGCTGTTTGGCGCGGCGCTCGCGATTGGCCGCGCGGCCAAAGCGTGGCTGCCGCGCGAGATCGCGCAGCGCATTCCAGAAGGCCAGTCCGCCGGCGCATGGCCGGCGCCGCGCCATCCGCGGAGGATGCTGATCATGCAGGGCTGCGTGCAGCCGTCGATCGCGCCGACGATCGACGCGGCGATGGCGCGCGTGCTCGACCGCATCGGCATCTCGGCGGTGCGCGCGCCCGACGGCGGCGGATGCTGCGGGGCGCTGTCGGAGCACCTGACCGCGCATGACGAGGCGCTGGCGATCGCGCGGCGCAACGTCGACGCGTGGTTCCCGGCGCTGGAGGCGGGCGCCGAGGCGATCGTCGTCACCGCCAGCGGTTGCGGTGTCATGGTGCGCGACTACGGGCACTTGCTCGCCGGCGAGCCCGCGTACGCCAAGCGCGCCGTGCGCGTCGCCGAGCTCGCACGCGATCCGGCCGAGGTGGTCGCCGCGGAGTGGACCGAGATCGGTCCCAAGATGGCGATGGACCGCGGCGCGCTGCGCGTCGCGTTCCAGGCGCCGTGCACGCTGCAGCACGGCCTCAAGATCCGTGGCCAGGTCGAGGAGCTGATCGACGCGATGGGCCACCAGCGCCTGCCGGTCGCCGACGCGCACCTGTGCTGCGGGTCGGCGGGCACGTATTCGATCCTGCAGCCGGCGCTCGCCGGCGCGCTGCGCAAGAACAAGCTCGCGGCGCTGGAAGTCGAGCGGCCGCACGTGATCGCCTCCGCCAACATCGGCTGCATCACCCATCTCGCCGCGGGAACAACGCGCCCCGTGCGCCACTGGATCGAGCTCCTCGACGAGCGCATGCTGCCGGCGCGCGGGCGATGACGGCGCAGCCGGGCGAACGCGCGCCGCAGGCGAGCGACGACGAGCGACCGGCGCGCGACGCGTTCCGCCACTTCCAGCGCATCCCGACGCGCTGGATGGACAACGACGCCTACGCGCACGTCAACAACGTCGTCTACTACGCGTGGTTCGATACCGTGGTCAACGAGCACCTGATTCGCGCCGGGGGTCTCGACATTGCGCATTCGCCCGCGATCGGGCTCGTCGTCGAGACGCATTGCCGGTTCTTCGCGCCGCTCGCGTTTCCCGACGCCGTGGAGGCCGGCATCGCGGTGACGCGGCTCGGGCGAAGCTCGGTGACGTACGCGATCGGTCTCTTTCGCGAAGGCGACGCCGCCGCGGCTGCGGCCGGGCGCTTCGTTCACGTGTGGGTCGATCGCGCGTCTCGGCGGCCGGTGGACATTCCGGAGCGTGTGCGCGCAGCGCTCGAGCCGCTCGTCGTCGACGTATCGCCGCCCGCGAGCGCGTCGTGACGGCGCCCGCGTTCCGGATCGGGCAGGGATTCGACGTGCATGCGCTCGTCGCGGGCCGGCCGCTCGTGGTTGGCGGCGTCACCATTCCCTATGAGCGCGGGCTCGACGGCCATTCCGACGCCGACGTGCTGCTGCACGCGATCACCGATGCGCTGCTCGGCGCGATGGCGCTCGGCGACCTCGGCCGGCATTTTCCCGACGGCGACCCGCGCTGGAAGGGCGCCGACAGCCGCGACCTGATGCGCCATGTGTGGGCGCTCGTCAACGCCAGCGGCTACGCCGTCTCCAACGTCGACGCGACGATCATCGCGGAGGCACCGCGCTTCGCGCCGCACGTCGACGCGATGCGAGCCAGCATCGCGCGCGACCTGTCGTGTGACCTCGATTGCGTGTCGGTCAAGGCGACGACGACCGAGCGGATGGGATTCACCGGCCGAGGAGAGGGTATTGCTGCGCAGGCGGTGGTGCTCCTCGCCAAGCGCGACGCGGGGTCGGCGCAATCGCCGAGCGGCTGACGTTCGCCGTCACTGCCCGGGTCTGCGCCGCCCGGCCGTGCGTTCGCTAACCCGGGATCTCCGGCTCGACGACCTTCGCGAGGTTCTGCAGCGACTGCTGCCAGCCGAGATAGCACGCCTCCACCGGAATGGCATCCGGTATCCCCGACTGCACGATGTCGAGATCGGTGCCGACCATGACCGCCTTGAGCGTGACGGTCACCTCCATCGTGCCGGGCAGCGCGGGATCGTCGAACTTGTCGGTGTAGCGCAGGCGCTGGTTGGCGACGAGCTCGATGTACTCGCCGCCGAACGAGTGGCCGTTGCCGGTGGTGAAGTTGCGGAACGACATCCGGAACGTGCCGCCGACCTTCGGCTCGAGATGGTGGACGGTGCAGAGGAAGCCATCGGGCGGAAGCCACTTCGCCAGCGCGTCGGCTTCGAGGAACGCGCGGTAGACCTTCTCGGGGCGGGTCGCGAGGACGCGGTGCAGGCGAACGGTGCCGGGCATGGCGGAATCTCCAGTGTGAAAAGTCGGTCGGCGATCAGCCGTCGGGAATCGCTTGCGCGGCGATTGGCGCTGCGGCGCCTCAGCGATTGCCCAGGAGCGCGACCATCCGCTTGCGCTCCTCGGCATTGGGGAGGCGCCCGCGCATCGCGCCGAGGTTGTCGGTCATGTGCGCGCCGTTTGACGTGCCGGGGATGACCGCGGTAATGCGCGCATCGCCCAGCAGGAACTTGAGGAAGAATTGCGCCCAGGTCTCCGCGAAGGGCTTCGCCCAGTCGGGCAGCGCCTGCCCGCGCACCGCGCGAAACAGGCGCCCGCGGCCGAACGGCAGCGCGGTGAGCACGCCCGCCTTCACTTCCGCGGCGATCGGCAGGATGCGCTCCTCGGCGAGGCGGTTGTCGAGCGAATAGTCGACCTGCACGAAGTCGGGATTCTCGCGCCGCAGCACCGCCTCCAGCGCGTCGTAGTCGCTGCGATACGTCGACGTGATGCCGATGTAGCGGCATTTGCCGGCCGCCTTCCACGCCTTGAAGTGCGCCAGCGACTGGCCGGTGTCGCGGACGTTGTGGAGCTGCAGCAGGTCGACCTTGGGCGTCGCGAGGCGCGCGAGCGAGCGCGCGAGCTCCGCCTCGTCGGGTGATTCGAGCTTGGTGGCGATGAACACCGCCTCGCGCAGGTGTGCGGCCCCAATCACCTTGCCGAGCACCGCCTCGGCGTCGCCGTAGGTCGACGCGGTGTCGATCAGGCGGCCGCCCGCGTCGACGAGCGCGCGCACGACCTCGGCAGCGGCGCGGCGGGTTGCGTCGTCGTCGTTCGAGAACACGGCGGCGGTGCCGAGGCCGACGGCGGGGATGCGCTCGCCGCTCGACGGGATGGCGCGCATGAGCAGCGGCGCAGGCGCCTGCGCGAGCGCGACGTCGGCGACGAGCGCCGATGCGCCGATCGTGCCGATCGTGCCGGGCGCGGCCAGCGCCGAGGCGGCCAGCGCGTTGAAGCGGCGTCTCGAAAGCCTTGCCATGTCAGTCTCCCGCCACGTCGAGCGCCGCCGCATCGCGTGCCGCGCGCCGCTCCTGCGAGCGCCCGAGCCCCAGCGACAGCACGAACCACACCAGCACGACCGGCAGCGCGATGAGCGCGATGCCCGCGATCTTCGCGCCGAGCGCGTGCATCGAGTCGTACACCCAGCCGTACAACGCGTCGGAGCCGCGGTAGACGACGACGTCGATCAGGTTCTTGGCCTTGTACTTCTCGCCGCGGCCGACGACGGTGAAGAACACCTGTCGCGCGGGATTGGCGATCGCGAAGTTCATCCAGCGCTGCACGACCTGCACGACGAGCACGACGCCGAGTACCGGGGCGAGCGCGATCGCGGCGAAGCCCAGCACGTAGACCGCGGGCAGCGCCGCCGCCGTCGCGCCGGTGCCGAAGCGCTCGAGCAGGCGCCCGGTGGCGAACACCTGCGTGGCGAGCGTGAGAAGCCCCACCGCGAGGTCGATCGACGCGAACACGCGCGTCTGCGCGCCGGCGCCGTGCACGCTTTCCTGGACGACGTTCGCCTGCATGAAATAAAGCATCGTCGCGCCGAACGACAGGAAGCTCACCCACACCGCGACGCCGATCAGGTACGGCGAGCGCACGAGCTCGGGCAACGCCGCGAAGGCGCTGCCGCCGATCGTCCGCGGCTCCGCCTTCACGGCATGCTGCGCGCCGCCGGCGGCGCGCTCGAGGCGATGCGTGCAGAACACCGCGAGCTCGAGGAACACCACGGCGACGATGAGGAGATTGGTCGGGCCGAGCGGCACGGCGAGGCCGATGGTGATCGTCGGGCCGAGCAGCGCGCCGGCGGTGCCGCCCGCGCCGATGAAGCCGAACAGTCGCTTGCCCTGCTCGCTGGTGAAGAGGTCGGCCATGAACGACCAGAACACCGCGACGACGAAGAGGTTGAACACGCTGACCCACACGAAGAACACGCGCGCGACGACCACCTTGTCGACGTCAATCGTCAGCAGCAGCCAGAACAGCACGAGGTTGGCGGCGAAGAAGTGGTAGACGACGGCGATGAAGCGCGCGCGCGGCAGCCGCGCCACCAGCGCGCCGTAGAGAGGCTGCGCGACGATCAGCGCGACGAACGTCGCGGTGAAGAGCCACGGCAGGTTGCGCACGCCGCCGGCGATGCCCATCTGGTCGCGCAGCGGCCGCAGCACGTAATAGCCGGCCAGCAACGTGAAAAAATAGGCGAACGACCACAGCGCGGCGGCGCGCTCGGCGCGGGTGGCGGGCACCGCGCGCTCGAGGAGGCGCTCGACGCGCGTCACGGCGTGAGCGACAGCTTCTGCTTCAGCTCGGCGGCGGATACCGATTGGCCATAGCCCGGCCCGCCGCGCTGGAAGCGCCGCGCGTCGGCGAGCTTGCCGACGACGACCGGATCGATGCCGGCGTCGCGCACGAGGCCCGCGGCGATCGCGACCGCATCGGCGTCGTCGCCGGCGATGGGGACCGCAAGCTTCGGATCGGCGCGGTGTGCTTCGCGCTGGAAGATGGCGTACGACATCGTATTGAACGCGCGCACCAGCCGCGTGCCGGCGAGGTATTTCTGCGACGTCGCGCCGATGCCGTCATGCTCCACCTCGTCGGCGATCGCGCCGTCGCGCGACGCGACCGCATTGCAGGCGTCGAGCATCACCTTGCCCTTGATCGCCGCGGCGTTTTCGCGGCCGATCTGCGGCAGCGCGCCGTAAGGCACGGCGACGAACAGCACGTCGCCGAACGCCGCCGCCTGGGCGACCGTGCCGGCGCTGGCGAGCGGGCCGAGCTCCGCGACGAGGCTCTTGAGCTCGTCCGGATGGCGCGACGAGAACATCACCGGATGGCCTGCCTTGACCCACAGGCCGCCGATCGTGCCGCCGATGCGACCGGAGCCGATGACGCCGATCTTCGATTTGCCGGGGGCGGTACTTTGCGCACGACCGGCAATCGTGAAGACCCCGGCGAGCCACGCGCCGGCCATGGTGACGAGCAGGCGGCGGCGATCGAAACGGACGGATGGAACCGGTCGAGTCATGGGCAGCTCCTCGTCATTGAGGTCGCGCAAGGATACGCTTGGGTCGCGGGCGCGGAGCGGAGTTCCACGCCGATGCGACATCGCTCATGCCGGTCGAAGGCGCTCCAATCTGCCGTCATCCCCGCGAAGGCGGGGATCCAGTCGTAACGCCCAAGCGGCCGCCAGTGCTGGATTCCCGCTTCCGCGGGAATGACGATGGCAGGCCCCTTCGACTCAAGCGACGGCTGGCACCCGCTCGATCGCGAAGGTCGCGCGGGCGACGGTGCCGCCGCCGGCGCGTGGCAGGAGGTCGAACGCGCCGCCATGGAGCCGCGCGACGCGCTCGACGATCGCGAGGCCGAGACCTGCGCCCGCCGCGCCGTCGCTGCGCGAGCGGGACATCCCGCTGCGCGTGAACGGCTGCTTCAAGCGCGCCGCATCGCGCGGGTCGACGCCGGGCCCGCGGTCCATCACGTCGACGACCACCGCGTCGCCCTCGACGCGCGTCGCGATCTCGACCGGCGCGCGCCCGTAGGCGAAGGCGTTGTCGACGAGGTTCGACACGAGGCGCGACACTGCGGTGGTGCGCAACGCAAGCGCGGGCAGCGGGCCGGGTGCGAACGCGACGTCGCGGCCGCCCGCACGGTAGCGCGCGACGACGCTTTGCACCACCTCGTTGAGGTCCGCGCGCTCGACGGTCGCGTTCTCGTCGCCGCGCGCGAACTCGAGGAACTGGCCGACGATACGGTCCATCTCCTCGATGTCGGCGACCATGCCGTCGCGCATTGCCGGGTCGGTGCCGCCCATCTCCACGCCGAGGCGCAGCCGCGCGAGCGGCGTGCGCAGGTCGTGCGAGATGCCGGCCAGCAGCAGCGCGCGGTCCTGCTCGATCTGGCGCAGGCTGCCGAGCATCGCGTTGAACCCGCGGTTGACGGCGGCGATCTCGGAAGGCCCGCTCTCCGGCAGCGGCGGCGGCGTCTCGCCGCGGCCGACGCGCGACACCGCGCCGGCGAGGTCGCGTAACGGCCGCGCGAGATAGCGCGCGAACGCAAAGGCGACGACGAGCAGCAGCACGATCACCGTCGCGGTCCACGCGACCGCGCGCGTCGGCAATTCCTCCTGCGCGAGCGGGCGTGTGGGGAACCCGATCCAGTAGCTTTCGCCGCCCGCATCGATCCTGACGAGGAGGAGACCGCGTCCCGGCGAGACGCGCAGCTCCGTGTCGGCGCCGAGCGCCTCCTTGAGGCGCGTGTCGAGGGAGGCGAACGGCGGGCCGGCCGGCACGCCCATCGTCGGGCGCTCGGACTCGGGCACGATGCGCACGCCGTATTCGCGGCCGAGGCGGGCGAGATGCGCGCGGCGCGCGCCGGCGTCGGGGCCCTCGAGCGCGGCACGCAATGCCTGGAGCTGCACGATCTTGGTGTCGCCGAACTGGCGCGCCACCAGCGCCGCACGGTCGTAGCGGAAGATGATCAGCGACGCCGCCGCCGCCAGCGCGACGACCGCCACCAGCAGGAGCACGAGGCGCCCGAACAGCGAACGCGGCCAGATCGTCACGACGTCTCGGCGTTCTCGCTCGCGGGGACGTAGACGTAGCCGAAGCCCCAGACCGTCTGGATGGTGCGCGGATTCGCGGGATCGTCCTCGACGATCTTGCGCAGTCGCGAGATCTGCACGTCGATCGCGCGGTCGAACACGTCGTGGTCGCGGCCGCGCGCCAGCATCATCAGCTTCTCGCGCGCGAGCGGCTGGCGCGGATGCTGCGCGAGCACCTTGATCAGCGCGTACTCGCCGGTGGTGAGGGTCACGACCTTGTCGTCGCGGGTCAGGCGCCGCGCGGCATGATCGAGCGTCCACGAGCCGAACGACTCGCGTCCCTCGTCGCCCGGCGTGCCCGGCGTCGGCCGGTCGCCATGGCGGCGCAGCACCGCGTGGATGCGCGCGACGAGCTCGCGCGGGTTGAACGGCTTGGCGAGGTAATCGTCGGCGCCCATCTCGAGGCCGACGATGCGGTCGACGTCCTCGCCCTTCGCGGTCAGCATGATGATCGGCACGCGCTCGCCGCTGCCGCGCAGCCGCCGGCAGACGGCGAGGCCGTCCTCGCCGGGCAGCATCAGGTCGAGCACGACGAGGTGCGGCGGGTCGCGCTGCAGGCGCTTGTCGATGTCGCGCGCGTCGGGGAGGGCCTTCACCTCGAAGCCCTGCTCGCCGAGGTAGCGTGTGAGGAGATCGCGCAATCGCACGTCGTCGTCGACGACGAGGATGCGCACCGGCGTGCTGTCCTTGTCCATGGCTGCCATTGGAACGCGGCGCTCCTGCCATGTCGGCATTGCTTTGGTAACCGATTGTAACGCCCGGGTGCCACGGCAACCGGACGTTGCAATCCACGCGCGACGCGCGCGAACGTGCCGGCGATGCTGCCGCTCGTACGCATGTCGCCGGCACAACGTCGTGCCGGCTCATCACGATCAGGAAAGGATCGACATGAACGTTCTCGAACCCCGGCGCGCATTGCGCGCCACGCTGGTCGCCGCGGCGATCGCACTTGGCAGCGGCGTTGCATGGGCGCAGCCCACCGACGCGCCGGCAGCCGCGCAAGCGCACGCGCACCCCATGCGCGCCGGCGGCGATCCGATGATGGGCGCGCTCATCCGCCTGCACGACCAGCTCGCGCTCGACTCGTCGCAGCAGGCGCAGTGGGACAACGCCGTCGCGACGATGAAGTCGGCGCATGCTCAGGGCGCGACGCTGCGCCAGAACGCCAAGGCGACGTTCGACGCCGAGATCGCCAAGGACCAGCCTGACCTCGCCGCCGTCGCCGCCGCCGCGGACGCGGCCCGCGCGCAAGGCGACACCCTGCGCCGGAGCGTTCGCGACGCGTGGCTCGGCGTCTACGCCAACCTCAATCCTCAGCAGAAGGCGATGGTCGGCAGTGCGCTGCGCCAGCGCGCCGCCGACATGGAGCAGTGGCGCCAGCAGAAGCGCGGTCGGGCGAGCTGATCCCAAGCCAGGCGGGGCCCGCGCCCGTGGGCCCCACCAGCCATTCCATCGTCATGAAGTGATCGCATCGGTGCGTGGAGCGGCCGACCGGGCGTTCGCTCGTCGTTGGCTCGACTTTCATTCAGCGCGGTTTAGACGGCCGACGTCCCTGCTGGCCGGTCAGTCGAATGTCATGAAGACAACGATGAGCCATAACGACAAATCAATCGTTAGTCGTAAAAAATTTTAGTCAAAACAATACATTATATCTTGTTTCTCATATTCGTATCGCATTAAAAAGGCACAAGGAATGCCGTTCGTCCAATAGTCGCCAAAACGGCTTGTAATCGAAAAATAGCCGCCCGATAATCCGCCGACGCGAAGCGCGCATGCGGAGCCAGGGGAGACGACGATGCGAGGGGAACGGGCCGGCCGGCAGGTGACGTCAGCGGGTGAGGGCCTGCGCAGGATGTCGGGCGCGCGCTTCGTGGCGACGCTCGCGCTGGCGCTCTGTGCGTGGATGGGCGGGATGTCCGCCGCGTGGGCCGAGTCGGCGGTCCCCGTCTACCGCTTTTTCAACGACCAGACCGGCACCCACTTCTATACGACGTCGACGCTCGAGCGCGACATCGTCCTCTCGCGCTGGCCGCAGTTCCTCTACGAGGGACCGGTGTTTTACGCGTACCTCGCCGCGACGCCGGACACCAAGCCCGTGTACCGGTTCTTCGACACGTCGACCGGCACCCACTTCTACACGCAGTCCGAGACCGAGCGCGACCAGACGATCGCCAGCCAGCCCACGTACATGTACGAAGGCGCCGTCTACTACGCGCCGTACGGCGCGGGCGACGGCAAGGCCGCCCTCTATCGCTTCTACAACACGCGCACCCGCGCACGCTTCTACACGGCGAGCGCGGCGGAGCGCGACATCGTGCTGCAGACGTGGCCGTGGTTCCAGCTCGAGGGCATCGCGTTCTACGTGTTCACCACGCAGACGCCGCCTGGCAGCACCGACGACAGCGCGCTCAAGGTTTCGCTCGCGCTGTCGAGCCTCGGCAGCGGCAAGGTGTCGCTGGTCGCCACGGTGACCGACACCGGGGGCTTCGTGACCCGCGTCGACTTCACGATGGATGGCGCGCCGCTCGCGTCGCTGACGAGCGAGCCGTTCTCGCTGGTGACGTCGGTCGGTCCCGGCACGCACGTGTTCAGCGCCGTGGCGCACGACACCGCCGGCGCGGCGCGTACGTCAGAGCCCGTCGCGTTCTCGGTGGACGGGCCGGTCGTGGCGAAGCCCAAGGTCACGCTGGCGGCGTCGACGACCAACGTCACGCTCGGGCAGCCGCTGACGCTGACGGCCGTCGCGAGCGAGGATGGCGGCAGCATCGCCAAGGTCGCGTTCTACGCGGGCGCGTCGCTTTTGTTCGAGAGCACGTCGCCGCCGTATACGTACACCTACACCCCGGCCGCGGCGGGCGCGCTGACGTACACCGCGATCGCCACCGACACCGCCGGCGGCGCGACGACCTCGTCGCCCGTGTCCGTCACGGTGGGATCGGGCGGCGGTACGCCGCCGCCGGTCGCGACGCCGAAGGTTGCGATGGCGGTTTCACCGACGAGCGTGACGCTCGGCCAGCCGGTGACGCTGACGGCCACCGCCAGCGAGGACGGCGGCACGATCGCCAAGGTGGCGTTCTACGCCGGCGGCGCGCTCGTCAAGACGCTGACCGCCGCGCCGTACACGACGACCTACACGCCGACGTCAGCGGGCTCGCTCACGTTCACCGCGATCGCGACCGACGGCAAGGGCGTTACCGCGACCTCCGCCAACGCCAACCTGACCATCAATCCGGTCGCCGGCGCGACGCCGAAGGTGAGCCTCGCGACGAGCGCGACGAACATCAGTGTGCTGCAGACCGTGACCCTCACGGCCACGGCGAGCGAGGACGGCGGCACGATCCGCAAGGTCGGCTTCTACGTGAACGGCAAGCTGATCGTCGAGCGCACCGCGGCGCCGTACACCTATACGTACACGCCGGCCGTGGGCGGCATGCTCGCCTTCAGCGCGGTCGCCACCGACACCAAGAACGTGACGGCGACCTCGTCGACCGTCGCCGTGACGGTGAACGCGCCCATCGTCAGCGCGCTCAAGGTCTCGCTGGCCACCAGCACCACGTACACGCTCGTGCCGGCGACGGTCACGCTGACGGCGAACGTCACGCCGGCGCCCGGCACGACGATCACCGCCGTCGATTTTTTCCGCAACGGCACGAAGATCAACGCGTCGGCGATCACTGCCAAGCCCTACACGTTCCCGTTCGCGCTCGCGACCGCGGGGCAGACCAGCGTGTTCACCGCGCGCGCGACCGACAACACCGGCGCGGCGGTGACGTCGACGCCGATCAACGTCGTGACCTCGGCGACGCCGGCCATCCCCGCGCTCGATGCCAACTCGCGCGACGTGTGGCGCCTCTTGACGCAGGCCACGTTCGGGCCCACGCCCGCCGACGTCGCGAGCGTAAAGTCGCTCGGCGTCGCGGGCTGGATCGACAATCAGTTCACGAAGCCGGTTTCCGGCTACCCCGACAGCCGCTACAACCGCCTGCAGCTTCGCCAGACGCCCGACTGCGCGTCGACCGATCCGGCGGGCAATTCCTATCCGGCGAGCTCGGCGCTGGTCAAGTGCGTACGCGACCACCTGTCGCTCGCAATGGTGCAGCGTGACTTCTTCACCAACGCCGTGTCGAAGCCGGACCAGCTCCGGCAGCGCGTCGCATGGGCGCTGTCGCAGATCCTCGTCACTTCGGCGAACGAGCAGGACCTTTCGATCGCCTACGTGATGTCGCGCTACCAGAACATCCTCGTCAACAACGCGTTCGGCAATTTCGAGACGCTGCTGCAGCAGGTGTCGCTGTCGCCGGCGATGGGCAACTACCTCGACGCCGTCAACAACGACCGCGCCGACGGCAAGGGCCGCGTCCCCAATGAGAATTACGCACGCGAGATCATGCAGCTCTTCTCGATCGGCCTCACGGAGCTGCGCGACGACGGCACGCCGCTGACCGACGCCTCCGGCGACCCGATCCCGACCTACGACCAGGACGACATCAAGGAGATGGCGCGCGTGTTCACCGGCTGGACGTACGCCAACCCGGACGGCAGCGCGGTGACCAAGAAGAACAGCGCCTTCTACGGCACGCCGATGCAGAACTTCCCGGGCACCGCGACGACCGGCCACGACACCGACGCCAAGACGCTGTTCGACGGCACGCCGCCGTACGGCACCGTGCTGCCCGGCGGGCAGACCGCACAGCAGGACCTGGTCGGCGCCGTGCACATGGTGTTCGTGCATCCCAACACGCCGGCGTTCATCAGCAAGCAGCTCATCCAGAAGCTCGTCACCGGCAACCCGTCGACGGCGTACGTGCAGCGCATCGCCAACGTCTTCAAGAACGACGGCACCGGCGTGCGCGGCAACCTCAAGGCGGTGGTGCGTGCGCTCCTGCTCGATCCCGAGGCGCGCGGCAGCGCCGACAAGGGTGACAGCTTCGGCAGCCTGCGCGAGCCCGTGCAGATCATCACCTCGCTGGTGCGCGGGCTGTCCGGCGTCACCGACGGCAGCACGCTTTCCGACCTGTCGGGCGCGCTCGGCCAGCGCGTCTACTACTCGCCGACGGTGTTCAACTACTACCAGCCGGACACGACGGTGGAGTCGGGCGGCAAGTCGCTCAACGAGCCCGAGTTCGCGATCCACGACAGCAACACGTCGATCGGCCGGGCGAACCTCGTCTATCGGCTCGTCTACCAGGGCGTCGCCCAGGACGCCAATCTCGACGGCGCCGTTGGCACCAAGCTCGACACGCAGCAGTTCGAGGCGTTGGCTGACGATCCCGTCACGCTGGTCAACGCCGTCAACGCGGTGCTGATGGGCGGCGCATTGCCCACCATGGCGCGCGACACGATCGCGAACGCCGTCGCCACGATCGTGACCGATCCCGTGAAGACGCAATGGCGCACCGATCGCGCGCAGCTCGCCGTCTATCTCGTGGCGTCGTCCTACTACTACCAGGTCCAGCACTGACATGAATACCGATCGCCGCAGATTCTTGAAGAACACCGGCGCGATGACGGCGGCCGGGCTGATGGGCAACCTCGGGACGTGGGGGGTGCGAAGCGCGCAGGCCGCCGGCAGCGACTTCAAGGCGCTGGTCGGCGTGTTCCTGTTCGGCGGCAACGACAGCAACAACATGGTCATCCCGACCGATGCCACGCGCTGGGGCCAGTACGCGGCGGTGCGCACCGCGGCGTCGGGCATCGGCCTCGACCAGGCGACGCTGCAGCCGATCACCGACGCCAGCACCGGCAATCCGTACGGCCTCCATCCCAACCTGCCGGATTTGAAGTCGATCTACGACAACGGCAGGATGGCGGTCATCGCCAACGCCGGCACGCTGCTCGCGCCGATTCCCGACATCACGACGTACAAGTCCGGGATGGGGCGGCCGCCGAACCTGTTCTCGCACTCGGACCAGCAAGTCGCGTGGATGGGGCAGATGCCCAACGCGGTGGTGCGGACCGGCTGGGCTGGTCGCGCCGCCGACCGCCTCGAAGGCGTCAACGCGACGGCGCAGATCCCGACGACCGTCTCGGTGTCCGGCAACCAGATCTTCGCGGTGGGCAACGACGCGGTGCCGTTCGTGATCCCGGGCAACGGCGGCGTCAGCCTGCAAGGGCAGGGCTCGTCGGGGCTTGGGCTCGCGCGCTACAACGCGCTCAAAGCGCTGCTCGCACCGGGCTCGGGCAACAAGGTGCAGGACGGCGCGGCATCGATCCTGAGCGGCGCGATCGCCGCCAACGAGGTCGCCAATCCGATCCTGACGGCGTCGCTGCCGCCGGCGATCGCGACGGCTTTCAACGGCCTCAACACCGGCCTCGCGCAGCAACTGAAGCAGGTCGCGCGGCTGATCGATGCGCGCGGCGCGCTCGGCCTCACGCGTCAGTTCTTCTTCGTCTCGATCGGCGGCTTCGACACGCACAGCAACCTCATTACCGCGCAGGGCAACCTGATGACGCAGGTCAACGACGCGGTGTCGGCGTTCTACGACTACACGGTGGCAGCCGGCATTGCCAGCAACGTGACGACGTTCACGATGTCGGACTTCAACCGCACGTTCATCGGCAACGCCAACGTCGGCACCGACCACGCGTACGGCGGCCATCACTTCGTGCTGGGCGGCGCGGTCAAGGGCGGGCGCGTCTACGGCACGTTTCCGGAGCTCGCGGTCAAGGGTCCGAGCGACGTCAGTAGCAACGGCGCGTGGTTGCCGACGACCTCCGTCGACCAGGTGGGTGCGACGCTCGCCACGTGGTTCGGCGTGTCATCGGGCGACTTGAACTACGTGTTCCCGAACCTCGCCAACTTCACGACGAAGAACCTCGGGTTCGTCTGAGCGCGCGCTGGCGCGGCGGCCGTCGATTTTCCTCCCGCCGCGGGCGCGCGATGGCGCGCCTGCGGACCCTTCTTGCAACGGATGCAGTCATTGCGCGGCGACGCCGTGCGCGATGAACGACGTCGCCGCGATCTTGAGCGCGGTGGCGTCGACCGGCTTGCGCAAGAGCGCGAGACCCGCCTCGCGTGCGTCGCGCGCGGCGATCGCGCCGACGTCGCCGGAGACGAGGATCGCGGGCACCGGCGTGCCGAGCTCGTCGCGCAGCGTCGCGATCGCATCGATGCCGGTGCTGGATGCGAGTCGCAGGTCGGCGACGATCAGGTCGGGGTAGCTCTCCAGTGCGCCGAGCGCGTCGAGCACGGCCGCGGCGTGGGCGCCGCCGGCCACCCGCGCGCCCCACGCACCGAACAGCGCGCGCATGCCGTCGACCGCATCGTCGTCGTCGTCGATCACGGCGACGAGCGCGCCGTCGAGCGCGCGCACGCGGCCCGCCGATTCGGCCGCCAGCGCCAGCCGGCTCGACGAGCGCGTCGCGCTCGGGCATAGCACCCGGAAGCGCGCGCCCCGTCCCGGCCGTGATTCGACGCTCACGTCATGGCCGAGCAGCGCCGCGAAGCGCTTGACGATGGCGAGGCCAAGGCCGGTGCCGCGGCCCGCCTGCGGCGCTTGGGCAAGCGCATCGATGCGGAAGAACTCGTCGAAGATGCGCTCGCGGTTCTCGGGCGGGATACCGGGGCCGGTATCGCAGACGTCGATCGCGATTCGCTCGCCGACGCGACGCGTGCCGACGACCACGCCGCCCGCCGGCGTGTAGCGCAGCGCGTTGCCGACGAGGTTGCGCAGGATCCGCGGCAGCAGCGCCGGGTCGGACTCCACTGCGGCGGCGGTGCGCGCGAAGCGCAGGTCGAGGCCGCGTGCCGCGGCGTGCGGCGCGAACTCGGCCTCGAGCCGTGCGAACAGCGGCGCCAGCACGACGCGGTGACGCTGCGGCGTAAACGCATTGGCCTCGAGCCGCGAGAAGTCCAGCAGCTGGTCGAACTGCGCATCGAGGCTCGCGGCCGAGCGCTCGACGTTGGCGACGAGCGGCGCGAGCGGCGTGCCCTGCGTGCGTGCGCCGAGCGCGGCGGCGAACAGCGACAGCGCATGCAGCGGCTGGCGCAGGTCGTGGCTGGCGGCGGCGAGGAGCTGGCCCTTGGCGCGGTTGGCCGCCTCGGCGGCGGTGCGCGCGGCGTGCGCGGCGCGCGTCTGGTCGCGCAGCTCGGTCACGAGGTCCGCGTTCTCATAGCGCGCGGCGAGCGCCCCGGTCATCAGGTCGTTGAGGCGATGGCCGAACGCGAGGATGAACGCCAATACGACGCTCATCACCAGCGCGGTGTTGGCGTGCACGGCGTCGCCTTCGAGCGCGACGCGCACGATCAGCGGCACGAGCGCGGGCAGCGCGAAGCCGTAGAACGACGGCTTGTAGACGGCGGTGAGGTTGAGGCCGCCCAGCACGACACCGAACAGGCACACGATGAGCAGCGCCTGGTGCGCCTGCGATTCGGGGAACATCGCCACCGACGCGATGCCCCACAACGCGCCGGCCGTCGCCGAGCCGATCGACCAGTAGCGTCCCCATCGCGGCGTGGCGGCGACGCCCGGCTGCGCGCGCCGCCACGCGCGCGTGAGCGCGCCGCGCCACGTCTGGTTGAGCGCGACCGACGCGATGAACGCGCCGAGCGCGAGCGGCGACGCCGCATCGTGCAGCACGATGCACAGGATGAGCGCGCCGAGCAGCATCGACAGCGTGGTGCGGTTGAAGCCCGCGTACAGCATCGCGACTTCCTCCGCGCGCGCGCGATCGACGAGCGCGCCGGCGAACGGCTTGTCGACGGCCATGGCCGCCGTCTCGTGGCCGGGACCCCGATCCGTCAGCGCGCCGCGCCCGGGTCGCCGCTGACGCCGCGCTTGGCGAGCTCGACGACGGCCTGCGTGCGTGAGTGCACGTTCAGCGCCTTGAGGATCGCCGAGACGTGCACCTTGACCGTTCCCTCGGATAGCGCCAGGTCGCGGCAGATCATCTTGTTGGGCTTGCCCTGGATCAGGTGCTGCAGCACGTCGGTCTGTCGGCCCGTGAGGCCGAAGATGCCGGGTGCTAAGCGTGCCGCGGCCGCGGCCGCCTCGCCGGTGACGTCGCGCGTGACCGGCCGCTTGCCGGCGAGGGCGGCGCCGATCGCGGTGACGACTTCGCGCGCGTCCGCGGTCTTGGCGATGAAGCCGCGCGCACCGGCGGCGAGCGCCGCGTCGATCGTTGCGCGATCGTGGGTAGCGGACAGCACGACGACCGGCCGCTGCGGATGGTCGCGCACGAGCTCGGCCAGGAGCGCCAAGCCGCGCGTGCCGGGCAGCGCAAGGTCGAGCAGCACGAGCGCGCAGTCCGGATGCATCGCCAGCATGCGCTCGGTCTCGTCGCGGTTGCCCGCCGCAAGGAGCGTCAGCGTGGGATCGAAGTCCTTGAGCGCCTGGCCGATGGCCTGCGGAATCAGTGGGTGATCGTCGACGACGAGCAGTTTCATCACGCCTCCCCGTGTGATGACGGGCGCTTGGCGGCCCGTTTCGCATCCATCGTCGACTGGAGTGGCCTCGAGGGGCATCTGTTGAAATCTACAGGCCCCGACGTTCGGTCAATCGGGGCCCGTATCTTCATTCCGGCACCTGCAGCGACATTCAATAGCGCACAGCCGTCGCCTCCGCGCACGCCTGCCGATAGATATTGCCAGTGCCATCGGTGAAGCTGACCGCGGCGTTGGCACTCCAGTGGTTCAGATCGTCGTCGAAGCTGATGACTTGGTCGATGGTCTGCGAGCCGGCGAGGAATCCCGGCGATACCGGTGGATTCGCGTCACTCGTGAACAGAATGAAAGCCTCGCTGCTCGCCTTGTACACATTGCGGTTGTCAGCGTCGACGCCGGCGCGCAGCCACGTGCCCATGCCTTCGCCACGCTGGCCGACGGCGAACGACGGCGCGCTGGTGGTCTCGGACAGCGTCCCGTCGCTGGAGAACGTCAGCAACGACTGGAATGCGGGTCCGAGGGGGGTGTGGGTCACGCAATTCACGAGGCCGACGGTGGTCTTCCATACACCGACCAGCGGGTCCACGGGTTGGCCGGCGTGATGTACGCAGCCACCCCTGCAGGAATCGGCGCTCATCTGCGCAGCTGCCGCCGGGCCCGCGCCGGAAAGGACGGCGAACGCGATGGCAGCGGCAACGGCCGCGGGTTGGGTGAGCGCGCGAAACGCCGAATGGTTCTTCATCGATGCCTCCTCTGGACGCAGGGAATGGGGAGCGACCCGCACCGGATCGCTGCGGGACCATGCTGCTGTTCAACGCCCGCGAATGTCTTTAGGATTCGATGAAGACTTGTGAAAGTTTCGCAAGGGCCCGCAGCGTGACGATGGGTGACGTCGATTCGGGGGTGTACGCGTTCGGCGAATTTCGCGTCGACGCGGTCCGTCGTGTGCTGCAACGCAACGGCAAGCCGATTGCACTGACGCCCAAGGTCTTCGACACGCTGGCGTTCATGATCCGGCGCCACGGCCAGCTCCTCGAAAAGAACGAATTGATGCAGGAGCTGTGGCCCGACAGGGTGGTCGAGGAGAACAACCTCAGCCAGAACATCGCGGCGTTGCGTCGCGCGCTGGCCGAGCGACGCGGCGAAAATCGCTACATCCTTACGGTGCCGGGCCACGGCTATCGCTTCGTCGCGGATGTCGAGGCCGTTGACGACACGCCGCTCGAGCGCGTGACGCTCGCGGTGCTGCCTTTCGAGAACCTGAGCAACGACCCGGAGCGCGAATACCTCGCCGACGGTCTCACCGAGGACACGATCACCGCGTTGGGTCAAATCGATCCGCGCCAGTTGAGCGTCGTCGGCCGCACCGCGGTGATGGCCTACAAGCGCAGCGACAAGGCGATTGCTGACATCGGGCGTGAGCTCGATGCCGTTTACCTGGTCGAGGGATCGATCCGCGCCGAGGGCGGGCGGATGCGGGTCACGGCGAAGCTGATCCGCGTGCGCGGGCAACTGCACGTGTGGTCGGCGACCTTCGACGGCGAGCCGCGCAGCGTGCTCGAGTTCCAGCGTGAGCTGAGCCGCGTGATTGCCGAGCAGGTCCGGCTCCAGCTATCCCCCGAGCGGCTCGCGGCGCTTGCGCACCGCCAGACGCAAAACGCCGATGCCTACGACCACTATCTGCGCGGCCGCCATTTCTGGCATCAGCTCACGCCGGAAACGACGCGAAGCGCAATGCACCATTACGCGAAGGCGACGCATTTCGATCCCGGCTATGCGCTGGCGTGGTGCGGCATCGCCGATGCCTGGTGTTCGGCCCCGATCACCGGCGACGTGCCGCCGCTGGCGGCGCTTCCGCACGCGCGCGACGCCGTCGCGCAGGCCCTGCGCGCGCGACCGAACATCGCCGAAGCGAAGGCATCTCGCGGCTTCCTCGCGTTCTGGCTCGAATGGGACTGGACCGCGGCCGAGGAGGCCTTTCGCGATTCGATCCGCCTCGATTCCAGCTACCCGCTGCCGCACCGCATGCTGGGACTGCTGTGCTCACACCTGGGGAGAACGCGTGAAGCGGCGGCGGAAATGCAACGCGCCCGCGAGCTCGACCCGTTGCTGGCCGTGCACCACGCACTCTCCGCCCAAGTGGCGTACGCGGGGCGCGACTTCACCGCGGCCCGGCAATTCGCCCGCCAGGCGATCGTCATCGACCGCGATTTCTGGATCGGACACTTCCAGCTTGCGCAGGCGCAAGTCGCCCTGGGCGCGCACGAGGACGCGCTCATCGCCCTAAACGACGCGGCGCGGCTGTCGGGCGGCAACAGCAAGGTGGCCGCGCTGCGTGGCGTTGCCAATGCGAAGCTCGGGCGACTCGACGACGCGCGAGCGGCGGCGGATGCACTGGCATCCGCATCTGCGACACGTTACGTGCCGCCCTGCGCAGCCGCGCTGGTGAAGGCCGCGCTGGGTGACATGGACGGGGCCTTGCATTGGCTCGATCTCGCCGTTGCGGCACGCGATGTCCACCTGATGTTCCTGCCGATCGACGCGAACTGGGATTGCCTGCGCGGTGATCCGCGGTTCAGCGCGCTGCTGGCGCGTTGCGAATTCACCGTCCAGGCGCGCGACAGCCCCGCCTCGGATCCTTCGCGGTAGGTGACGTGCGCTCCAGCAACAGCACTGCACGATGCGCGCCGGTCACCCCTGATTCTTGAGGTTCTCCTTGGGCTGGTCCTTCAACTCCTTGCGCAGGTCCCGTAGCCGCGCGTCGACGACCGACGCGTCGTAGAAGTTGCCGTCCTTCGCCTTGCTGGCGAGCTCGAACTGCGTGACGGCGCCTGTCAGGTTGCCCTGCCACGCGTAGTACTCGCCCTGGTGCTGGTGCTGCTTCATCACCTTGTCGAGCGCGCCGTAGGCACGCGCGGCGATGAGATGGAGCTGGCCGTCGCCGGGCGCGCGCTTGAGCTCGCCCTCGGCGAATTCGGCCGC
>JAICUU010000137.1 GCA_025935675.1 Burkholderiales bacterium
CCGCCGCCCAGCGCCTGCGCGAGGCTGACGAGCGCATTGCGCGCGTTGCGCGCGGCGACGATCGCGAGCGTCTGCGCCTGCAGCAGCTGCCGCTGCGCGTCGAGCACCTCCAGGTACGGCGAATACCCCGACTTGTAGCGCAGGTTGGAAAGCTCGAGCGTCTGCGACAGGCGCGTGGCGCGCTCGAGCTGCGCGGCGAGCGCGTCGCGCGTCGTCTGGTTGGCCGACAGCGCGTCGTGCGCGTCCCTGAACGCCTGCTGCACCGTCTGCGTGTAGGTGATCACGAGCTCGTTGCGACGCGCGGTCTGCGCCTGGACGTTCGCCTCGATCGCCTTGAGGCCGATCAGCGGCTGCGTCAGCGCGGCGCCGATGCTCCAGATCGCCGCGGGCCCGCTGAACAGGCTGCCCAGCGCCGCCGCTTCCGAGCCGAACAGGCCGGTCAGGTTGATCGCCGGGAAGTAATCGGCGCGCGCGACGTCGATCCGCAAGTCGGCGGCGGCGAGCTGCGCTTCCGCGCGCTGGATGTCGGGTCGACGCTCGAGGACGTCCGACGTGAGGCCTGCCGGAATCTCGGGCACCGTCGTGAACTCGCGGTAGCGCCCGTCGCGGGCGACCACCGGCGTGAACACTTCGCGCGGCGAGCGTCCAACAAGTGCCGCGAGCGCCGACTCCGCCTCGGCGACCGACCGCTGGGCGACCGCGATGTCGCTCGCCACCGCCGCGCGTTCCGCCTCGGCGGAATGAAACTCGTATTCGCCGATCACGCCGGCCTGCAGGAGGTCGCGCTGCAGGTTGAGCGCGTCGTCGCGCGACTTCAGCGTGTCCTGCAACAGCGCGAGCTGCGCGTCGGCGGCGACCAGCGTGAAGTACGCCTGCGCCGTGTTGGCCGCGACCGCGCTGCGGATCGTCTCGCGCGCGTATTCGGACGCGAGCAGGTCCTTGCGCGCCGCACCGGTCGCGGTGCGGTACTTGCCCCACAGGTCGAGCTCGTACGACGCCTGGATGCCGACCCGATAGTCGTTGGAGATCGCGGGAATGCCCGAGGGCAGCGGCGTCGAGCCGACCTGCGAGATCCGCGAGCGCGAGGCGTCGACGCCGAGATTGACCGACGGGTAGAGATCCGACTGCGCGAACAGCACCTGGGCGCGCGCGTAGTCGACGCGCGTGATCGCCGCGGCGAGGTCGAGGTTGTGCGCGAGCGCCTCGTCCTCGAGCCTGTCGAGGTCGGCGTCGTTGAACGCCGTCCACCACTTCTCGGAGGCCAGCACGCTCGTCGATTGCGTCGCCGCGGGCAGGTCGAGCCTGGGGGGATCCGTCGGCGTCGACGCGCACGCCGCGAGCGTCGCGGCGGCGATCGCCGTGACGGCGAAGCGGGTCATGCGGTTCGTCATATCCAGTCCTCCCCGCGCACCGGCGGATGGCCGGGCGTCGAAGGCACGTTGTGCGAGGCGCGCTGCGAGTGCGTCACCTCGTCGAAGATCTGCTGGCTGCTGCGCTTCTCGGTGACGTGCCGGTCGAAGATCACCTTGAAGAACAGCGGCACGAAGAAGATCGCGAGGAACGTCGCCGCGAGCATCCCGCCCATCACGCCGGTGCCCACCGAGTGCCGCGCCGAGGCGCCGGCACCCGTCGAGATGGCGAGCGGCAGCACGCCGAAGATGAACGCGAGCGAGGTCATCAGGATCGGCCGGAAGCGCAGCCGCGCGCCCTCGACCGCGGCCGCCGACGGCGTCAGCCCCTCCTCGTGCTTGTACAGCGCGAACTCGACGATCAGGATCGCGTTCTTGGCGGCGAGACCGAGCAGCGTGACGAGGCCGATCTGGAAATAGACGTCGCTGGTGAGGCCGCGCAGCCAGACTGCCACCAATGCGCCGAACGTGCCGAACGGCAGCGCCAGCAGCACCGCGAGCGGCAGCGACCAGCGCTCGTATTGCGCGGCGAGGATCAGGAACACCATGATCACCGCGAGGCCGAGCGCGAACGTCGACGCGCCGCCGGACTTCTTCTCCTGGTACGACGAGCCGCCCCAGTCGTAGCTGAAATCGGCCGGCAGCACCTCGGCGGCGATCTGCTCGACGCGCGCGATCGCCTGGCCCGAGCTGAAGCCGGGCGCCGCCTGGCCGATGATCTTGACCGCCGGCAGGTTGTTGAAGCGATCGAGGGAGTCCGGGCCCGACGTGTAGCTCACCTTGACGAGCGCGGAGAGCGGCACCATCTCGCCGCGCGAGCTCCGCACGTAGACGCCGGTGATGTCGTCTGGGCGCTTGCGGAACTCGGGCTCCGACGACAGCAGCACCTGCCAGGTGCGGCCGTACTTGTTGAAGTCGTTTACGTAATAGCTGCCCATCGTCGCCGACAGCGCGTTGAAGATGTCGGTGATCGCGACGCCGGTCTTCTTCGCCTTGTCGCGGTCGACGTCGACGTAGAGCTGCGGCACCGCGGCGTGCCACAGCGTCTGCGCGCCGCCGAGCTCGGGATCGCGGTTGGCGCGCGCGAGGAACGCGTCCTTCACCTCGGAAAGCTTCTTCGAGCCGCCGCTGCCGTGGTTCTGGATGTAGAACTCGTAGCCGCCGGTCGAGCCGAGGCCGAAGATCGGAGGCGGGTTGAACGCCAGCACCAGCGCGTCCTTGATGCCGGCGGTCTTGGCGAAGAGCTCGCCGACGAGCTGATGCGCGGTGACATGGCGCTCGTCCCAAGGCTTCTGCGTGACGAACAGCGTCGCCGCGTTGTTGCGGAAGCCGCCGCCGATGAAGTCGAAGCCGGTGAACGCGACGACGTCCTGGTTGTTCGGGTTGCTGCGCACCGCAGCCTCGACCTGCTCGACGACCTTCTGCGTGCGCTCGAGCGTCGCGCCGTCGGGCAGGATCACCGCGGAGATGTAGAAGCCCTGGTCCTCCTCGGGCACGAGGCTGCCGGGCGTGATCCGCCACATGAACACCGCGGCCGCGACCATCAGGCCGAACACGAGGAGCGCGACGATGCCGCGGCGGATCAGGAATGCGACGCCATGCGTATAGCCGCCGCGGAAGCGCTCGAAGCCACGGTTGAACGCCGCGAAAAAGCGGTTCGGCGCCTCGTGGGGCTTCAGGATCAGCGCGCACAGCGCGGGCGACAGCGTCAGCGCGACCAGGCCCGAGATCACGACGCAGATCGAGATCGTCACCGCGAACTGGCGGTAGAGCTCGCCGGTCAGGCCGCCCAGGAACGCGATCGGGATGAAAACCGCGACCAGCGTCAGCACGATGGCGATGATCGGGCTCGTCACCTCGCGCATCGCCTTCACGGCGGCATCGCGCGCCGGCAGGCCCTCCTCGCGCATGATGCGCTCGACGTTCTCCAGCACGACGATCGCGTCGTCGACGACGATGCCTATCGACAGCACCATCCCGAACAAGGTCAATGTGTTGATCGAGTAACCGAGCACGTGGATGCCGGCGAACGCGCCGATCAGCGCGACCGGCACCGCCGCGAACGGGATGATCGCCGCGCGCCAGCTCTGCAGGAAGATGTAGACGACGAGGAACACCAGCAGCATTGCCTCGCCGAGCGTCTTCAGCACCTCGCGGATCGACACCTCGATGAAGCGCGTGGTGTCGAACGCGACCCTGTAAGCGAGGCCCTCGGGGAAGCGCTGCGCGAGGCTGGCGAGCAGCGCGTTCGACGCCTTGGCGACGTCGAGCGCGTTGGCGCCGGGCGACAGGAAGATGCCGACCAGCGTCGCCGGCTTGCCGTTGTAGCGGCCGTTGAACTCGTAGCTGGCGGCGCCGAGCTCGACGCGCGCGATGTCGCGCAGGTAGACCGTCGAGCCGTCGGGATTGGCGCGCACGATGATGCCCTCGAACTCCTTCGGGTCGGCGAGGCGGCCCTTGGTCGTCACCGTGTAGACGAGGTCCTGCCCCTTGCCGATCGGAGACTGCCCGACCTTGCCGGCGGCGAACTGCGCGTTCTGGTCGTTGATCGCGCTGATGACGTCGGCGGGCGTCAGCTTCATCTGCGCGAGGCGATCCGGCTTCATCCAGATGCGCATCGCGTAGTCCTTGGCGCCGAAGATCTGCACGTTGGTCGTGCCCGGCAGCCGCTTGATCTCGTCGAGCACGTTGAGCAGCACGTAGTTCGACGTGTCGAGGTCGGTGAAGCGGCCGTCCGGCGAGTAGAACGCCACGACCTGCAGGAACGACGAGCTGCCGCGCTCGACGGTGACGCCCTGCCGCCGCACTTCCTCGGGAAGCCGCGGCAGCACCTCGTTGACGCGGTTGTTGACGTTGACCGCGGCGATGTCGATGTTGGTCCCGATCTCGAACGTCACCTGGATCTGCACGACGCCGTTGGACGCCGAGTTCGAGCTCATGTACTGCATGCCCGGGATGCCGTTGATGGCGTTCTCGAGCGGCGCGGCGACGGTCTCCTCGACCACCTGTGCCGACGCGCCGGGGTACGTCGCCGCGACGGTCACGACCGGTGGCGCAATCTCGGGATACTGGGCGATCGGCAGCGTGCGGATCGCGGCGAGGCCGGCCAGCACCAGGAAGATCGAGATGACCGCCGCGAAGATCGGGCGATCGATGAAAAAGCGCGAGAGCATGGTGTCGGTTCCCGGTGCCGGTTACGACTTCTTGGCTTCGGACTTGGCGGGCGCCGCGGGCGCTGCCGGTGCGCCGCCGGGTGCCGCGCCGCCGGGCGCGCCCGGGTTCGCGTTCTGCGCGCCGTCGGGAATGATCGGCGCGTTGGGTGTCAGCTTGGCGATGCCGTCGATGATCAGCTCGTCGCCGGGCTTGAGGCCCGACTCGATGACGAAGAGGTTCTGGCCGCTGGCGTCGACCCAGTCGCCGAGCTTGACCGGGCGCGGCATCGCGACGTCCTTGCCGTCCTTGTCCTTGCCGGCGACGAACACGTACTTGCCCTGCGTGCCGTCCAGCACGGCCACCTGCGGGATCGCGATCGCGTTCTTGCGCACCGCGCCCGTCAGCGTGACGCGCACGAACTGGCCCGGCTTGATCGCGAGGTCACGGTTCGGAAGCTCCGCACGGAGCTCGTACGTGCCCGTCGAGGGATTGATGCGCGTGTCGGAAAAATTGATCTTGCCCTTGCGCGGGAACGTCGAGCCGTCCGAGAGCTTCAACTGCACGTCGTATGCGTTGTCGCGCGGCAGCGCGAGCTCGCCGTTGGTCACCGACTTGTTGATCTCGAGCTGCTGGTTCTCGGCAATGTTGAATTGCACCCAGATCGGGTCGACCTGTGACACGACGGTGAGGAGCGTCTGGTTGGCGGTGGCGAGGCTGCCTTCCGACACCTGCGCGCGGCTCGTGAGTCCCGAGATCGGCGATACGGCGCGCGTGTAGCCGAGGTCGAGCTCGGCGGAATCGAGTTTCGCCTGCGCCGACTTGATCGCCGCGGCGGCGAGGTCCGCGTTCGACTGGGCGTCGTCGGCCTCCTTCTGGCCGATCGCGTGACGCTCGGCGAGCGGCTTCAAGCGCGCGGCTTCGCGGTCGGCCTGGGCCTTCTGCGCCTTGGCGCGCGCGAGATCCGCCTGCGCCGCCTCGACGACCGCCTGATAGGGTTTCGGATCGATCACGAAGAGGAGCTGGCCGGCCTTGACGGCGGAGCCCTCCTCGTAGGCGCGCTTCTCGACGATGCCGGTGACGCGCGCGCGCACCTCGACGTCCTTCGACCCGATCGCCTGGCCGGTGTACTCGAACGTGACCGGCAGGTCGCGCGGCGCGACCTTCTCGAGCGTCACGTGCGCCGGCGGAAAGCCATGGAATCCTTGCGGCTGTTGCTGGCCACAGGCGGCGAGCGCCAGCAAAATCAGGACGCTTGAGGACTTGCGGAACATGGGATTCTCCGAGAGGGGTATTCGGAACGGTGTCGGCTAACTGAGTCGGCGAGCTGAGGCGGCGAGCTGAGGTGGCGGTCGGGGCGACCTCGTTGCACGAGCGTGCTGCGCCGCAACTTGACGTTGCCGGGCAATTTACATACATTCATGCATGTTTGCAACCCCGTCCGTGCATGAATTCGGCGCGCCGGGCGTCCCGAACACGTAGGACGACCGACCAGACTACACAAGCTCGGGCGACGATCCTTTTCGACAAAGGCAACACGATGACCCGCAAGACCCGCGAGGGCGCCGCGGCGACGCGCGAGGCGCTCCTCGATGCGGCCGAGACCGTCGTCCGCACCAAGGGCGTCGCGCACGCGACACTGGGCGACGTCGCGCAGGCGGCAGGCCTGACGCGAGGCGCGGTCTACTGGCATTTTCGCGACAAGGACGAGCTGCTCGCCGCCATGTGCGAGCGTGCGTCATTGCCGATGGAGGCGATGGTCGCGTGCTGCGGCGCGTCGCCCGATCAGTCGCCGCTCGCGACGCTGCGCAACAATGCCGTGCTGGCGCTGATGCGGCTCGCGCGCGAGCCGCGCACGCTGGCCGTCTTCGACGTCGTCTTCAACAAGTGCGACGGCGCGAACGACGCGTCGTCGATGCGCGATCGCCGCCGCCTCAACGACGAAGGCTGCCGGCAGCACGTCGTCGGCCTGTTGCGACACGCGGTCGACGCGGGCGAATTGCCGCCCGACACCGACGTCGCGATGGCGGCGGAGGTGATGCGCGGCTTCATGCTCGGCGTCATGCACGCGTGGGCGCGCGACCCGTCCGCCTACGACCTCGAGCGCGCCGCGCACCCGATGGTGGACATGCTGATCGCGGGCCTCGCCGCGCGCCCGCCGCGGATCGTCGGCCGCGACGTCGTGCCGTACCGCGCCGCCAGCGCCGCCACCGGCTGACCTCCGCGGCGGTCGCGCGATAATCGGCGGAGGCGCCGCGCTCGCCGCGGCCTCCGATCCACTTTTCGCGGGACGACTCATGAGCACGATCAAGACCGTCGGCGTCATCGGCGCCGGCACGATGGGCAATGGCATCGCGCAGGCCTGCGCGGTCGCGGGCATCCCGGCGATCATGATCGACGTCGCCGACGCCGCCGTGCAAAAGGGCGCGGCGGCGATCGCCGCGAGCCTCGACCGTCTCGTCAAGAAGGAGAAGCTCACCGCCGACGCGAAGGCCAAAGCGGTCGCGCTGGTGCGCGGCGGCACCGACTACGCGCTCCTGAAAGACGCCGACTTCGTCATCGAGGCCGCCACCGAGCGCGTCGATCTCAAGCTCGACATCCTGAGGAAGGTGGACGCGATCGCCCGGCCGGGCGTCATCGTCGCTTCGAACACTTCGTCGATCTCGATCACGCAGCTCGCCGCGGTGACGAAGCGCGCCGAGCGCTTCCTCGGCATGCACTTCTTCAACCCGGTGCCGATGATGACGCTGGTCGAGCTGATCCGCGGGCTCGCGACCAGCGACGCGACGCTCGACGAGGCGCGCGCGCTGGCGGTCGCGCTCGGCAAGACGCCGATCGTCGTCAAGAACAGCCCCGGCTTCGTCGTCAACCGCATCCTCTGCCCGATGCTCAACGAGGCGGTGTTCGCGCTGCAGGAGGGGCTCGCCACGGCCGAGGCGATCGACGAGGGCATGAAGCAGGGCTGCAACCATCCGATCGGGCCGCTCGCGCTCTGCGATCTCGTCGGCCTCGACGTGCTGCTCGCGGTGATGAACGTGTTCTACGCGGACTTCAACGACCCGAAGTACCGGCCCGCGCCGCTCTTGAAGGAAATGGTCGCCGCCGGCTGGCTCGGCCGCAAGACCGGCCGGGGCTTCTACCGCTACGACGCGCGCTGACCATCGTCGTCATCCCCGCGAAAGCGGGGATCCAGTCGTGGCGCCGCGGTAAGTCGACCGCGCGTCCTCTCCCGCGTCAAAACTGGATTCCCGCATTCGCGGGAATGACGAGCTTCCCGGCGGTACGGGAATGACGAGCTTCCCGGCGGTACGGGAATGACGAGCTTCCCGGCGGTACGGGAATGACGAGCGACTAGCGCACGAACGTCACGTCGACGGCGCCGATGCCGTCGAGCGTGGCACGAAGCCGCTGCGGCCGGTCGATCGTGACGGGCGGCACGAGCGTGCCGGTCGTCACGATTTGTCCGGCGCGATAGCCGCCGAGCGGCAGCGCGTCTTCCATGAGGCTCGCGAGCACCGGCGTCCACGGATCGTCCTGCGGATGGCCGCCGACCGCGTCGTGGCGCTGCGTGTCGTCGATCGTGTAGCGGCAGCGCAGGCGCGCCAGATCGAGCGCGGCGAATTCGCGCGTCGCATCACCCGCGACGTAACCCGCGTTGCCGAGATTGTCGGCGACGTGCAGCAGGAACGGCGGGAAGCCGTCGCCGGCGAAGCGGCTTTGCAGCAGCTCGACGCCGACCAGCACGGCGTCGACGGCGGCGGCGATCTCATCGCGCGCATAGGGTCGCGCGGGCCGCGCCGGCAAATCGCGCGCGAGCCGCAGCGCAACCTCGACCTCGACGACGAGCGAGCCCTCGGCCGGCAACGTCCAGCGTGCGCCGCTTGCGGCCATGTCGGCGGCGAACATCGGCGCCGCCGTCGGCGTGCCGTCGGCGAGCATCCCGACCTTCCAGCCGCCCACGCGCGCGCCGAGCGCACGCGCCACCGCTTGCTGCGTCGCGTATGCCTGCAGCCGGTCGCGGGGCGCGGGCGCCGCGTCGCGCACGGCGCGCCTGCCCGAGCGCCGCGCGGCGACGATGACGCGCGCGAGCGGATCGCCGGCGCCGTCGAGGTCATTCATAGCGTCGCAGCCCGTCGAGCGAGCGCACGCGCACGCGGCCGTATTCGATGTCGATCAATCCTGCCTCCTGGAGATGCTTCAACGCCTGGTTGGCGCGCTGGCGCGACACGCCGATCAATTGTCCGATCTCCTCCTGCGACAACGGCAGCGTCGGGCCGATGTCGGGGTACAGGAGCGGGTTGAAGAGCCCCGCGATCGCACGCGCCAGGCGCGCATCGGGGCCGAGCAGCCGGTCGTGCTCGACCATCGCGATGAACTGCGCGAGCCGCTCGTTCAACTGCACGAGCAGGAAGCGGTTGAACGCGACG
>JAICUU010000067.1 GCA_025935675.1 Burkholderiales bacterium
AAAGACGCCGCCCGACGCCGACGAATCCGCCTCGCCCGACGCCGACGAATCCGACGCCGACACCGACGCCGACAGCAGCGACGAGCAGGCGCCGCCGCCCAAGGCGTCGCGCAAGGGCAAGCACCGCGGCGCGTCGGTCGGCATCACGATGGGCGACGACGACCGGATCAACGTGCACGGCTTCGGCCGCGCGCGCGAGTACGACTCGTTCGAGGACTTCGTCGACAAGGCGCCGTGGATCGCGGGCCTGTTCTTCCTCGGCACGCTGCTCGTGTTCCTCGTGCCGCTCCTCGTCATCATCCTCGTGCTCTGGTACAAGATGCGCAAGACGCGGATGCTGAACGAGACGATGCTGAAGCTCGCCGAGAAGGGCGTCGTGCCCCCGGCCGAGGCGATGGACGCGATCGGCGCGACGCGCCCGCAGGCGGCGATGGAGGCCGGCAGCACGACGGGGGCGCTCTACGCCCGCGCCCGCAGCATCCGCGCCCGCAACGTCTGGTCGGACCTGCGGCGCGGCATCATCCTCGTCGCGGTCGGCCTCGCCGTGCAGACCTGCTCGATGTTCGAGAACGGCGAAGCGAGCGGAATCGGCCTCGTGCTGCTGTTCCTCGGTATCGGCTACGTCGTGCTGTGGTATTTCGAGGATCGCCGCGACCCGGTGCCACCCCGCGTGGACACCGGCGCCGACCGCACGCCATGATCGCGCCGTGGACCTCCCGCACCGCCGGCGCGCGCTTCGCGCCCCCGCACTGCCCGCGAAAGCGCTGCCCTGACGCCGCCCTCGCCCCGGCCTTCGCCGACCGTGCCTTCGCCGCAGGCACCGGACGATCGCGTGCTGATCGCCCGCGCGCTCGCGACCAGCGATGCAGCGTCGCGCGTGGCCTTCGGCGAGCTGGTGCGGCGCCATCAATCGAGCGTGCGCGCGACGCTGCGGCGGCTGACCAACGGCAACGACGCGCTCGCGGACGACCTCGCGCAGGAGGCGTTCGTGCTGGCGTGGCGCAACCTGGCCTCGTTCCGCGACGAGGCGCGCTTCTCGACGTGGCTCTACCGGATCGCCACCAACTGCTGGCTCGCCAATGCGCGCAAGCGCAAGGACGTGCTGCTCGGGGATCGCGGTGAAGACGTCGAGCACGACGACGACGACGAGGACGCGATGAGCGCGCTCGGCGCGAGCGTCGGCGACTCGTCGCACGCGACGTCGCTCAGGATGGACATGGCGCGCGCGATGCGGGTGCTTTCCGATGGCGAGCGCGCGGCGATCGTGCAGTGCTACGATAACGACTTGACGCACGAGGAAGCGGCTTACGTGCTCGGCATCCCGGTGGGCACCGTCAAGACGCACATCCTCCGGGCGAAGAAAAAGCTCAAGGCGGCAATGGCCGACTGGGCTTCGTAGGAGCGACGATGGAACGACAGGCGATGGCGAACAAAGGCGACTGGCTCGACGCGCAATTGCGCGCGAACCGTCCCGCGCCGATCGCCGACGACGGCTTCGCGGCGCGCGTGATGGCCGCGCTGCCCGCGGCGACGCGTGCGCTGCCCGCGTGGCGGCGCCCGGCGCTCGTCGTGCTGTGGGCGCTCGCCGCGATCGGCCTCGCGCTGTCGCTGCCCGATGCGACACTCGACGTGGCGCGGCAGGGCTATCGCCTCTTCACTGCGATCCCGGTGTCGGTGCCGCAGCTCGCCGTGGCGATGGTCGCGGCGGCGGTCGTCATGTGGACGATCGCCGGGTACACGTTGCGTCGCGAGCTCGTGCCGGCGCGCTGAGCGCTCGACGAAGCCGCCGCGCGAGCGCGCGGCGCCGCGATGAAAAAGGCCGCCCGAGGGCGGCCTTGTCATTGGCGGATGCGCGCTGCCGGCTAGTCGCTCAGCGAGAAGTTGATCTCGACGCGCGCCTTGTAGGGCTGGCCCTCGGCGTTGCACTTCCAGCCCGCCAGCGTGTCGCGGACGACGCGCTCGAACACGCGCGGTGGATTCTCCGACTCGATGTTGATGTCCGACACCGTGCCCTTTTCGTTGATCGTCAGCACCGCGATGACCTGGCCCTTCTCGACGCCCTTGCGGATCGCCTCGCGGGGGAAGGACGGTTTGTCCATCGTCGAGCACGACACGCCCTGGCGGATCGCGGGCTTGGGCGGCGCCGGCGGCGCGACCGGCGCGGGCGGCGCGATCACGTTCGGCTCCGGCGGCGGTGTCGTCTGCACGGAGGCGATCACCGGCGGCGGCGCCACCGGCGGCGGCGGCACCGGGATGTCGGGCGGCGGCACGAACGGCTGGATCACTTTCATCTTCGGCGGCTCGATGATCCGCTTGATCGGCGGCGGCGGCGGCGGCGGCGGCCGCACCTCCTCGATGATCGTCGCGTTGAGCGGCTTCTTGATGATCTCGATCGCCTTCGAGCCGAGCCCGCTGATGAGCGCCCAGATGAGCAGCACGTGGAACAGGATCACGAATGCGATCCCGATCAGGTGCCGGGTCGGATCCCTCTGTTGTCGTGCGAAATCCATGCTTGGCTGGCTCCGGGCGGCGCGCTATTCGTCGACGAACTGCTCGCTGCCGATGATGCCGATCTTGGTGAGGCCGTTCTTCTGCGCCTCGGCCATCACCTCGGCCGCCGTGCCGTACACCGACTCCTTGTTGGGCCGCAGGTGGATCTCGGGCTGCGGCTGCGTCGCGGCGGCGGCCTTGATGCGCGTCACGAGGTCGTCGCGATTGAGGATGGGGTCGCCGTTCCAGAAGATCCGCGAGCCCTCGTCGATGTCGATCTTGATGACCTCGGGCTGCACCAGCGGCGGCGGCGGGTTGCCGGTCGGCAGGTTGAGGTTCACCGAATGCAGCTGGATCGGGATGGTGATGATCAGCATGACCAGCAGCACCAGCATCACGTCGATCAGCGGCGTGGTGTTGATGTCGATCATGACGTCCATGTCGCCCCGCTTCGGCGCGCCTACGTTCATGGCCATGTCTTGATGCTCCTTGCCCGCCGCGTCACAGGCTGCGCGGCGGCGGCTCGGTGATGAACGCGATCTTGGAGATGCCGGCACGCTGGCACGCGTAGATGACGCGCCCGACGCCTGCGTATTTCCCGCCCGCGTCGCCGCGGATCTGCACCTCCGGCTGCGGCACCAGCACCGCGATCTTCTTCAGCCGGTCGATCAGCTGGTCGATGTTGGACATCCGCAGCTCGTTCCAGTAGATGCGGTCCTGCGCGTCCACCGAGATCGTGATGTTCTCGGGCTTGGTCTCGCGGATCTCGTTGCGCTCCTTGGGGAGCTGCACCGGCACCGAATTGCGCACCACCGGCACCGTGATCAGGAAGATGATCAGCAGCACCAGCATGACATCCACCAGCGGCGTCGTGTTGATCGCCGAGATCGCCTCGTCCTCGCCGTCGGACGGGCCGACGCTCATCGCCATGGCTTACGCCTTCGTCGGTGCCGACAGCAGCACCGCGTGCAGGTCCGCGCCGAAGCTGCGCACGCGGTCCATCGCCGCCTTGTTGCGGCGGATGAGCCAGTTGTAGCCGAGCACCGCCGGCACCGCGACCGCGAGGCCGATGGCCGTCATGATCAGCGCCTCGCCGACCGGGCCCGCGACCTTGTCGATCGACGCCTGGCCGGCGATGCCGATCGCAGTCAGCGCGTGGTAGATCCCCCACACCGTGCCGAACAGGCCCACGAACGGCGCCGTCGAGCCGACGGTGGCGAGGAACGCGAGGCCGTCCTGCGTGCGGCTTTGCACGTTGTCGATCGCGCGCTGGATCGACATGCTGATCCACTCGTTCATCTGCACGTTGCCCAAGAGGCCGGTGTGCCGGTTCGAGGCCTCGAGGCCGGTCTCGGCGATGAACCGGAACGGGCTGCCTTCCTTCAGGTCCTCGGCGCCCTTCTGCACCGATGGCGCGGTCCAGAACGTCTTCTCGGCGCGACGGGCCTGGCTGTTCATCCGCGCCTGCTCGTAGACCTTGGTGATGATGATGTACCACGAGCCCATCGACATCACGACGAGGATGCCGAGCGTGAACCGCGCGACGAGGTCGCCGCCCTGCCACAGCGCCTGCAAGCCGTAGGGGTTGTCGACGACTTCGGTGCGGGTCGCGGGTCCCGGCGCGGGCGCCGGTGCCGCCGCGGCGGCGGGCGCGGCCGGCGGAGGCGTCATCTCCGGCGCCGGCGCGGCCGGCGTCGCGGGGGTGGCGGGTGTCGCCGGCGCTGCGGGCGCCTGCGCGAGCGCGATCGCGGGCAGGAGCGTCATTGGCGCGGCGAGCGCCACGGCCGCGGCCAGCGCCGCCAGTCGCTTCGTAATCAACATGTTCTCTCCACGAGTGAGGTCATCAGACGATCGACGATGATTCAAGTAATCCGGCGGGATTTCGCGGAGAAGCGGCGCGCGAGCCGGACGGTGTTCGAACGAGCCGTCGAGTCCCATGCGCCGGTGGAAGGCGAAACCCGGCGCCTTCGAGGACCGCGCGAAACCCGTTTCCCCTCTCCGCGCGGATCCGCCTCCAGCTTCGGCCCCGGTGGGCGGGGCGAGGCATCGCCGGAAAATCGGCGGATTCTACACCAACCCCGATTCAAGTCCATGAACGGCGCTCACCGCGAGACGTTCGCGACCGCGCTGGCGCGGCGCCTTGCGCGGCCCTCGTCGCCCCGCGGCGCGGCCCGGCCCGTCGCCGCATCCGCGGCTTTGCGCCGCGATTCGCGTCCTTCGTCGCATGCCGGTGGCGCCGCGGTTCCGCCGTCGCCACGATGGCGCCATGGAGTTCCAGCCAATCCGCGCAACGACCTGAATCCGCGACGCACCGTCGCCGCATCCAACAGGCACAAGACGAACGCACCGGAGACTCGAGATGAACACGTATCGATCGCACGCGCCCCGCTTCACGATCGGCCTCGCCGCCGTCGCCCTGTCCCTGGCGACGATCGGCGCGACGGTGATCGCGCCGGCGCACATGAACTTCCGCACCAGCGAGGTGCCGGTCGTCGCCGTCACGGGGCAATCGGTCGCGGTCACGCACAACGCGCGTGACACGGCGCTGGTCGATTCGATCGACGTCAACGCGGTGCGCGAGGCGCGCCTCGTCACGGTGATCGAATCGCAACACCCCGGCCACGCGAGCCGTCGCAGCTGACAGCGAGCGCCGGGCGCCCCGCGCGGCGTCCCCCACGCCGCGCGGGCGACGCCCCCGGCGATCAGTGCGCCAGCGGGAACGCCGCGGCGATGTCGTACGCCTGAACCGCGCGGAACTTCGACTCGAGCTGCACGTAGCGCGCCGCGAGCGACGCCGGCAGCGCGCGCATCACCGCGTTGAACATCCGGTGGCGCGCCTTCACCTCGGCCTCCTCGGCCTGCATGTTCTGCGTGACGAACTGCTTGGCCGCGAGGTTCGACATCGGCTTGTCACCCGCGCGCCCGAGCAGCGACTCCGCCGTCGACGCGCGGGTGCGCGCCAGCGCGTTGAGTGCGACCTGGTACTTGTCGTAGATCGGCCAGAATTTCTTCGCCTGAACCGGCGTCAGCGCGAGGCTGTGCTCCACGTAGGCGCGCTTGTCGGTCCTGAGCGCGCTGCGCAGCGCGTCGACTTCGCCCGCGCCGTTCTGCGCGTGCGCGCCGGGTGCGGCGAGCGCCACCGCGACGAGCGCGGCCATGATGAATTTGTGCATCGACGATTCTCCCCCGCCTTGCGGCGACAACCTGCCAAGGCGGTCTTTTAGCACGGCGCCGCCTCAAAAAAAACGGGGAGCGCGAGGCTCCCCGTGTCCATGCCGCTGACAGCGATTACTTGAACGAGTACTTGACCGAGCCGTACACGAAGCGGGCGCGGGGATCGTAGTACGACGGGTCGAAGCCCAGCTGGAAGGTGTTCTGCTGGTTCGACACCGGCGGGTTCGTGTCGAAGAGGTTCTTGACGCCGAGCGTGAGCTCGAGGTTCTTGAAGCCCTTGTACTTGCCCTGCAGGTCCCACAGGCTCATCGAGCCGACGGTGCGCAGGTTGCCGTTGTAGTCGACCTGATAGTCCGTGTAGCTCGTCTGGTACGTGTTGGCGAGCGACGCTTCCCACGGACCCTGGTCCCAGGTGACCGACGCGTAGTGCTTCCAGCGCGGGATGATGCCCGTCACGACCGCCGCGTACGCGTTGGAGATCGCGCCGAGGTAGCTGCCGTCGACGTTCTGGTTGTCGTACTTGATGTAGTACGTGCCCGCGATGTCGAACTTGAACTGCCCCAATGCCGACACCGGCGTCCGGTAATGCCCCTCGATGTCGAGGCCCTGGATGTGCGCGTTGCCCTGGTTGACCAGCGTCTGCTGGATGTTGGTGATGCGACCCGGCAGGTTCGGCTGGTTGGGGTCGACCGGACCGCGCGTCACGTAGCTGCCGAAGCGGCCGAGGTCGGCGAGGATCGAGGCCGTCGACGGGCCGCTCGAAATCGCGTCCGACAGGTTGAGCTTGAAGTAGTCGACCGACAGCGACACATTGGTCATCGGCTCCCAGACGAAGCCGACGGTGGCCTGCCACGAGCGCTCGGGCTTCAAGTTCGGGTTGCCGCCCAGCGTGATCGGGAATTGCGTGTTGCAATCGAGCTGGTCGCCCGGCACCACCACCGGCGGGCAGCGGAGCGGGTCGCTCGAGCCGGTCGCCGACACGCCGGTCGTCTGCGGGATCCACAGCTCGTAGAGCGACGGCGCGAGGAAGCCCGTGCCGTAGGAGCTGCGCACCAGGAACTGCTGCGACGGCTGCCAGCGCAGGCTGACCTTCGGGTTGGTCGTGCTGCCGAAGTCGCTGTAGTGGTCGTAGCGGACCGCGACGTCGCCTTCCAGCGTCTTGACGATCGGGATGTTCGCTTCGCCGTACAACGCATAGACGCTGCGCGACTTGTCGACCGAGACGATGTTGCCGCCGAAGCCCGACACGTCGCCGGTCGCGAGCACGCTGCTCGGCGTCTGCGACAGCGTCTCGCGGCGCGCTTCGCCGCCGAGCGCCACGGACAGCGCGCCGGCCGGGAGCTGCCACACCTCACCCGACGTCTTGCCGGCGAAGCCGTATTGCTTGGCCTTGCCCTCGAACGTCGTGCCGTTGAAGTTCGTCGCCTGGATCTGCTGGCTGATATCGGGCGTGTTCGGGCCGAACACGTTGACGTTGCCGCTATTGAGGAGCGGCAGGATCTGCGAGTACAGCGGGAAGCCGCCGTTGAGCTTGTCCTTGGTCCTCGACTCGCTGTACTGGAACGAGCCGTCCCAGTCCCAGTTCCACGCCGTGCCCTTGATGCCGACGACCGCCTGGCCGTTCTCGTTGGTGTCGGTCGTGTCGCGGTTGCCGCACTCGACGCAGCGATAGCGGACGTTGAGCGGCTGGCCGTCGACGCCGTGCTGCTGGGCGAGGTCGTGCGGGTAGAACGGGCTGGTCGGCGGCAGCAGGATCTGCCCGGTCGGCGCGAAGGTGCCCGCGGCGAACTGGTCGGAGATCGGCACCGGCTGGATGATGAAGCGCGTCTCGTCGCGCGCGTACAGCGCCGTCGCGTACGCCTGCCAGTCGCGGTTGATCTGGAAGCGCGCCGAGCCGAAGAAGTTCCACAGCTTGTCGCTCGGGATCTGCTCGACGCCGGGCGTCTTCGACGGGTCGTACCAGCAGCGGGGGCCGAGGTCGGTGACGTCGACCGCGCTGCTGAACGTGTTGTCGCACGCCGGGTAGTTGATGCTGCCGATGCCGCCCGTCGAGATGTACGCCGGGAACGTGTTGCCCGAGATGCCGAACAGGTTGATCTCGGGGCGCAGCGACGTGTTCGAGAAGTTGCGGTCGCGCTGGTCGAGGGGCTTCTGCTCGGTGTAGCCGAGGTTCAGGTAGACGTTGTAGCGATCCTTGTTGAGGTCGCCGAAGCCCACCGAGCCGTAGACCTGGTATTGGTCGCCGCCGCCCTTGCGGGTGGGCGTGCCGTATTGCGCGAACGCCTCGCCGCCCTGGAAGTCCTGGCGCAGGATGAAGTTGATGACGCCGGCGACCGCATCGGAACCGTAGATGGCGGACGCGCCGTCCTTCAGCACTTCGACGCGCTCGATCGCCGAGAACGGGATCAGCGACAGGTTGACGCCTTCCGCGCCGGAGATCGCGCCGCCGGTGGGCGACACGCGATGGCCGTCGATCAGGATGAGCGTGCGCGTGCCGGACAGGCCGCGCAAGGACGCCGTCTGGTTGGAGAACGTCGTCGCGCCGATCACGTTGGCGAACGACACGTTGCCCGAGCTGTTGTTGGCCGAGATGAGCTGCAGGAGCTCCATCGCGTTGGTGGCGCCCGATTGCTCGATGTCCTTGCGCGTGATCACGGTGACCGGAAGCGCGCCTTCGCCTTCGACGCGCTTGATGTTCGAGCCCGTGACTTCGACCTTGATGTCGGCCTGCTGCGCGTGCGCGGTCGTTGCGGTCAGCAACGCCACGCCACCGACGCCCATCGCATAGGCGAGCGCGGTCGCAACCTTCTTGCGTTGAAACTTCATGAGAGACCCCCAGTAAATGTGCGTTTCGCGGGACGAAATGCCCGCTGGCTGCACGTGCCGTAACGTTACCGCATGGCATCAGCGCGAACCAAGCGCTTCGGTCGTTTGTTGCGCAAATGCACGCAGGTCTGTCGCAAATACGCAAAAGGCCGCGTTGCGGCGGTGCCGTCGGGGCGCGCGCCGAACCGCGCCACCCCGTTTCGGCACCGAAAATGCATCAAGGCATGTTGCGAAGTAGTCGTTACAAGCAATTGATGCCAATGACTTTTACGACCAACATGCGGCGACCGATCCCGGGAAATCTCGCAGAGGGGCAGGAATTTTACGGATTTGCCGGTGTTGCGCTGCAGCGGCGATTTGAGGCGGCTGCCACGCGGGTTGCGAAGGACGTTGGCGGGCAAAAATGCGAGGCCCCCTTTCGGGGGCCCCGCCGCGCGAGGCGCAGCGAACGGTTGCGTCCCGGCGGGACCGGCGGGCGCGGCGCGCCCGCCGGCGCGGCGTTACCTGAACGCGTAGCGCACCGAGCCGTAGACGAAGCGCGAGCGCGGGTCGTAGTAAGACGGGTCGAAGCCCAGCTGGAAAGTGTTCTGCTGGTTGGTCACCGGCGGGTTGGTGTCGAAGAGATTCTTGACGCCGAGCGTCAGCGTCAGGTTCCTGAAGCCCGTATACGAGCCCTGCAGGTCCCACAGACTCATCGACCCCACCGTGCGGAAGTTGCCGTTGAGGTCGGTGCCCCAATCGCGGTAGCTCGTCTGGTAGGTGTTGGCGAGCGTCGCCGACCACGGGCCCTTGTCCCACGTGACCGACGTGTACTGCTTGTAGCGCGGGATGATGCCGGTGTTGACCGCGCCATACGCGGTGCCGACGCCGCCCGTGTACGAGCCGTCGGTGTTCTGGGCGTCGTATTGGATGTAGTACGTGCCCGTGGCCTGGAAGCGGAAGCGGCCGATGCTCGACACCGGCGTCGTGTAGCGCAGGTCGATGTCGAGGCCCTGGATGTGCTCGTTGCCGAGGTTGATGTACGTCTGCGGAATGCCGGAGATGACGCCGGGCAGGTTCGGGAACTGCGCGTCCGGCGGGCTGCGCTGGATGAGGTTGTAGTACTGCGGGTTGGTGAGGATCGTCGTCGCGGGGATGCCGTTGGTGATCGCGTTCGACAGGCGGATCTTGAAATAATCGAGCGACAGCGACAGCCCGCTCATCGGCTCCAGCACGATGCCGGCAGTCATTTCCTCGGCGGTCTCGGGCTTGAGGTTCGGATTGCCGCCGAAGATCGTCTGGAACTGCGCGAAGCAATCCTGTCCGCCGGCATTGGTGACCGGGCAGCGGATCGGGTCGGACAGCCCCGTTTGGGTGAGGCCGAGCGTCTGCGGATCGTAGAGCTGGTAGAGCGACGGTGCGACGAAGCCGGTGCCATACGATGCGCGCATCAGGAACTGCGGCGTCGGTTGCCAGCGCAGGCTGACCTTCGGGTTGGTGGTGCTGCCGAAGTCGCTGTAGTGCTCGTAGCGCACCGCGACGTCGGCTTCCAGCGACTTGACGATCGGCACGTTGAGCTCCGCGTACGCCGCCCAGACGCTGCGCGATGCGCTGATCGGCAGGAAATTGCCGCCGTAACCGGACACGTCGTTGGTCGCGAGGATCGATGCCGGCGTCTGGTCGAGCGTCTCGCGATGCGCCTCGCCGCCGATTGCGAGCGACAGCGGCCCCGCGGGAAGCTGCCAGATCTCGCCGCTGCCCTTGCCTTCGACGCCGTAGTTCTTCGACTTGCCCTCGATCGTCTGCCCGCGGAACTCCGTCGCGTCGATCTGCGACAGCACGTCGGGCGTATTGGCGCCGAACGGGTTGAAGACGCCGCTGTTGATGATCGGCAGGAATTTCGTGTACTGGATGAAGCCGTTGTTGACCTTCTCCTTGAGCGTGCTCTGCGCGTAGCGCAGCGAGCCGTCCCAGTCCCAGTTCATCCAGCTGCCCTTCACGCCCGCGACGACCTGGCCGCCTTCGGTCGTGTCGGTCGTGCTGCGGTTGCCGCAGACGAAGCAACGGAAGCGCACATTGAGCGGCTGGCCGTCGACGCCGGCCGCCTGCGCCGCCGCATGCGGATAGAACGGACTCGTCGGCGGCAGCAGGAATTGCACCGGGAACGTGCTGCCGTCGGGCGCGGTGACGATCGTGGGCGGGGCGTCCGAGATCGGCGGCGGCTGGATCACGTACGTCGTCTCCTGCCGCGTGTACAGGCCGTTGACGTAGGCCTGCCAGTCCTTGTTGATCTGGAACCGCGCCTGACCGAAGAAATTCCACAGCTTGGTCTCCGGGATCATCTCGACGCCGTCGGTCTGCGACGGGTCGTAATAGCAGCGCGCGCCGAGCAGGCCGACGAATTCCGGCGGCACCGAGAAGTGCGCGGGCCCGCAGTTGTCGGGATAGTTGAGGTTGCCGATGCCGCCGGTCGAGATGAAGCCGGGGAACGTGCTGCCCGATCCGCCGAACAGCCCGATCGGCAGGTTGATCGAGGTGTTCGAGAAGTTGCGGTCGTTCTGGTCGAGCGGCCGCTGCTCGTTGTACGACAGCGACAGGAACGCGTTGTAGCGATCCTTGTCGAGGTCGCCGAAGCCCGCGGTGCCGGAGAGGATGTACTGGCTGCCGCCGCCGCTGCGCGTCGGCGTGCCGTAGTAAGCCTCGCCCTCGATGCCGGTGTAGTCCTGGCGCATGATGAAGTTGATGACGCCGCCGATCGCGTCGGAGCCGTAGATCGCCGACGCGCCGTCCTTCAGCACCTCGACGCGCTCCACCGCGGCGAGCGGGATCAGCGACAGGTCGACACCGCTGTCGAGGCCCTGCACCGCGCCCGCCACGCCAACGACGCGCTTGCCGTTGACGAGCACCAGCGTGCGCGAGGGACCGAGGCCGCGCAGCGACGCCGTCTGCTGCGAGAACGTCACCGCGCCGATCACGTTGCCGAACGACGTCGCGCCGAGGCTGCTGTTGGCCGAGATCGTCTGCAGCAATTCCATCGGCGTCGTCGCGCCGGTGCGCGCGATGTCGGCGCGCGTCATCACGGTCACCGGCAGCGCACCCTCGCCCTCGACGCGCTTGATGTTGGAGCCGGTGACCTCGACCTTGATGTCGGCCTGCGCGACCTGGCCGGCTGGATTGGCCGTGCCCGGCGCGCCCTGCGCGAGCGCGCCGGCCGACGCGACGAGCATTCCCCCGCCCACGCCGAAGCCCAGCGCGAGCGCGACCTTCCGCTTGCTGAAATTCATGGTGCAACCCCCGAGTCGATTGATCGCTCAACGGGCGTGCACCCCCAGTCCCACTGCATCGACGCTAGCGCGCCCCGCCGCGCGGGCGCAACGAAAAGGCCGCCGGCGTCCACGGGCGCCCGGCCGATGTTGCGTTTTTGCATGGACGCCGCGCGGCGCCGCCGCGTGCGCGACAATCGCGCCTGTCGCGCCGCCGCCGCGACGCCCCGCAGCAATCACCCGAGGACCGTGGCCGATGATCGACATCGCACCTGCGACACCCGCCGACCTGCCCGACATCCACGCGCTCATCCGCGCGCTCGCCGAGTACGAGAAGCTCGCCGCGATCTGCACGGGCACGCGCGAGGCGCTCGGCGAGGCGCTGTTCGGCGCGCATCCCGCCGCTGACGTCCTGGTCGCGCGCGTGGACGGCGCGGTCGCCGGGTTCGCGCTGTTCTTCCCGACGTTCTCGACGTTCCTCGCGCAGCGCGGGCTGTGGCTCGAGGACCTCTTCGTCGTGCCGGCAATGCGCGGCCGTGGCGTGGGACGCGCGCTGCTGGCCGCCGTCGCGGGCGTCGCGCGCGAGCGGCGCTGCGGTCGCCTCGAATGGGCGGTGCTCGACTGGAACGCGCCGGCGATCGGCTTCTACGAAGGCCTCGGCGCGACGCTGATGCCCGAGTGGCGCCTCGCGCGGGTCACCGGCGAGCGGATCGCGCGGATCGCGGCGTCGAGCCTGCGATAATCGCGGTTTCGCGTCACCTTTCCGCCCATGCCCCTCGATTCGCCGCTGCCCCGCGTCGACGCCGACTTCTGGTCGCTGCGCTTCGTCGACGAAAGCACCGCCTGCTATGCGGTCCGCAAGGACCTCGCGTTGCCCTATTCGGCATCGACCGACCGCGGCGTCATGGCCACTGTCTATGCCGACGGCGGCTACGGCTATGCCGCCACCGCCGACACCTCGCCCGCGGGCATCGACGCCGCGCTCGCGCGTGCCCGCGACTGGGCGCGCGCGACCGCGCAGCGCGCGATCACCGACTCGCGCACGCTGCCCCGCCCCGCCGCGCGCGGCGACTACGCATCGCCTCAGCCGACGCTGCCGCGGCTTTCACGCCGCGAATGGTTCGACCTCCTGATGGCCGAGTCGCGCTCGATCGGCGCCGACCCGCGCTTCGTCGACTGGGAGGCGAGCATCGACGTCGTCGAGTCGACGCATCGCCTCGTTACCAGCGAGGGCGGCCGGATCGAGCAGCGCTTCCGCTTCCTGCTGCCGTCGGTCAGCGTCACCGCGCACGCCAACGGCGACACGATCGTGCGCACGCTGAACGGCTATCGCGGCATCTGCCAGCAGGGCGGCGAGGAGATCCTCGCGCGCTTCGGCTTCGCCGGCGCGGTGCGGCGCATCGCCGACGAGGCGCTCGAGTTGCTCGCCGCGCCGAACTGCCCGTCGGGGACGATGGACGTGCTGCTCGCGCCCGACCAGATGGTGCTGCAGATCCACGAGTCGATCGGCCACCCGCTCGAGCTCGACCGCATCCTCGGCGACGAGCGCAACTTCGCCGGCACGAGCTTCGTCACGCCGGACATGTTCGGCACGTACCGCTACGGATCGGAGCTCCTCGACATCACGTTCGACCCGACGGAGCCCTCGGAGCTCGCGAGCTACGCGTTCGACGACGACGGCGCGCCGGCCGAGCGCGTGCATTTGATCCGCAAGGGCATCCTCGAGCGTCCGCTCGGCGGCGCCGTGTCTCAGGCGCGCGCGGCGATGCCCGGCGTCGCCAACGCGCGCGCGTCGGGCTGGAACCGCCCGCCGATCGACCGGATGGCGAACCTGAACCTCGAGCCCGGCGCGTCGAGCTTCGACGACATGGTGGCGTCGATCGAGCACGGCGTGTACATGCAGACCAACTGCTCGTGGTCGATCGACGACTCGCGCAACAAGTTCCAGTTCGGCTGCGAGCGCGGCCGGATGATCCGCAACGGCCGCCTGGCCGAGGTCGTCAAGCGCCCGAACTATCGCGGCATCTCGGCCAATTTCTGGCGCAGCCTCGCCGCGGTCGGCGACGCGTCGACGCGCGAGGTGCTCGGCACGCCGTACTGCGGCAAGGGCGAGCCTTCGCAGGTGATCCGCGTCGGCCATGCATCGCCCGCGTGCGTGTTCCGCGGCGTCGACGTGTTCGGAGGTGAGGCATGAGCGCCGCAGGGCCGCAGGGCACGCAGCCCGGCGCGAGCGCGGCTCGCACCGGTGAACAGGAGGCCCATTTCCACGCGATCGCCGCGGCGCTCGATCGCGCGCTCGATGCGGGCGAGCGCTACGCCGCCACGCTCGAAGGCGAGGACACCGACTTCGTGCGGATGAACCGCGGCAAGGTGCGCCAGCCGGGGCACGTCAGCCAGCGCTACCTCGCCATCCGCCTCGTCGCCGGACAGCGCCATGCCGTGCATCGCCAGTCGCTCACCGGCGACCTGGCGGCCGACATCGCCGCCGCGACGACCGCGATCGCCGACCTGCGCGGCGCATTGCGCGACGTCGACGAGGATCCGCTCCTGCTGCTGCCGGACGACGTGCGCTCGTCGAGCGTCGTGCGCGGCGGTCCGCTGCCGGCGTCGGCCGACGTCGTCGCGCGCATCCTCGACGCCGCGCGCGGCAGCGACCTCGTCGGCCTGTATGCGGCGGGCCCCGTATTCCGCGGCTTCGCCGACTCGCGCGGCCAGCGCAACTGGCACGCGGTGACGACGTTCAACTTCGACTTCAGCCTCTACCATCGCGCCGACAAGGCGGTGAAATCGAGCTACGCCGGCCTTGCATGGGACGACGCAAGGCTCGCCGCGAAGATGGCCGGCGCGCGCGAGCGGCTCGCGCTGGTCGCACAGCCCTCGCAGGCGCTCGCGCCCGGGCGGTACCGTGCGTACCTCGCGCCTTCAGCGGTCGACGAGATCGCGGGGCTGCTCGGCTGGGACGCGTTCTCGGCGCGCGCGCTCGCCACGCAGCAAAGCCCGCTCGTCAAGCTCGGCAACGGCGAGCGGCTCGATCCGCGCGTGACGATCCGCGAGGACACCGCGCACGGCGTCGCGCCGGCGTTCCAGGGCGACGGCTTCGCGCGCCCCGCCGCGGTGCCGCTCATCGAGCAGGGCGCGCTCGCGGGCTCGCTGGTGTCGCCGCGCACGTCGCGCGAGTTCGGGCTCGCCGCCAACGGCGCGAACGCGAGCGAGGTGCCCGAGTCGTTCGCGATGGACGCGGGCGAGCTCGACGACGCCGACGTGCTCGCCGCGCTCGACGACGGCCTCCTGATCGGCAACCTGCACTACCTCAACTACTCCGACCGCAACGCCGCGCGGATGACCGGCATGACACGCTTCGCGACGTTCCGCGTCGAGGGCGGCCGCATCACCGCGCCGGTCGACGTGCTGCGTTTCGACGATTCGGTGTTTCGCCTGTTCGGCGCCAATCTCGAGGCGCTGTCGCGCGAGCGCGAGCTCGTGCTGTCGAGCCAGAGCTACGGCCGCCGCGAGCTCGCGAGCGCGCACGTCCCCGGCGCGCTGGTGCGCGAGATGGCCTTCACGCTCTG
>JAICUU010000073.1 GCA_025935675.1 Burkholderiales bacterium
GATCCAGCGGTGGCGGCCGTATTCCACCATGACGTCGGCCGCGCCAGCCGCGGATGGTCGTCATCCCCGCGAATGCGCGGATCCAGCGGTGGCGGCCGTATTCCGCCATGACGTCGGCCGCGCCAGCCACGTATGGTCGTCATCCCCGCGAATGCGCGGATCCAGCGGTGGCGGCCGTATTCCGCCATGACGTCGGCCGCGGCAGCCGCGGATGGTCGTCATCCCCGCGAATGCGGGGATCCAGCCTTCACGCCGCCATGCGCCGGCCGATTCGACTGCGGTGCGCCGCCGGTCGTTGCCAACATCCTCCATTCGGTTGATCGCATGGCAGCCAGCCGGTGCTCAAGCTATGGTCATGCGCACGAGCGAACGTCAGTTCCACGTCTACATCTTGTCGTCAAGCCGCCACGGCACGCTATACACCGGTGTGACCTCGAATCTCGTCAAACGCATATACGAACATCGCCACGACGTCGTCACCGGCTTCACCCAGCGCTACGGCGTCCATCGTCTGGTGTGGTTCGAGCCTCACGCTTGCGTGCAATCGGCGATCGCGCGCGAAAAGCAGATCAAGCACTGGAATCGAGCATGGAAAATCGCGCTGATCGCGCGCGACAATCCTCGCTGGCGTGATCGTTACGATGAGATTGTCGGGTGAGAGTTTTCGCCATCCCCGCCAAGGTGGGGATCCAGTTGTAACGTCCAAGTGATCGTCACGGCTGGATTCCCGCTTCCGCGGGAATGACGGAGCGCTTTCGCGGGAATGACTGAGCGCTTACGTCATCCCCGCGAAGGCGGGGATCCAGATGTAACTCCCAAGTGATCGTCACGGCTGGATTCCCGCTTCCGCGAGAATGACGGAGCGCGAAGGCGGGGATCCAGATGTAACGCCCAAGTGATCGTTACGGCTGGATTCCCGCTTTCGCGGGAATGACGAGATGTTGCATCGCGGCAAAAAGGTGTATATGCTCGCATTGAACGTGCATATGCGCCTATCGGCGCGCCCGACCTTCGCTCGATGGCCCGCCGCACCCCCGCACCCCGCCGTTCCAGTTCCCCGGCGCTGACCGCCGCCTGCACCTGCGGGCGGCTGCGCCGCGCGGCGCGCTCGCTCACTCAGCTCTACGACGACGCGATGGAACCGTCGGGCCTCCGCATCACCCAGTTCTCGCTGATCCGAACGCTGGTGCGCGAAGGGCCGACCTGCATCGGCGACCTCGCGTCGATGGTGCTGCTCGACCGCACCGCGCTGTCGCGCAACCTCGAGCCGCTGGTCGCGCGCGGCCTGGTGTCGCTGGCCACCGGCCGCGACGCGCGAAAGCGCGTCGCCGCCATCACCCGCGCCGGCGAGAAGGCGTTCGCCGACGCCGAGCCGCATTGGCGCCGCGCGCAAGCGGTCGTGGCGCGCATGCTGGGACGCGAGCGCCTTGACGCGCTGATCGGCGTGCTGGGCGAGATCGAGGCGCTGCATCCCGACGTCACCGCGGCGATCGCGCGCGAGTCCGCGCACGCCGATTCCTGATCACTCCGAGGCAACCATGAACGATCGCATCGACTGGCGCACGCCGACCGTGGTTCTCGTCGCCTCGAGCCTCCTGCTCGTGCTGTCCACCGGCATCCGCGCCACGTTCGGCCTGTTCCTGCAGCCGATCTCGCACGACCTCCACTGGGGCCGCGAGGTGTTCGCGCTGGCGATCGCCGTGCAGAACCTCGTGTGGGGCGCCACGCAGCCGTTCGCCGGCATGATCGCCGACAAGTACGGCTCGGGCCGCGTGGTGCTGGGCAGCGTCGTGCTCTACGCGCTTGGCCTTTTGCTGATGGCATTCCCGATGTCACCGGGCATGTTCGCGCTGTCCGCGGGCGTCGTGTTCGGCACGAGCCTGTCGGGCGTGACGTTCAGCGTCGTCGCCGGCGTGCTCGGCCGCGCGTTTCCCCCTGAAAAGCGCAGCATGGTGCTCGGCATCTCGGCCGCCGCCGGCTCGTTCGGCCAGTTCGCGATGCTGCCGTTCACGCAAGTCCTGCTGAATCGCCTGGGCTGGCACGGCACGCTGATCGCGCTGTCCGGCGTCGCGCTGCTGATGGCGCCGATGGCCGCGGCGATGGTGTCGCGGCGCGGCGCAGCGACGCACGCGTTCAAGCAGTCGACGGCGCAGGCGATCCACGAGGCGATGCGCCACCGCGGCTACCTGCTGCTGACGCTCGGCTTCTTCGTCTGCGGCTTCCAGGTGGTGTTCATCGGCGTGCACCTGCCGTCGTACCTGCTCGACCGCGGCTTCGCGGCGAGCGTCGGCGTGACGGCGCTCGCGCTGATCGGCCTCGGCAACATCGTCGGAACGTACGTCACCGGCTGGCTCGGCGGGCACATGCCGAAGCGCTGGATCCTGTCGTTCATCTATTTCGCGCGCGCCGTCGCGATTGCGCTGTTCCTGTGGCTGCCGCAGTCGACCGCGAGCGTCTACGTGTTCGCGGTGACGATCGGGCTTTTGTGGCTGTCGACGATCCCGCCCACCAACGGCATCGTCGCGCAGGTGTTCGGCGTGCGCTACCTGTCGATGCTCGCGGGCATCACGTTCTTCAGCCACCAGATCGGCAGCTTCCTGGGCGCCTGGCTCGGCGGCGTGGTGTTCGACCGGACCGGCAGCTACGACCTCGTCTGGTACCTGTCGATCGCGCTCGGCATCGTCGCCGGCATCATCCACCTGCCGATCGACGAGCGCGAGATCGCCCGCGCGCCGCAACCGGCGTAGCTGTCATTCCCGTGCAAGCGCCACCCCGTCATTCCCGCGCAAGCGGGAATCCAGCATTGACGTGCATCGGATGCGGGACGCTTGCCCATTTGCAGCGCCACAAATGGATCCCCGCTTTCGCGGGGATGACGGGTGATGCGCATGATGTGCAACGCCTGCTCGTCGTCCAGCGCCACGACTGGATCCCCGCTTTCGCGGGGATGACGGGTGATGCGCGTGATGTGCAACGCCTGCTAATCGTCCAGCGCCACGTCCAGCGCCACAAATGGATCCCCGCTTTCGCGGGGATGACGGGTGATGCGCATGATGTGCAACGCCTGCTCGTCGTCCAGCGCCACGACTGGATCCCCGCTTTCGCGGGGATGACGGGTGATGCGCGTGATGTGCATCGCCTGCTAATCGTCCAGCGCCACGAATGGATCCCCGCGCCGCGGGGATGACGGCTCTACGCGGCGGGGATCTGGTCGATGGCGTCGGTGATCACCGTGTCGACCGCGTAGCCCTCGAGCTCGGCGACGCGTACCGGGTCGTTCGGGGTGTAGGCCAGCACGCGGTAGCCGTGCGCATGCGCGCGCTGCACCACGTCGGCGTCGAGCGCCTGGTGATTGGTGTCGAGGGCGACGCAGGCGAGGCGCGCGAGGCGATCGAGCCAGTCGTCCGGCAGCTTGTCGAGCAGCAGCGCGCGCGGCAGCGTCGCGACCGCGTCACGCGCGGCCTCGAGGGCCACTTCCGAGAACGACGACAACAGCGGCGGCACCTCGGCCTCGCGCCACAGCGCCGCGACGTCGAGCGCAACCGCCGCGCCGGTCTCGCGCTCGCGGCCGGGCGTGGGTTTGATCTCGACGTTGCAGCGCACGTCGTGGGCGCGCGCCCAGCGCGCGATCGCCGCGAGCGTCGGCACCATCTCGCCCGCGTACTTGGCGGAATGCCAGCCGCCGGCGTCGAGCCGCGCGAGCTCGCGCCACGGCAGCGCATCGGCGCGGCCGCGGCCGCTCGTCGTGCGCTCGAGCGTCGCGTCGTGCAGCAGGAACGACACGTTGTCGGCCGACAGCTTGACGTCGAACTCGACCATCCGGTAGCCGTGCGCGTGGCCGACGCGCATCGCCGTCAGCGTGTTCTCGGGCGCGAGCTTGCCGGCGCCGCGATGCGCGCAGAGCTTGGGATACGGCCAGTCGGGCAGCGCGGTCATGTCGTCGGTCTCGATTCCTGTCGGGACGTGAAAATCACCGCAGCCGCGCGCCGGTGCCGGCGTCGAACAGGTAGACGCGCGCGGGATCGGCGCGGATCGTGAGCGTGTCGCCGATGGCGTTGCGCGACTCGTGGGGCGTGCGCAGGATCACGATGCCTCCCGCGTGCGCGATGTGCGTCAGAGTGTCGGCGCCGAGCTGCTCGATCATCTCGATCGTGCCAGTGATGCCCTCGCCTTGCCCGGCGCCCGCGACGAGGTGCTCGGGGCGCACGCCGACGGTCACCGCGCGCCCCGCCTCGGCGTTGGCGCGCTGCGCGAAGCCGATGCGGCCGCCGCCGTCCAGCTCCACCACGCCGGGCGTGGCGATCCGTCCCTTGACGAAGTTCATCGCCGGTGAGCCGATGAAGCCGGCGACGAACTGCGTCGCCGGGTCGTCGTACACCTCCATCGGCGAGCCGATCTGCTCGGCACGGCCGGCGTTCATCACCACCATCCGGTGCGCGAGCGTCATCGCCTCCACCTGGTCGTGCGTGACGTACAGGCTCGTCGTGCCGGTCTCGCGGTGCATCTTCTGGATCTCGAAGCGCATCTGCACGCGCAGCTTGGCGTCGAGGTTGGACAAGGGCTCGTCGAACAGGAACACCGCCGGCTTGCGCACGATCGCGCGGCCCATCGCCACGCGCTGCCGCTGGCCGCCTGAGAGCTGGCGCGGCCGCCGCTCGAGCAGCGGCGCGAGCTCGAGGATGCCGGCGGCGAGGTCGACGCGCGCCTTGATCTCGTCCTTCGGCACGCCGCGGATCTTGAGGCCATACGCCATGTTCTCGAACACGCTCATGTGCGGGTAGAGCGCGTAGTTCTGGAACACCATGGCGATGTCGCGGTCCTTGGGCTCGAGCTTGTTGACGACTCGCTCGCCGATCGAGATCTCGCCGCCGGTGATCTCCTCGAGGCCGGCGACCATGCGCAGCAGCGTCGACTTGCCGCAGCCCGACGGCCCGACGATGACGATGAACTCGCCGTCGGTCACGTCGAGCGAGATCCCGTGGATCACCTCCTGCGTGCCGTAGCTCTTGGTGACGTTGCGCAGCTGTACCTTGGCCATGGTGTGTCGGCTGGACCTATTTCTCGGTTTCGACGAGCCCGCGCACGAACAGGCGCTGCATCAGCACCACCACCGCCACCGGCGGCAGCAGCGCGAGCATCGCCGTCGCCATCACGAGCTGCCATTCGGTCGCCTGGTCGCCGCCGGCGACCATGCGCTTGATGCCGATCACGACCGTGTACATGTCCTCGCGCGTGGTGACGAGCAGCGGCCACAGGTACTGGTTCCAGCCGTACACGAACATGATGACGAAGAGCGCCGCGATGCTGGTGCGCGACAGCGGCAGCACGACGTCGACGAAGAAGCGCATCGGCCCGGCGCCGTCGATGCGCGCCGCCTCGGCGAGCTCGTCGGGGATCGTCATGAAGAACTGGCGGAACAGGAACGTCGCCGTCGCCGACGCGATCAGCGGGAGGATGAGCCCGGGGTACGTGTCGATGAGGCCCAGGTCGGAGACGACCTTGTAGGTGGGGAAGATCCGCACCTCGACCGGCAGCATCAGCGTGATGAAGATCATCCAGAAGCACGTGCGGCGCAGCGGGAAGCGGAAGTAGACGATCGCGAACGCCGACAGGATCGAGATCGCGATCTTGCCGATGGCGACGCCCAGCGCCATGATCAGGCTGTTCCACAGCATCCGTCCGACCGGCGCCTTGGAGCCGAGCGTGCTGCCGTGCGCGATCACCTCGCTGTAGTTGTGCACGAGCTGCGTGCCGGGCAGCATCGGCATCGGCACCGTCGTCACCTGGTCGAACGACAGCGTCGACGCGACGAATGCGACGTAGATCGGCAGCGCGACCACGGCCACCCCGGCGATCAGGATGAGGTGGCTCGCGACGGCGCGCAAGGGGCGGTGCTCGACCATGTCAGTACTGGACCTTGCGCTCGACGTAGCGGAACTGGATCACCGAAAGCGCCACGACGATGGCCATCAGGATCACCGACTGCGCCGCCGAGCTGTTGAGGTCGAGCGCCTGCGTGCCGTCCTGGTAGACCTTGAACACCAGGATCGTCGTGGCCTGCACGGGACCGCCGCCGGTCGACGCGTCGATGATCGCGAACGTGTCGAAGAACGCGTAGACGACGTTGACCACCATCAGGAAGAACGTCGTCGGCGACAGCAGCGGGAACACGATCGTCCAGAAGCGCCGCGACGGCCCGGCCCCGTCGATCGCCGCTGCCTCGACCAGCGAGCGCGGGATCGCCTGCAGCCCGGCCAGGAAGAACAGGAAGTTGTAGCTGATCTGCTTCCACACGGCGGCGACGACCACCAGGATCATCGCCTGCGTCGGGTTGAGCAGGTAGTTCCAGTCGATGCCGATCGCGCGCAAAAAGTGCGTGACCACGCCGAGCGTCGGGTTGAGCAGGAACACGAACAGGATCGCCGCGACCGCCGTCGCCACCGCGTATGGCCAGATGAGCAGCGTCTTGTAGATGCGCGCGCCGCGCACGACCCGGTCGGCGAACACCGCGAGCAAAAGCGAGATCGACAGCCCCAGCACCGTCACCAGCGCCGAGAACACCGCGGTGGTCCTGAACGACGCGAGATAACGCGGATCGTTGAAGAGATCGCGGAAATTGTCGAACCAGACGAACTGGGTCTTGGCGGCGAACGCGTCCTGCAACAGCAGCGACTGGAACAGCGCCTGGCTCGCCGGCCAGAAGAAGAACACCAGCGTGATCGCCATCTGCGGCGCGACGAGCGCGTACGGCAGCCACGACGACCGGAAGACGACCCGCTTTTCCATCGGTACCTTCGGACGCGACGACGCGCCGCCCGCGATGGGCGGCGCGCCATCATCGCCCGCGCGGGCGGCTCACGCCCGCGCGCGGCGCCTTGCTACTGATTCGCCTTCTGGAAGCGCTCGAGCTGCTCGTTGCCGCGCTTCACCGCCTCGTCGAGCGCCTGCTTGGCGGTCTTCTGGCCGCTCCACACGCCCTCGAGCTCCTCGTCGATGATGTTGCGGATCTGCACGAAGTTGCCGAAGCGCAGGCCCTTCGAGTTGGCCGTCGGCGGCTTGTTGGTGAGCTCCTTGATCGCGATGTCGAAGCCCGGCCGCTGCTCGTAGAGGCCCTTCGTCTTGGCGAGGTCGTACGCCGCGAGCGTGATCGGCACGTAGCCGGTCGACTCGTGCCAGTCCTCCTGTACCTCGGGCGACGACAGGAACGTGAAGAACTTGGCGATGCCCTTGTACATGTTCTTGTCTTTTTGGTTGAGCACCCACAGCGTCGCGCCGCCGATGATCGTGTTCTGCGGCGCGCCCTTGACGCTCGGGTAGTACGGCAACGTGCCGACGCGCCACGCGAACTTGGCGTTGGCCTTGATGTTGGCGTACGAGCCGCTCGACGTGGTGATCATCGCGCACTCGCCGCTGTTGAACGACGCCAGCGGCTCGTCCTTGCGGCCCTTGTAGACGAACAGGCCTTCCTTGGCCCATTTGCCGAGGTTGCCGATGTGCATGACCTGCACCGGACCGTTGAACTCGAGGCGTGTGCCCAGGCCGCCGAAGCCGTTCTCGAGGGTGGCGAACGGCACGTTATGCCAGGCGCTGAAGCTCTCGAGCTGCACCCACGACTGCCAGCCCGTCGTGAACGGGCAGGAGACGCCGGCGGCCTTGAGCTTCTCGGCATCCTTCTCGAGGTCCGGCCACGTGGTCGGCGGCTTGGTCGGGTCGAGGCCGGCCTTCTTGAACGCGTCCTCGTTGATGTAGAGCACCTGCGTCGAGCTGTTGAACGGCATCGAGATCAGGTTGCCGTGCGTGTCGGCGTAGTAGCCGTAGACGGCGCCCAGGAAGCCCTTCGGGTTGAACGGCTCGTTCTGCTCCTTCATGAGCTGGTACACCGGCTTGACGGCGCCCTTGGCGGCCATCATCGTCGCGGTGCCCACCTCGAACACCTGCACGATCTGCGGCGGGTTGCCGCCACGGTACGCGGCGATCGCCGCGGCCATCGACTCGTCGTACTGGCCCTTGTAGACCGGCACGACCTTGAAGTCGCTTTGCGATGCGTTGAACTTCTGGGCGATCTGGTCGACCTTGTTGTTGAGGGCGCCGGTCATCGAGTGCCACCACGTGATCTCGGTGACCGCGGAGGCGGCGCCGGCCACGCTGAAGAGCGCGGCGAACACGGCCGCGCGAACCACTCCGGGACGGAACGTCATGTGCTTTCTCCTAAGGGAAAGAAACGGGGCCTTCGGCCTTCTCGGGAACCGCGATTCTATTGCAATTCGGAAGCCTGCGTTTTGCGGCCGCACAGGGTCTGCCGGCGCCTCCGCGACGGGTGGCCGCGGGACTTGCCGTGGCCGGAACGCGCGCCACCTTGTGCGGCCGGCCGCTCGAGGGCGATCACCACGCGAACGTCGCCACGACGTAGTCCGGCAGGGCCTCGGCCTCCCGGGCGAAGCGCGCCCAGCGCGCGGCGCCCGGCAGCTCGCCGGGCGTGATGCCGAGCGCGTCGCGGTGGATGCCCCCCGCGACCAGTGCGCTGCGCAGGCCGGCGCCACGCGCGCCGACGACGTCGTGCGCGATCGAATCGCCCACCGCCACGACGCGGCGCGCGTCGACGCCACGGCTCGCGAGCGCGGCGAGGCCCATCGCGTAGATCCCGGGGTACGGCTTGCCATGGAAGCGCACCGCGCCGCCCATCGATTCGTAACGCTTGGCGATCGCGCCCACCGCCTCGACGAGATGGTCGCCGCTCGGCGTCGTCACGTCGGGATTGCCGCAGACCATCGGCAGTCGCCGCGCGAGCGCGTCGCGCAGCATCGACTCGTAGTCGCCCACCGTGCGGTGGCCGGGGGTCCAGCTCAGCACCAGCACGAGGTCGGCCGCATCGATCGTGTCGACCGTCTCGAGGCCGAACGTCTCGGCGATGCCGTGATCCTCGTCGCGGGCGAGCACGTAGGCGCGCCGGCCGAGCGCGCGATGGAAATCGTCGTCGCGCGCGAGCAACGCCTCGCGCGCGGCATCGCCCGCCGTCACCAGCGCATCGTAGTCGTGCGCGGTGACGCCGAACCGCTCCATCAGCGCGGCGTTGACGGCCCCGCTGCGCCCGGAGTTGGAGACGATGACGATGTGCTTGCCGGCCGCGCGGAGCCGTGCGAGGCAATCGAGCGCGCCGGGCAGCGCCTGGCGGCCGTCGTGCAGCACGCCCCATTGGTCGAGCACGAGGCCGTCGCAGTCGGGCGCGAGTGCGCGGACGCCCGGCAGCATGCGCGTGGCGGTGGCGTTGTCGGTCGATTCGGGCAGCGGGGCGTCGGCGGTCGTTTGCATCGTGGCCGCGATTGTAGAGCCCTGTGGCGCACGAACGCAGAGCGCAGTTGACTCGGCGTTCGCGCAACGCCGCGCGACGCCGCCATGGGACAATGCGCCGATGATACTCTCGCGTCGCCGCCTGATGGGCGCCGCCGCCGCGCTCGCCGCTGCCGCGCTCGCGCCGGCCGCGCGCGGCGCGCAGGCGTCGGGATTCTCGCCGCACAGCACCGGCGCACCGCAGCCGTTCGACTACGGGCGTCTCAAGGGACTTGCGCGCGAGCGCGCTGCGCAGCCGTTCGAGGCGCCGACGCGATCGTTGCCGCCCGCGGTCGCGGCGCTCGACTACGACGGCTTCCAGTCGATCCGCTTCGTGCGGCGCGAGGCGCTGTGGGCCGGCACCGGCCGGCGCTTCGCGATCCGCTTCTTCCACCGCGGCTACCGCTACCTCGAGAAGGTGCGGATGCACGAGGTCGTCGACGGCACGGCGCGCGAGATCGAATACGACGCCGCGATGTTCGACCTCCGCAAGACGAAGCTCGCCGGCGAGCGCCTGCCTGACGACCTGGGCTTCGCGGGCTTTCGCGTCAACTTCCACACCGACTGGGACAGCGACGTCGCCGCGTTCCTCGGCGCCAGCTACTTCCGCGCGATTGGCGTCGATCGCCAGTACGGCATCTCGGCGCGCGGGCTCGCGATCGGCGTCGGGCGGCCGTCCGGCGAGGAGTTCCCCGAGTTCACCGACTACTGGTTCGAGCGCCCCGCCGCCGACGCCGACGCGGTCAACGTCTACGCGCTGCTCGATTCGCCGAGCGTCGCCGGCGCCTATCGCTTCACGATCGCGCCGGGCGCGTCGACGGCGATGGACATCGACGTCGCGCTCTATCCGCGCACCGCGATCGACGACCTCGGCATCGCGCCGCTGACGAGCATGTTCATGACCGGCGAGAACGATCGCCGCGTCGGCAGCGACTGGCGGCCGGAGATCCACGACTCCGACGGCCTCGCCATCGCCAACGGCGACGGCGAATGGATCTGGCGGCCGCTGGTCAACGCGCCCGGCACGCGGCTGAACAGCTTCGCCGACCGTGACCCGCGCGGCTTCGGCCTGCTGCAGCGCGATCGCGACTTCGACCATTACCAGGATGACGGCGCCTTCTACGATCGCCGGCCGAGCGCATGGGTGACGCCGAAGCCCGGCGGCAGCGGCTTCGGCGAGGGCGCGGTGCGGCTCCTCGAATACCCTGCGGGCAACGAGACGATCGACAACATCGTCGCGTGCTGGCATCCGGGAGCGCCTGCGCAGCCCGGGCAGGAACGGCTCTACGCGTACCGCCTCGACTTCGGTGTGCGCGCGCCGGTGCAATCGCCGCTCGCGACCGTCGTCGCCACGTACACGGGCATCGGCGGTGTCGTCGGCCTGCCGCGCCGCTACTTCTCGTGGCGCTTCGTCGTCGATTTCGTCGGCGGCGTCCTCGCGACGCTCCCGCGCGAGGCGAGCGTCGAGCCGGTGATCACCGCCTCGCGCGGCGACGTGGAGATCGCTTCCGCGCGGCCGCAACATGCGATCGCCGGCTATCGCGCGATGTTCGACTTGAAGCCGGCCGACGACAGCGTCGAGCCCATCGACCTGCGGCTCTTCCTTCGCCTCGACGGCGGCGCGCTCACCGAGACATGGCTCTACCAGTGGACGCCGCCGTCGCCCGAGACGCGCCGCGCGCTCCTCGCCGGCTGACCCTCATCCTGCCGTCATCCCTGCGGAAGCGACAATGCCGTCATCGCCCCGCAAGCAAAATTGCCGTCATCCCCGCGGAAGCGACAATGCCGTCATCGCCCCGCAAGCAAAATTGCCGTCATCCCCGCGGAAGCGACAATGCCGTCATCGCCCCGCAAGAAAAATTGCCGTCATCCCCGCGAATGCGGGGATCCAGCTCTGACGCTTCGCAGAGTCGCGCCTCTGCCGCTGCGCCAAAACTGGATTCCCGCTTGCGCGGGAATGACGGGGAGAGTCAGTGCGGCGTCGGGTCGACGGCGGACAGCGGCCGCGCCACCGCCTCGAGCGGCCGCGACTCGGCGGCGACGCCGAGCCACGCGGCGACGATCGCGGCAATGAGCATCAGCGCCGCGCCGAGCGCGTAGCCGCCGACGATCGCGGCGGGCTCGCCGGTGCCGATCAGCGCGCCGAAGAGCCACGGCGCGCCCACGCCGCCGATGCCGGTGCCGAGCGCGTAGAAGAGCGCGATCGACAGCGCGCGCACCTCGACCGGAAAGCACTCGCTGACGGTGAGGTACGCCGAGCTCGCCGCCGCCGACGCGAAGAAGAACACCAGCGTCCAGGCGATCGTCTGCGTGCGCGCGTCGAGCACGCCCTGCACGAACAGCCACGCCGTGACGGCGAGCAGTACGCCCGCGACGGCGTACGTGCCCGCGATCATCGGTCGCCGGCCCCACGTGTCGAACAGCGGACCGAGCACCAGCGGCCCGGCGAAATTGCCCAGCGCGAACGGCAACAAGTAGAGACCGACGTCGCTGGAAGGCACGCCGTAGAAGCGACCGAGCACGAGCGCGTACGTGAAGAAGATCGCGTTGTAGCAGAATGCCTGCGCGGTCATCAGCGTGAAGCCGAGCACCGCGCGGCGCGGATAGTGGCGGAAGAGGCTTGCGCCGAGGTCCGCGAAGCTCGTCGGGCGGGCGCGGATGCGCAGCGCGAGTGGAGCAAGATCGGCGTCCGGCGTCACGCGCCCGCGCACGCCGCGCTCGATGCCGTTTGCGATCGCTTCGGCCTCGTCGCCGCGGCCATGCAGCGCAAGCCAGCGCGGGCTCTCGGGCAGTACGCGTCGCAACAACAGGATTGCCGCGCCGAGGATTGCGCCGATGCCGAACGCCGCGCGCCAGCCGATGTCGGGCGGCAGGCGGCCCGGCGCGAGCAGCACGGTCGCGCCGAGCGCGCCGAGTGCTGCGCCGATCCAGAAGCTGCCGTTGACGGCGAGGTCGCAGCGACCGCGGTAGCGCGCCGGCACGAGCTCCTGGATCGCCGAGTTGATCGCCGCGTATTCGCCGCCGATGCCCGCGCCGGTGATGAAGCGGCAGATGGCGAACGTCGCGAAGCCGGGCGCCAGCGCGGTCGCGGCGGTGCCGGCGACATAGACGCCCAGCGTCACGAAGAAGAGCCGCTTGCGACCCGCGCGATCGGCGGCCCAGCCGAAGAAGAGCGCGCCGAGCACGGCGCCGACGAGATACGTGCTCGCCGACAGGCCGACGTCGGCATCGGTCAGCCGCAGCGCGGGACTCTCCTTCAGCGCGCCGGCGACCGCGCCGGCCAGCGTGACCTCGAGGCCGTCGAGCACCCAGGTGATGCCCAGCGCGAGGACGACGACGGCGTGGAAGCGCGCCCACGGCAGCGCATCGAGCCGCGCCGGGGCGCGCGTGACGACGACGGATCCGGGCGCGGCGCGGTTCACCGCCGCATTGTGCCGACGCGCAGCGGCGCGCGCCTTGTCGCGGTGAGCGAAGAATGACGCGCGGTGCATCGTCATTCCCGCGAAAGCGGGAATCCAGCCTTGACGCTGCGAAGGACCGCACGGCAGTCGTCCACGAATTGTCGGAGCTGGATCCCCGCGTTCGCGGGGATGACGATTCGAGGTCAGTCGTCGGCGTGCGCGCCGGCAGTCGCGGGATGCGGCGCCGCGTCGAACGTCGTCGAGCGGCGATGCCGCGCGAGCAGCGTGTACGCGGTCGGCACGACGAACAGGGTCAAGAGCGTGCCGAACAGCATGCCGCCGACGATGACGAGGCCGATCGGGATCCGCGACTCGGCACCGGCGCCGAACGCGGTGGCGAGCGGCACGGCGCCCAGCACCATCGCGCCGGTGGTCATGATGATCGGGCGCAGCCGCAGCGTCGCCGCGTCGACGACGGCGTCCATCAGCGACTCGCCCTTGTCGCGCAGCTGGTTGCTGAACTCGACGATCAGAATGCCGTGCTTGGTGATGAGCCCGACCAGCGTGACCAGGCCCACCTGGCTGTAGATGTTGAGCGTCTGGCCCGCGAGGTACAGCGCGATCAGCGCGCCGGTCATCGACAGCGGCACCGACAGCATGATGACGAACGGGTGGACGAAGCTCTCGAACTGCGCGGAGAGCACGAGGTAGATGAACGCGAGCGCGAGCACGAACGTGAAGTAGATCTCGGCGCCCGACTTGCGGAACTCGCGCGACTGGTTGTCGAGGTCGGTCTGCGCGGTGGGCGGCAGCGTCGCCTTGGCCGCCGCGTCCATCGCCTTGAGGCCGTCGTCGATCGAATACCCGGGCGCGAGCGTACCGGTGATCCTGACCGCGCGCAGCCGGTTGAAGTGGTTGAGCGACTGCGGCGACACGCCCTCGTGGATGTCGACGAGGTTGGAGAGCTGCACCATGCCGCCGTCGCGGGCGCGCACGAAGGCGCCGGAGATGTCGGCCGGCACCATCCGGTCGGCGGCCGCCGCCTGCACGATGACGTCGTACTGCTCGCCCGCCTGCTTGAAGCGCGTCACTTGCCGGCCGCCAAGGTAGGTCTCGAGCGTGCGGCCGAGCGTGTCCACCGGCACGCCGATGTCGGAGAGCTTGTCGCGCTTGATGTTGACGCGCACCTCGGGCGTGTTGAGGCGCAGGTCGATCTGCAGGTTCTGGATGAACGGATACTTGCTCCGCACCTCGTCGAGCATCCGGTCGACGACGCGCGCGAGCTCGGGGTACGACACCTGTGACATCACGATGTAGTCGATCGGCGTCGAGCGGAACGACTGCCCGAGCGACGGCGGGTTGATCACGAACACGTTGGCGCCGGGAATGGCGGCGAGCGCGGGCCGCAGCTCTTCGGCGATCTCTTGCTGCTTGCGCTTGCGCGATTCCCAGGGCTTCAACCGCAGCACCGCGGAGCCGTCGACGACGGTGGGATAGCCCGCGATCGCCGTGTACGCGACCGCCTCGGGAATGTCGCGGTAGAGGTCCTCGATCGGCCGGATCATGTCGCCGGTGTACTGCGGCGTCGAGCCCTGCGGCGCGGTGACGAGGCCGAACACGATGCCGCGGTCCTCGGTCGGCGCAAGCTCGCTCTTCAAGTGCATGAACACGGTCGCGCCGGTGCCGAGCACGACGAACCACAGCACGACGACCAGCCCGCGGTGGTGCAGCGTCCACGTGAGCGCGCTCCGGTAACCGGACGTCAGGCCGACGATCCAGCCCTCGATCAGGTTGTAGATCCGCGAGTGCTTCTCCTGATGGCGCAAGAGCAGCGAGCACATCATCGGCGACAGCGTCAGCGCGACGAAGCCCGACACCAGCACCGCGCCGGCGAGCGTCAGCGCGAACTCGATGAACAGGCGAC
>JAICUU010000259.1 GCA_025935675.1 Burkholderiales bacterium
CGATCGCGCCGAGGCTCTTGTCGCCCGGCATCGGGCCCTGGCGCTGTTCCGACACGACGAACCCGGACGACGGCCCGAACACGTAGCGGCAGCCATCGTGATCCCTCACCTGCATCTGGTGCAGGTGGCCGGTCGCGACGAGCGCGACGCCATGCTCGCGCACGCGCGCGACGAGCGGCGCGCGCATCGCCGGCTTGACCGCCCAGTAGCCGCTGTCATCTTCGTCGGGATGCTCGAGGAAAAGCGGGCGGTGCGTGAACCACGCGAGCGCGCGCCCCCCGGCCGCCGCAAGCGTCGCGTCGAGCCATGCGCGCTGCTCGTCCTCCTCGGGCAATCCCGACCCGAACAGCATCGAGTCGAGGCCGATCAGGCGCCAGCGCTCGACGTCGAGCGACCACCAGTCGGGGCCGAAGTGGCGGCGCCAGCGCGCGATCCGCGCGGCGTTGACCGGCTGGTGCGCGTGGTGGGGCTCGCCGACGTCGTGGTTGCCGGGCACGGCGAGCACCGGCACCGGCAGCTCGCGCAGGAGCCCCGCGCAGTACTCGAGGTCGTCGTCGACGTCAGCGCCGTCGACGGTGACGTCGCCGGTGTGGATCACGTAGTCGGGCCGCTGCGCGAGCAGCCAGTCGCGCAGCGGCGCCCAGTTGGCCGCGAAGTGGCGCTTGCCGGCGGAGAGGTGGGTGTCGGAGATCTGGATGACGCGCTTCATCGGGTGCTTCCTGTTTCGGAGTGGGTGCGGCGCGGCGTGACGGCCGTGCCATGCGGGGCGCTCGCCGCCTCGTCCAGCAGCGCGCGCGCCGTCGCCTCGTCGGTGACGAGGCCGTTGACGAGCCGCCCCTTGAGCGCGGCGCGCAGCGCCGGCACCTTGCGCGGGCCGTGCGCCACGCAGATGCGCGGCCGTCGCGACGGCTGCGGGCGCACGCTGGTGACGCGGCGATTGACGTCGTGGTCGAGGATGTTGCCATCGGCGTCGAACGCCCACGCGAGCGTCGCACCGACGGCGCCCGCGCGCATCACGTCGAGCAGCTCGTCGCGGTTGAGGAAGCCGTCGCGGAACAGCGCGGCCTCGGGATCGAACTGGGAGAGGCCGCTGAACCAGACGTCCGCCGCGGCGGCCATCGCGAAGATGCGCTGCACGCAGCCGATGCGCAGCAGGAGATCGCGCTGCGCCGCGTCGGCGGCATGCATCGGCAGCGGCAGCGGGAACGCGGGCGCGCCGGTCAGCCCGGCAAGCGTTTCGAGCGCGTTGTACGGGCTCGCCGAGCCGTCCGGCGAGATGTTGCCGGCGAGCGAGACGAGGCGGTGGTGCGGCCGCGACATCGGCGTCACGCGCGTGACGCTGGCGCGCAGCGACCGGCCGGTGCCGACGGCGATGATGGCGGGCTCGTCCTTGCGCAGCACGCGCTCGATGACGATCGCCGCCGCTTCGCTGACCGCCGACGCCGTCGCGCGCGCATCGGCAGCGGTAGGCACGACGTCGCAGTGCGTGAGCGCGAAGCGCTCGGTCAGGCGCGCGGCGAGACCCATCCACGCGCTGATCGGGTGGTTGAGGCGGAACGACAGGAGGCCGTCCGTCCGGCACAGCGACACGAGGCGCTGCGCGCTCGGCCGCGAGATGTTCATCGCCCGCGCGATGTCGTCCTGCGTCTTGCCCGCGATGTAATAGAGCCAGCCCGCACGTGCGGCATCATCGAGCCGGGTCGTCGATTCGTTCATCCGCGTCGGGGAAGTGCGTGGTAACGAAGCTGCGACGCATCATAACGTTGGATCATGCATTGAGCAATTGAGCGCGCACTTGCCGTCGTTTTGCGCTGCAGCATCGGCTTTTTTCAGCGATTGTGTGAGCAAAAGCTCTTTGATAGAGTGTTTCCGCGCTTGCGAACGGGCGGAGCCCCGGCACCGGCGCATCCTTGCTGGACTACCGGAGCATCGAATGAATCGCATCGCTTCCTTCATGACCCGCGGCGCCGCGATCCTCGCGCTGTCGATGGCCGCCGGCGCGGCATTGGCCCAGAAGGTCACGCTCGACGTGCTGTACGCGCAGCCGGGCTTCGCCAAGTACCACGAGCCGATCGCGCAGGCGTTCATGAAGGCGCACCCGGACGTCGAGATCAAGCTGCGCGCGCCGGCGAAGGACTATGACGAGGGTCACCAGGCGATGCTGCGGGCGGCGGTGACGAACCAGCTTCCCGACGTCTATTTCCCGGGCTTCGACCTGATGGGCGAGCTCGTCGACGTGCTGGAGAAGCGTGGCCAGGTCGTCGACATGGGACCGCTCCTCGCCGCCGAGCCCGCCGCGTGGCGTACCGCCAACTACTCCGATGCGATGCTGCGGCTCGGCGTCGTCGACGGCAGGCAATACGGTCTGCCGGTCAACGCGTCGCTGCCGATCATGTATTTCAATGCCGATCTCGTGAAGAAGGCGGGCGGCGATCCCGCGCACATGCCCGACACATGGGACGGCGTCATCGCGCTCGCCGCGAAGATCCATGCCGCCGTGCCCGAGGCCTCGGGCATGGCGTTCGACATCCACGTCTATCCGGGCAACTGGCTGTTCCAGTCGATCCTCGACCAGGCGGGCGCGAGCATGCTCGACGCGTCCGGCACGAAGATCGGCTTCGACAACCCGATCGGCCTCCACGTGATGACGAACCTGCGGCGCTTCGTCACCGAAGGGGGGATGTCGATCCTCGACCTCGAGGCCTCGCGCCAGCAGTTCCTCGCGGGACAGACCGGCCTCTTCTTCGACACGCCGGCGCGCCTTCGCCAGATCACGAGCGGCGTCGGCTCGCGCTTCGCGCTCGGCACCGCGGTCTTCCCGATCGACGACAAGGCGAAGGGCGGGATACCGACCGGCGGCTGCGCGATCATCATCACGACGAAGGACGAGGCCAGGCGCAAGGCCGCCTGGGAATACGCCAAGTTCATCACCGGCCCCGAGGCGCAGAAGATCGTCGTCGAGACCACCGGCTACCTGCCGACCAACAGGCGCGCGACCGGCCCGGAGTTCCTCGGCCCGTTCTACGACAAGAACCCGAACTTCCGCACCGTCGCGCTGCAATCGGACCGCGCGGTGGCGTGGCAGGGCTATCGCGGCGACGCCGTGCGCATCTGGCGCGCGCAGCGCGACATCATCGCCAAGGTGATGCGCGGGCAGGTGACCCCGGCCGCAGGTCTCGACGAGCTCGCGCGCGAGACGCGCGCGATGATGAAGTGACGGCGACGACGTCGCATGCCGCGCGCCGCGCCGCGCGCGCGGGCCTCTTGTTCGACCTCGACGGCACTCTCGCCACCACCGAGCACCTGCACCGCGCCGCGTACGCGTCGCTGCTCGAGGCGCACGGCCGCGTGCTCGACGCCGACACGTTCGCGACCAAGGTGCGCGGACGCGCGGGCCGCGACGTCGTGCGCGCGCTCTTCCCGCACTCGGACGACCGCGAGCATCTCGACCTCACCGAGCGCAAGGAAAAGGCGTTCCGCGAGCTCGCGACGGCGCGGGGGCTCGTGCCGACGAAGGGCGCCCACGCGCTGATCGGCTGGGCGCGCGAGCGCGGCGTGGCGACCGCGCTCGTCACCAACGCGCCGCGTGCCAACGCCGACCTCGTCGTCGAGGTGCTGGGCCTCGCCGGCGACTTCGACGTCGTCATCAGCATTTCCGACGTGGCGCGTGGCAAGCCTCATCCCGATCCGTACCTCGTCGGCCTCGCGGCGCTCGGGCTCGACGCCGCGCACGCGATGGCGGTCGAGGATTCGCCGGTGGGCATCGCCTCGGCGCGCGCCGCCGGCCTCGACGTCATCGCCATCGAGAGCCCGACCTGCGACGCGACGGTGATCCGCGATGCGGCGATCTGCGTCGTCGACATGGCGGATGCCCGGCTTCTCGCGCTGATCGCCGCGCGCTTCGGCCTCGCGCCTTAGCCTTGCCGTCATCCCCGCGAAAGCGGGGATCCAGCTGTGACGTGGCCCCATTGGCGAATGGGCGTCGTGTCGAACTTTCCGATGCGTCAGGGCTGGATTCCCGCTTGCGCGGGAATGACAAAGGGTTACGCGGCGTCGCCGGCGCTCGCGGTGAAGCGCGCCGCGAGGTCGGCGTACAGCGCCTGGAACAGCGCGCGTCGCGGCGCGAGCGCGTCGGCGAGCCCGCGGTCGGGCTCGATCGTCATGTCGACCGGCGGCTGCGGGAACGCGTCGGCAACGCCAACGCGATCGACGGCGGCACGCGCGCGCCGCGCCGCGCCGAGCGCCGCGCCGATGTCGCCCTGGCGCGGATAGCGCAGCGTGCGCCCGAGCGCCGCGGCGATGATGCGCCC
>JAICUU010000202.1 GCA_025935675.1 Burkholderiales bacterium
CGATGCGAAACGCGCTGTCGATGTACTCCTTGATCCGCCGCGTCTCCGGGATCTGCACCGACCATTTGCTGACGGGCGTCATCAGCCGCACCGAATCCATGTCTTGCAGCGAGCCCATGTCGGAGAGCGAGCGCGGGCCTGCGCCGCCGATGCAGATCATCGGAACGCCCGCGCGCTGCGCGTTGGCCATGGCAGTGACGGCGTTGGTGACGCCGGGCCCCGCGGTGACGAGAGCGACGCCGGGCATGCCGCGGAGCTCGCCGTACGCATGCGCCATGTAGACGGCGGCACGCTCGTCGCGCACGTCGACGATCGCGATCCCCTCGTCGTCGAGCGACATCCACAGCGGCATGATGTGGCCGCCGCACAGCGCGAACACCCGGTCGACTCCACGCGCGCGGAGCGACCGCGCGATCACCCGCGCGGCGGCGTCATGCGCGAGCGTCGCCATCAGAAGATCGGCCGCTCGCGGTACGTCCCCCACAGCGTCTTGAGCTTCTCGACGATGTCGCCCATCGACGCGCCGGCCTCGACGAGCTCGATCGTCAGCGGCAGGATGTTCTGCGACGGGTCGCCGGCCACGGCGACGAGCCGGTCGAGCAGCGCGGCGACCTTCGCGTTATCCCGCTCGTGCCGCACTCGGTTCAGTGCGTCGACCTGGCGCGTCGCCGTGCTGGTGTCGTAGGGGTGCAACTCGAGGTCGAACGTCTCGTCGGGCATCACGTACTTGTTGACGCCGATCACCGGCTTCTCGCCGTTGGCCTTCTTGATCGCCGTCTCGTAGGCGAAGTCGGCGATGCGGCGCTGGAACCATCCCTTCTCGGTCAGCTTGACCGTGCCGCCGTTGCGGTCGACCTCGTCGATGATCGCGAACACCGCCTTCTCGTATTGCGTCGTCAGGCTCTCGACGAAATACGAGCCGCCGAGCGGGTCGACCACGCTCGCCACGCCGGACTCGTCGGCGATGATCTGCTGCGTGCGCAGCGCGATGCGCATCGCCTCCTCGGTGGGGATCGCGAACGCCTCGTCGCGCCCATTGGTGTGCAGGCTCTGCGCGCCGCCCAGCACGGCGGCCAGCGCCTGCAGCCCGGTGCGCACGATGTTGATCTCGTACTGCGGCTTGGTCAGCGACGCGGCGGCGGTCTGGCAGTGGAAGCGCAGCCGCATCGACTCGGGATTGGTGGCGCCGAAGCGGTCGCGCATGATCTTGGCGTAGACGCGCCGCACCGCGCGGAACTTGGCGATCTCCTCGAAGAAGTCCGACTGGCACACGTAGAAGAACGCGAGCCGTGGGGCGAACTCGTCGACGTGCATGCCGGTCTTGCGCACCTCCTCCACGTAGGCGATGAGGTTGCACATCGTGAACGCGATCTCGTCGAGCGGCGACGAGCCGGCCTCGGAGACGTGGTAGCCCGAGATGTTGATCGGGTTGTAGCGCTTCATGTTGCGCGCGCAGAACGTGATGCAGTCGCGCACGATGCGCACCGACGGCGCGATCGGGAAAATCCACTCCTTCTGCGCCTGGTATTCCTTGAGGATGTCGGCCTGGATCGTGCCCGACAGCGCGTTGAGGTCGTAGCCGCGCCGCTTGGCGACCGCGATGTACATCGCCAGCAGGATCCACGCGCTCGGGTTGATCGTCATCGACACCGAGATCCTGGTGAGGTCGATGCCGTCGAACAGGCGCTCCATGTCGGCGAGCGTGTCGATCGCGACACCCTCGCGGCCGACCTCGCCCTCGCTCATCGGATGGTCGCTGTCGAAGCCCATCAATGTCGGCATGTCGAAGTCGGTCGACAGCCCGGTCTGGCCATTGGCGATCAGGTACTTGAAGCGGGCGTTCGTGTCCTCGGCGGTTCCGAAGCCGGCGATCTGGCGCATCGTCCACGTGCGGCCGCGGTACATCGTCGGATAGGGCCCGCGCGTGTACGGAAAGCGCCCGGGCAGGCCGATGTCCTCGAGCGGCGTGTCGGCGACATCGAGCGCCGTGTAGCTGCGCTTCAGCGCAAAGCCGCCCAGCGTCGCGAACTCGGCCTGCCGCTCGGGCGCCTTGGCGACGAACTTCGCGACCTCGTCGCGCTCCCAGGCGGCGACGTCGCGCGCAAGGCGCGCGGCCGCCGTCGCATCGACGCCCGCGGAAGGTTGGTTCGTGGCAGTGGTGTCGGTCATGCGTGTTCTCCGAGTTCGGCGATGAGCCGCGTCGCCGCGGTATGGGGACTCAATTCGCGCCGCGCGATGCGATCGAGCAGCGCGGCGACGCGGCTCTCGCGGTCATGCAGGAAGCGGTCGCGCAGGATCTCCTCGCCGGCCCTCAAGAGGCGCCGCTCGTCGATCGCGGCGCGGCGCGCGGCGATCTCGCCCGACGCCTCGAGCGCCCCGCGGTGGCCGTCGATCGCGGCGAGGACTTCGCCGATGCCCTCGTCGCGCGCCGCGCTGGTCGCGATCACCGGCGGACGCCAGGCGGCGCCATCCGTGCGCAATCCGAGCGCGAGCATGTTCTTGAGATCGGCGATCGTGCGGTTCGCGTCGGGCCGGTCGCACTTGCTGACCACGTGCACGTCGGCGATCTCGAGCACGCCGGCCTTGATCGCCTGGATGTCGTCGCCGAGACCCGGCGCCGAGACCACGACGGTCGTGTGCGCCGCGCGGGCGACCTCCACCTCGTCCTGGCCCACGCCCACGGTCTCGATCATCACGAGGTCGTAGCCGGCGGCGTCGAGGACGTCGACCGCCTCGAGCGTGCCCCGCGCGAGGCCGCCCAGCGACCCGCGCGTCGCCATGCTGCGCACGAACACGCCCGGGTCACCGCCGAGCTCCCCCATGCGGATGCGGTCGCCGAGGATCGCGCCGCCCGAGAACGGCGACGACGGGTCGATCGCGACGATCGCCACGGTGCGCCCGCTCGCGCGGATCGCCGCCGCGAGCTTCGCGACCAGCGTCGACTTGCCGCTGCCCGGCACGCCGGTGATGCCGACGACGTGGGCGCGGCCGGTTTTCGCGAACAGCGCATCGAACGCGGCGCGCGCCTCCGGCGTGCCGTTCTCGGCGCGCGTCAGGAGACGCGCGATCGCGCGCACGTCGCCCGCGAGCGCCGCGGGCACGAGCGTCGCCGACGCGACGTAGGCCATCGCCTCAGGCCTTGCGATCGTCGAGGCGCGCGTTCATCTCGCGGAACACCTCGCGGTCGTCGATCACGCGCCGCGCCTTGAAGTCGGTGCGCGGGAACGTATTGGCCGGCACGACCTCGACCCGCGCGCGCAGGCCGAGCATCTTGCTGAGCGCCTTCGCCGCCGCGTCGCGCAGCGCGTCCTGCGCCGCCGCGCCGCGCGCGACGCAGTCGGCATCGGCTTCGACGCGGACGAGGAGCTCGTCCATCGCGCCGTCGCGCGAGATGACGATCCGGTGCTCGCCGCCGTAGCTTTCGAGCTTCGCGATCACCGCCTCGACCTCGCTCGGGTAGACGTTCTCGCCGCGGATCGTGAACATGTCGTCGATGCGGCCGAACACACCCTGCGGCAGGCGCGGGTAGGTGCGCCCGCAGGGATTGGGCCCGTCTTCCCACAACGTGAGGTCGCCCGACAGCAGCCGGATCATCGGCTGCGACGTGCGCTCGAGGTGCGTGTACACCGGCGTACCGCGCTCGCCATAGGGCACGCGCCGAAAGGTCCTGGGATCGCAGACCTCGGTGTAGACGATGTCCTGCCACAGCAGCATGCCGTCGGTCTCGGCGGTGCCGGAGATGTTCATGAACGGCGTCACCTCCGCCATCGAGCCGCAATCGATGACGTGGGCGCCGTAGAGTTCGGCGATGCGATCGCGGACCGCCGGCACCGACGCACCGGGCTCGCCCGAGAAGAACATCACCTCGAGGCCGAAGCGGCGCGGGTCGTAGCCTTCCTGCTTCGCGACCTCGGCGAGGTGCAGCGCGAACGACGGCGTGGCGTAGAGGCCGCGCGGCTTGACGAGGTCGAGCCACATCGCCGCGCGCGCGGTCATGCCCGCGGCGCCCGCGCCGAACGGGAACGCCCTCGCATGCAGCCGCTCGGCGCCGGACAGCGAGCCCCACGATCCCATGTAGAGGCTGAAGATCGCGGCGATGAAGATCGTGTCGCCGGGCCGCAGGCCCATGCCCCACAGGATGCGCGCGTGCGCGTTGGCGATCGAGTCCCAGTCGTCGCGACCGATCGCGAACGCCGTCGGCCGGCCCGTCGTCCCCGACGTGCCGTGGAGGTGGAAAATTTCGCTTTCGGGGACGCACAGGTACTCGCCGAACGGCGGCGACTTCGCCTGCGACGCGCGCAGGTCCTGCTTGGTGAGCACCGGCACGCGCGACTCGAAGTCCTCGAGCGACTTGAGCTGATCCGGATGGAAGCCTGCCTCCTCCCACTTGCGCCGGTACATCGGCGAGCGATCCCACGCGTAGCGCGTGACTTCTTTCAAGCGCGCGAGGATCGCCTTGTCACGATCGGCCGCCGGCATCGTCTCGCGCTGCGGGAACCAGTAGCGCGACCCCGGCGGCGGCGCGTACGCGGCGTCGAACTTCGGTGGGAACGACCACTGTTCCATGGCGCCTTCCTAGCGCGCGCCGCGCTCGGCGACGACACGGCGGATCATGCCGACGATCTCGGCGGGCGGCGTGTCCTGCAGCAGGATCTCGCGGACGCCGCGCGCCTTCAGCGCTTCGCAGTCGTCGTCGGGAATGACGCCGCCGCCGACCACCAGGATGTCGTCGGCGTCTCGCGCCCGCAGCGCGTCGAGGATCTTCGGGAACACGGTCATGTGCGCGCCCGAGAGGATGGAGACGCCGATGACGTCGACGTCCTCCTGCACGGCCGCTTCGACGACTTCCTCGGGCGTGCGGTGGAGGCCGGTGTAGATCACGTCCATGCCGGCGTCGCGCAGCGTGCGTGCGACGATCTTGACGCCGCGATCGTGGCCGTCCAGGCCCACCTTGGCGATCAGCACCCGGATCCGCTCGTTCGAGTCCGCCATCCCTTCCTCCTGTGGTCGACCGCTATTGGATACTGTATACAGTAATGCTCGACGCTGCAAGCACCGTTGAATCCGCCGCGCGCCGATCCCGCATCCAAGCGGGGTAACCTCCGCATGAAGGCCCCATGGAGCGTCGCATCCTCGTCATCCTGCTCGTGGCCGCGGTCCTCGTGTCCGCGGCGGCGGCGTGGTTCACGCTCGCCGGCCTGCCCTTCGGACACGGTCGCGAGGCGCTACAGCCGCAGGCCGTCGATCGCGCGCTCGAGTCCTTCCATGCGATCCGCATCCGCGGCGTCGCCGACGTCGCGCTGGTGCAGGGCACCACGCCATCGATCCGTATCGAAACCTCGGGCAACGTGCCGGCGGTGGCGCAGGTGGAACGCGGCACGCTGGTGATCTCGAGCGGCGGCAATCAGCGCGACTGGCGGCGCTGGTTCCTCGACCGCGAGCCGAAGACGCGTCCCAAGGTCACGATCACGTTCACGGACCTCGACCGCATCGCGATCTCGGGCAACGTCGAGGCGCATGCCACCGCGCTGCGCGTGCCGAAGCTCGCGATCGAGGTGTCGGGCGCGGGCACGCTCGACCTGCGCGGCCTCGACGTCGAGGAGCTCCGCATCGAAGGCTCCGGCTCGGTCAAGGCGAACGTCGCGGGGCGCGCCACCGCGCAGCGGATCGAGATCTCCGGCGCCGGCGAGTATGAGGCCGCCGATCTCGCGAGCGAGCGCGCGCAGGTCGACGTCAGCGGCGCCGGCAACGTCGTCGTCAACGCGGCGAAGTCGCTCGCCGTCAGCATCTCGGGCGCCGGCCAGGTGAGCTACCTCGGCGATCCTGCGCTGACGAAGTCGATCAGCGGCCTCGGCCGCGTGCGGCAATTGAGCGGCAAGCGCGAGACGCGCGTCGACGATCGCCGCCCGCCGGCGTCGCCCCGGCATCATCGCCTGCTGGTCGCCTGACGGCAGACGTCTCGTCATCCAGCCGAACGGCTGTCCGTCATCCCCGCGCAAGCCGGTTCGTCATCCCCGCGCAAGCCGGTTCGTCATCCACGCGCAAGCCGGTTCGTCATCCCCGCGCAAGCGGGGATCCAGTCGTGACGCGGCGGCTGTGCTGCCGTCGCATCAATCGTTGCGCCAAAAGGCTGGATTCCCGC
>JAICUU010000234.1 GCA_025935675.1 Burkholderiales bacterium
GACGCCGTTGATGCCCGCCTTCATGCCCGACGTGCCGCTCGCCTCGAGCGGATACACGGGGTTGTTGAGCCACACGTCGACGCCGGTGACGAGGTGGCGCGCGAAGCGCATGTCGTAGCCCTCGACGAGCACGACGCGTCCTTCGAACGCCGGCTCGCGGCCCATTCGCGAGATCGCGCGGATAAGGTCCTGCCCCGGCTCGTCGGCCGGATGCGCCTTGCCTGCGAACACGAACACTACCGGACGCTCGGCATCGGCGACGATCCGGCGTATCGCGTCGAGGTCGTTGAACAAGAGCGTCGCGCGCTTGTAGGTGGCGAACCGCCGCCCGAAGCCGATCGTCAGCACGTTGGGGTCGTCGGCGCGCAGGAGCCGCAGCATCCGGTCGATGTGCGACTCGCTGCCGCCGTTGCGCAGGTACTGGGCGCGCACGCGCTTCTGCACGAGCTTCAGGAGCTCGGTCTTGCGTTGCTGGTGCGTGCTCCAGAACACCTGGTCGGGAATCGCGAAGAGGTCGCGCTCGGTGCGCGGGTCGCCCAGGCGATTGAGCCAGCCGTAGCCGAGGAAGCGGTCGAACACCGCGCTCCACTCCGGCGCGAGGAACGTCGGCACGTGCACGCCGTTGGTCACGTAGCCGATGGGGTTCTCGTCGGCGTCGACCTCGGGCCACAGGTCGCCCAGCATCCGCGCCGACACGCCGCCATGGATGCGTGACACGCCGTTGTGGAAGCGCGAGCCGCGCAGCGCGAGCGTCGTCATGTTGAAGGCGTCGCCGCCGGGCGGGCGGCCGAGCGCGAGGATGCGCTCGACGTCGATGCCGGTGGCCGCGGCATCCGCGCCGAGCGCCGCCGCGACGTCGGCCGCGGCGAACTCGTCGTGCCCGGCCGGAACGGGCGTGTGCGTGGTGAACACCGTCGATGCCGCGACCGCCTCGAGCGCGGCGTCCTGCGAAAGGCCGCCGCGCATCGCGCGGCCCGTGCGCTCGACGATCATGAACGCCGGGTGCCCCTCGTTGACATGCCACACGGCGGGCTCGATGCCGAGCGCGGCGAGCGCGCGCACGCCGCCGATGCCGAGCAGGAGCTCCTGCTCGAGGCGCGTGCGCCGGTCGCCGCCGTACAGGCGGTACGTGATGAGGCGGTCGTCCTCGGCGTTCTGCGCGATGTCGGTGTCGAGGAGGTACAGCGGCACGCGTCCGACCGCGCAATGCCACACCTTGGCACCGACGCGCCGGCCGCCCATGTCGACCTCGACGACGAGTGCCGCCCCGGTCGCGTCGGTCACGGCGTCGATCGGCAGGTCGTCGAAATCGGAATCGTGGTACGCCGCTGCCTGCTCGCCTTCCGCGTCGATCGTCTGCACGAAATAGCCCTGGCGATACAGGAGCCCGATGGCCACGAACGGCAGGCCGGCGTCGCTCGCCGCCTTGCAGTGATCGCCGGCGAGGATGCCCAGGCCCCCCGAGTAGATCGGCAGGCTCTCGTGGATGCCGAACTCGGCGCAGAAATAGGCGACGAGCCCCGTGTCGGCGTCGGACGAGGGCGGCAGCGTCTCGCGCATGTACGTGTCGAACGTCGCCAGCACCTGGTGGTAGGCATGCAGGAACACGGCGTCCTGCGCGGCCGCCTGCAGCTTCGCCTCGTCGATGCGCTTCAGGAGCGCCTTGGGGCTTTGCCCCACCGCGCGCCAGAGCTCGGAGTCGAGCCGCGCGAAGAGGGCTCGCGTCGTGTGGCTCCACCCGTACCAAAGGTTGTCGGCGAGCTCGGCGAGCCGGGCGAGGCGCTCGGGGATCGCGGGATTGACTTCGAGGGAAAAGATCGACGGCGTGGACATGGAGGACCGGCGCGGGAACGGCCTGGAAGCGCGGCGCGGGAACGCGGCGCGTCAGCGCGTCGACGCGGGTGGCGATGCATTCCCGCGCCGATGCGCGACGACCGATGCTAGCGCAGTCGTGACGGCGCCGGTAGCGCGGGTCTGCAACTGCGCCGCGTGGCGCGCGACGTGCTCGCGCGCGACCAGCGCGCCATAGAGGAACATCGCGGTGACGTAATAGACCCACAGCATCAGCACGACGAGCGCGCCCGCCGCGCCGTACGCCTTGATCACCGTCGCGTGGCGAATATAGGCGGCGATGCCGAAGCGCGCGACCTCGAAGAGCAGCGCCGCGGTGACCGCGCCGATCAGCGTCGCGCGCCGCGGGAGGGGCTCGCCGGGCACGAAGCGCAAGAGGCCGTAGAACGCGCCGGTCACCACCGCGAGCGACACGACCTCGTTGCCGGCGAGCGCGAGCGCGTGCGCGAGGTCGCCGGTGACGCCGAGGCTGCCGATGAACGCCGTCAGGAGCGAGCTCGCCACCAGCGTCGCGACGATGACGAAGCCGAGCGCGAGCGCGGCCACGAGCGCAACGAGCCGTACGCGCACGAGGCGGCGCATCAGCCCGCGCGCCTCGGGCTCGCAGAACAGGCTGTCGAGGGCTGCCTTGAGCTCGGCGACCGCCGCCGTCGCGCCGAACAGCGTGGCGCCGAGCGCGACCATCGCGGCGACGCCGCTGTAGCGTGTCTCGTTGGCGCTCGACACCATCGTCGCGACGAGGTCGGCCGCCTCGGGACCGACCAGCGACCCGAGCTGCCGGCGCACCTGCGAGATCGCCATGCCGCCGTCGACGAGGAAGCTCGCCGCGGCGAGCGCCAGCACGAGGAACGGCGACAGCGACAGGACCGTGTAGAACGCGATGCCCGCCGAGTGGCTCAAGCACCGCTCGTCGAGCCACGCCTTCGCCGCTGTCCACAGCGTCCCGATCATCCCGCGCTCCCCGCCCCGCCCCCGACGAGCGTAGCGGCCATGCGCTCCCGCGTAAACGGCGCGATGCCGATTCCCGTGTGGGCGATCGCCGACACGGCGCGGGTATAATGACAGCATGGCGCCGTCGCCTCCGCGCGGCGCGCATCGTTGCAGTCCTCGGCCTTCGGCCCGCCGCGAAAGGGATCGGTTATGACACCGCGAACGCGTTTTCTCCCCGGATAGCCACCGCGTCGGGTTCGCGCGCGTCCTCGAGGACGAACAAGGTGCGGCTCGACCGCACTTTTTTTCGCCTGGAGGTCCCCCATGCCGAACATCACCCTGCCCGACGGATCCGTGCGGGCCTATGACAAGCCGGTCAGCGTCGCCGAGATCGCCGCGTCGATCGGACCTGGCCTCGCCAAGGCCGCGCTCGCCGGCAAGGTCGACGGCAAGGTCGTCGATACCTCGCACGTCGTCGATCGCGACGCGACACTCGCGATCGTCACCGACAAGGACCCGGCCGGGCTCGACGTCATCCGCCATTCGACGGCGCACCTCCTCGCCTATGCGGTCAAGGAGCTCTTTCCCGACGCGCAGGTGACCATCGGCCCGGTCATCGAGGACGGCTTCTACTACGACTTCAGCTACAAGCGGCCCTTCACGCCGGAGGACCTCGCGGCCATCGAAAAGCGGATGGCGGAGCTCGCCCGCAAGGACGAGCCCGTCGTGCGCTCGGAGATGCCGCGCGACGAGGCCGTGAAATTCTTCGAGGGCATGGGCGAGCACTACAAGGCCGAGATCATCGCGTCGATCCCGTCGGCCGAGCCGATCTCGCTCTACCGCGAGGGCGGCTTCATCGACCTGTGCCGCGGACCGCACGTGCCGTCGACCGGCCGCCTCAAGGTCTTCAAGCTGACCAAGCTCGCCGGCGCCTACTGGCGCGGCGACTCGAAGAACGAGATGCTGCAGCGGATCTACGGCACCGCGTGGGCGAAAAAGGAGGACCTCGACGCGTACCTCCACCGCATCGAGGAAGCCGAGAAGCGCGACCACCGCAAGCTCGGGCGCGCGCTCGACCTCTTCCACCTGCAGGACGAGGCCCCCGGCATGGTGTTCTGGCATCCGAAGGGCTGGTCGGTGTGGCAGGTCGTCGAGCAATACATGCGCGGCGTCTACCGCAAGAGCGGCTACCAGGAGGTGCGCTGCCCGCTGATCCTCGACCGCGCGCTGTGGGAAAAGTCCGGGCACTGGCAGAACTACAAGGACGCGATGTTCACGACGGAGTCCGAGAAGCACGACTTCGCGATCAAGCCGATGAACTGTCCCGGCCACGTGCAGATCTTCAACGCGGACCTGCGCAGCTACCGCGACCTGCCGCTGCGCTACGGCGAGTTCGGCGCGTGCCATCGCAACGAGCCGTCCGGCGCGCTGCACGGGCTCCTCCGGGTGCGCGGCTTCACGCAGGACGACGGCCACATCTTCTGCAAGGCGGACCAGATCCAGGGCGAGGTGGTCGCCTTCCACACCCAGGCGATGGACGTCTACCGCGACTTTGGTTTCCACGACGTCGCCGTCAAGATCGCGCTGCGGCCGACGCCTCGCCTTGGCACCGACGAAGAGTGGGACCGTGCCGAGGCGGCGCTTCGCGACGGTCTTCGAGCCTGCGGTGCAAGTTGGGAGGAGTTACCTGGAGAAGGCGCCTTTTACGGGCCGAAGGTCGAATATCACCTCAAGGATTCCATCGGCCGCTCGTGGCAATGCGGAACGATGCAGGTCGATTTCCAGATGCCGGGGCGCCTGGGCGCCGAATTCGTCGACGAGGACAACACCCGCAAGACGCCGGTCATGCTCCACCGCGCGATCGTCGGCTCGCTCGAGCGCTTCATCGGCATGCTGATCGAGCACCATGCCGGGGCCTTCCCGTTGTGGCTCGCCCCGATCCAGGCCGTGGTCCTGTCGATCACCGACCGTACGGCCGCCTATGCCGCGGACGTGGCGAAAAAGCTGCAGGTGGCCGGATTCCGCGTCGCGGACGATTTGCGCAACGAGAAAATAACCTATAAAATTCGAGAACATAGCCTCCAAAAGTTGCCGTATCAACTGATCGTCGGCGACAAGGAGCGGGAGGCTGGAACGGTGGCCGTGCGTACACGCGCCGGCGCGGATCTCGGGACCATGCGCTTCGAGGACGTCGTCGCGCGATTCCAGGCGGAAGTGACCGAGCGCCTCTGAAGTCGCCGAGCGCAGATTCTGCGACGGCGGCGGCGCGGCACACGCGACGGCCGTTTTCAACGATACGAGGAGATTCGCACATAGCACTCGAAAAGCAGCAGAGGATCAACCGGGAAATCACTGCGCCCGAGGTCCGTCTGGTAGGTTTGGACGGC
>JAICUU010000364.1 GCA_025935675.1 Burkholderiales bacterium
AAGCCGCACTGCGGCGACAGGCACAGCTGCTCCATCGGCACGAGCCGCGCCGCGTCGTCGATGCGGTGCTTCAGGTAGTCCTTGCTCTCGAGCGTGCCGACCTTGGTGCTGACGAGGCCGAGCACCACCGTTTTGCCCTTCGGCACGTGCCGCAATGGCGCGAAGTCGCCCGAGCGCGCGTCGTCGTACTCGAGGAAGTAGCCGTCGACGGCGAGCTCGTTGAACAGCACCTCGGCGACCGGCTCGTAACCGCCCTCCGCCGCCCACGCGCTCTTGAAGTTGCCGCGGCACAGGTGCACGCACACCGTCATGTTGGCGGGCTTCTTCGCGATCGCCGCGTTGATGAGGCGCGCATAGCGCCGCGGCAGCTCGTCGGGATCGTCGCCGCGCGAGCGCGCGCCTTCGCGCATCTTGTCGTCGCACAGGTACGCGAGGTTGGTGTCGTCGAGCTGCAGGTAGGTGCAGCCGGCGGCGGCGAGGTCGGCGATCTCCTCCTGGTAGGCGCGCGCGACGTCGGCGTAGAACGCTTCGAGGTCGGGATACGCGTCCTTGCTGATCGCGCCGCGGCCGCCGCGGAAGTGCAGCATCGTCGGCGACGGGATGCTCACCTTGGGCGTGCGCGTGACCACCGAGCGCAGGAACTCGAAGTCGCGGCGCTGGATCGGCTGCGCATGGCGCACGCGCTCGGTCACCTGCATCACCGGCGGCGCGAAGTCGACGTTGCCGGCGGCGCTGTGAAAGCTGACGCTGATACCGCCCTTGGTGGTCACGCCGGCGAGCTGCGTCAGGAAGTCGATGTGGAAGTACGTGCGGCGGAACTCGCCATCGGTGATGCCGCGGTAGCCCAGGTTCTCCTGGTAGCGGACGATGTCGCGGATCGCGTCGTCCTCGATCTTGCGCAGCGCCTCGCCGGACAGTGTGCCGGCCTTGTGCTCGGCACGTGCGTCGAGGAGCTTCTTCGGGCGCAGGAAGCTGCCGACGTGGTCGGCACGGAACGGCGGCGTGTTGCGAACGGCGGGTCGGACGGCGGCGGCGGCGGTCATCGGCAATCCTCGGCAGGGGTCTGCCAAAGATTACAACGAGCCGCGGTCGTCGCCGCGCCCGCGCTTTGCGATCGCGACCGCGCTCAGTGCGCGGGCTTCGCCGGCTCCGCGGGCTTCGCGGGCTTTGCGGACTCCGCGGGCTTCGCAGGGTTCGCCGGCGTCACGGCGATCGCGACGGCCTCGACGTAGGTCGCCTGCACGCGATCGCCCTTGGCGATGAGCTTCAACTGCTCCGGATCCTGCACCGGCAGCACCACCGTGCGCTTCGGGCCGCGCAACGTGACCGTGTGCTGGTCGGGATCGACCGCCATCACCTCGGCGGTGATCGTCACCTTGCGTCCCATCGCGCCCGCGGGCTGCTCGCCCGGCTTCGCGCCCATCGCGCCCGCCTGCTCGGTACGGGCGACGGCAGCAGTGCTGCCCTTGTGCAACTCGAGCGTCAGCGCTTCCGTGTATTGCGCGGTCACGTGATCGCCGACTTTCATCTTCGCGAAATTCTTGACCTCGGGTCCGGCGGTGACGACGATCTCGCGGCCCTGTGACCCGACCAGCGTGACTTCGCGGGTCTTGTGGTTGATCGCCTTGATCGTCGCGGCGACTTCGACGACGTTCGCGCCGCCGACGACGCCCGGGCCCTTGCCGACGACCGCGACGCCGGTTTGCGCGTTCGCCGCGGTGACGACCGCGAATCCGACGATGCCTGCGAGCAGCCACATCCTGTTCATGGGTTTTTCTTCCGGTTGAATGTTCGTGGATGTCTTGCGTGCGGCTATGGTGACGTGACTTCCTTCCAGCCCGGCGCGGGATCGAACGCGTCCATCTTCGCGCCGAGTGCACCCGTGTTCTTGCCGAGATCCTTCTGGAAGACCTTGCCGTTGTGGCTGACGATGAACGTCATCACGCCGCTTTCGCCGTATTGCGCCGGATAGGCCACCAGCGCGAAGCCGGCGATCATCCGCCCGTTGATGATGTAGTTGTACGCACCGCCCGGCGCGCTCTTGCCCTGGCTCGTGAGGATCTTGTAGTAGTAGCCGCGATAAGGCTCCGCCGCGGTATGGCCCTTGAGATAAGGCCCGGCTTCGGCGACCAGCGGGCCGAAGGGACTCTCTTCCTCGCCTTTCGACGCGTCGGCCGGCCAGTACAAGCCATCCTGCTTGCCGGGCGTGCTGCCGAGGCGCGTCGCGTATTGCAGCACGCCGTCGCCGTTGCGGTCCTTCGACGCGTATTCCTTCTGCGCATCGAGATACGCGTGCATCACGTAGATCGCGTTGAGCTCGTTCGCGCCGATGCG
>JAICUU010000366.1 GCA_025935675.1 Burkholderiales bacterium
CGCGTCGACGCCGCGCGATCCCGCGTCGCCGGTTCGGCTGCCGGGGGAGCGCGGGCTGGCGTTGGCACGCGACCAGCGCGCGCACGGCGTCGCGCTCTACCCGACGATCATTCCCCTGATCGCGCCGTGGGCGGCAAAGCTCGGCGTCGCGCTACCTGCCGTCATTCCGGTGCGTTGAGCCACCCTCATTTCTACGAACGCCCCCCGTCGTCATTCCCGCGCATGCGGGAATCCAGCCGTGGCGCCACGCCGAATGCACGTGGCGTCCATCCCGTCGTCACCACTGGATCCCCGCTTTCGCGGGGATGACGATCGTTCACGCCGCGGCGCGCGCCTCGACCTTCGCGATCGCCTTCTTCGGGTTGATCAGGTGGCGACGGCCGTCGGGCGTCGTATCCGCCGTCTCGCGAATGAGCTTGATCACCTCGGTCGGCTTGAGCTTTGGATCGATCGCGAGGATCTTCGCCGCGAGGTTCGCCACCTGCGGAGACGCCATCGACGTGCCCGACTCGGCGAGCTTGTCGCCGCCGGGAATCGTGCTCTCGACCTGGTAGCCGTTGGCGTCGACGACCACCGTCGGGCCGTAGCTCGTGAACGACGCCTCGTCGCCGGCCTTGTCGACCGCGCCGACGGTGATAAGGTTCGGCAGGCGGATGCCGGCGGGAATGTCCTCGGTGAACGTCGCGTCCTCGTTGCTGTTGCCGGCCGCGGTGACGAACAGGATCTCGGGCGCGCTCGCGAACGCCTTCTCGAGGCCGTGCTTCTGGATGTCGAAGTACTCGCGCGCGAGCGCCTTGCGCTCGGCGGGCGTCCTGCCGATGTTGCAGAGCTCGAGCTGTTCCTCGACGCCCTTCACCGACCCGCCCCAGCTCATGTTGACGACGCGCACGTGGTTGCGCTTGAAGAAGTCGACGTAGCTTTGCGAGTTGCGCGCGTCCTGCTCGGTCAATTCCTTCGTCGGGCACGGCTCGGGCAGCAGATGCCAGTCGAACTCGATGCGGCCGACGACGATGCGCGCGTACGGGTTGCCCTTGACGGTGATGCCCGCGACGTGCGTGCCGTGCATCCAGTTGCCGGCGAGGCCGATCTCCTCGACCGTGCTCTTGTACTGGTCGGGCTGCAGCGTCGAGAGGTATTGCTTCAACGCGCTCGCCTCCGGGCTGTCGATGTTCGACTGCAGGTCGGAGAAGCCCTTCAGGCGCTCCTTCAATTGCGGGATCTTGTTCTTCAAGTCCGGTGGAATGTCCTGCAGGTCGCCGCTCGCCGGCTGCGTGAATCGGTCGAACGCGATGATCGCCGGCACGCCGCTCGCTTCCTTCACAAAGCGGCCCGGATAAAGCGAAAGATCGACACCGCTGTCCCAGATCGCGACGTTGACGTCCTTGTAGCCCTTTCCAGGCGCGAGCGCGACGTCGCGCGCCGCCCAGATGTCGGGCTTGTCGACATGGTGCGCGGCGAGATAGCCGCTGTACGCCGCGATCAACGTGTCCTTGAGCGGCAGCGTCGCGACGACGCGGTAGCGCGCGTTGACGATCGCGGGTGCCAAGTCGGAGCTCACGCTGCCGGCCTTGTCGACCGTCGGCTGGATGACGTTGCGCACGTATCCCAGCATCAGCGCCTCGCTGGTGATCTCGGCGCCGGCCTTCGATTCCTTGACCTCGTTCTGCACGACCTCGTACGGCATGCCGTTGAGCTCGGCGTCGATGAGGCGGCCGACTTCCTTGCGATAGGCGTCGGACGCGTGGCCGTTCTCCTTGCGGTCGGCGGCGATCATCGCGCGAAGCTGCAAGCCCGACATCAGCTTGTCGGCGGGCTTGTCCTGCAGGCTCTTGATCGTCGCCGCGCGCTTCAACGCCTCGTCGTAATGGCCGTCGAGGTAGTCGAGCTGTGCGAGCTCGCCTTCGAGCTGCCGCAGCGTCGCGCGATCGGCGATCTCGTACTTGTCGAGCACCGATTGCGTGTCGCGCCGCACCTCGGCGGCGAACTTCGCGAACTTGGCGGGATCGGTGACGAGCTCGTCGACCTTGCCGCTGATCGTGTAGCTGAAGCGCGGAAGATCCGCGGCCTTGTCGATGCGAGGCTTGCCATCGGCGAACGCGGTGGCGGCGCCGAGGCAGAGGAATGCGATGAATGCGACACTGCGGGTGAGCACGGGTGGTCCTCCGGAGTTTGGTGGGCGCGGTCGGCTCGTGGCCGGCGGCCCGGGGTGCGGCATTGTAGACGGCTCGCTGCGCCGATC
>JAICUU010000216.1 GCA_025935675.1 Burkholderiales bacterium
CGAACTCGCCGAGCCTGGCGGTGCCGCCCGCCGCCTGCAGCTCCTCGAGCATGTTCAGCGCCGCCTCGTTGGCGCCGCCATGCGCCGGCCCCCACAGGCAGGCGACGCCGGCGGCGATCGCCGCGAACGGGTTCGTGCCCGACGACGCGCAAAGCCGCACCGTCGACGTCGAGGCGTTCTGCTCGTGGTCGGCATGCAGGATGAAGATGCGGTCGAGCGCGCGCACCAGCACGTCGTTGACGGTGTAATCCTCGCAGGGCGTCGCGAACATCATCCGCATGAAGTTCGCCGCGTACGACAGATCGTTGCGCGGGTACATGTACGGCTGGCCGCACGAGTACTTGTACGCCATGGCAATCAGCGTCGGCATCTTCGCGATGAGCCGGATCGCGGAGATGTCGCGCTGGTGCGCGTCGTTGAGGTTGATCGAATCGGGGTAGAACGCGCTCATTGCGCCCACCAGTCCCGTGAGCACCGCCATCGGGTGCGCGTCGCGCCGGAAGCCGCGCATGAAGAACTGCATCTGCTCGTTGACCATCGTGTGATTCGTGACGCGGCTCACGAAGTCGTCCTTCTGCGCCTGGTTCGGCAGCTCGCCGTACAGCAGCAGGTAGCACGTGCCGAGGTAATCGGTCTTGACCGCCAACTCCTCGATCGGATAGCCGCGGTAGAGCAGCTCGCCCTTGTCGCCGTCGATGTACGTGATTGCGGAGCTGCACGCGGCCGTGGACAGGAAGCCAGGGTCGTAGGTGAACCTGCCCGTCTTGCCGTACAGCGTGCGGATGTCGATCACCTGCGGGCCGATCGTCCCGGTCAGGATCGGAAACGTGACCGACGGCGAGCCGTCGGAAAACTGGAGGGTGGCAGTGGAGTCGGTCATCGGACGTCCTTCGGTTCCTGGTTCGGATTCATCCCTGTGCAAGGCGCGCGGCGAACGACGCGAGGCGCGGATCGTCGGCTTCGGCCCGGCCGCTCAGCAGATCCCACAGTGCGTTGTCAGACATATGGAGAAGCGCGTCCAGATTTGCAATGTCGTCTTCGGTCAGCGTATCGGCGCAGCGGTCGAGGAAGCGCGACAGCATGAGATCGTTCTCCAGCATGCCGCGCCGGCAGCGCCAGCGGATGCGCCTCAGTCTCGCATTGTCGATCACCATCGCTCGCGAAGGACGCTACACCGTCCGCTTCACCATGAGATCCTTGATCTTCTCGATCGCAAGCGTCGGATTCAGGTTCTTGGGACATACGTCGACGCAATTCATGATCGTGTGGCAGCGGAACAGCCGGTAGGGATCCTCGAGGTTGTCGAGCCGCTGGTTGACGTCGTGGTCGCGGCTGTCGGCGATGAAGCGGTAAGCCTGCAACAGGCCGGCGGGACCGACGAACTTGTCCGGGTTCCACCAGAACGACGGGCACGCCGTCGAGCAACACGCACACAGGATGCACTCGTAGAGACCATCGAGCTGCTCGCGCGCAGCCGGCGACTGCAGCCGCTCGCGCTCGGGCGGCGGCGTGTCGTTGACAAGATACGGACGCACCGAGTGGTATTGCTTGAAGAACTGGCTCATGTCGACGATCAGATCGCGGATCACCGGCAATCCGGGGAGCGGCCGCAGATCCACGGGCTCCTTCAGATTCTTGAGGTTGGTGATGCATGCGAGGCCATTCTTGCCGTTGATGTTCATCGCATCGGAGCCGCACACCCCCTCGCGACAACTGCGCCGGAAGGCGAGCGAATCGTCGGTTGCCTTCAGCCGGATCAGCGCGTCGAGGAGCATCCGGTCGTGCGGATCGAGCGCGATGTCGTACTCCTGGAGCCGCGGCTTCGCGTCCTTCTCCGGGTCGTAGCGGTAGATGCGGAATCTCATGCGGCCCTTCGGACGGTCAGTAGGTACGCGCCTTCGGCGGGAACGATTCGACGGACAACGGGGTGAGGTGCACGGGTTTGTAATCGAGCCGGTTGCCCTCGCGATACCACAGCGTGTGCTTCAGCCAGTGCACGTCGTCGCGGTTGGGATAATCGCTTCGCGCCTGGGCGCCGCGCGATTCGTGGCGCGCGAGCGCAGACACGATCGTCGCCTTGGCCACCTCGATCAGGTTGTCGAGCTCGAGCGCTTCGACCCGCGCCGTGTTGAACGTGCGGCTCTTGTCGTCGATGGCGCTGCGCGCGACGCGGTCCTCGAGCTCCATCACCTTCGCGACACCTTCGGCCAGCAGCGCTTCGTTGCGAAACACGCCGCAATGCGACTGCATCGTCCTGCGCAGCTCGTTGCCGACATCCGCAACCCGCTCGCCCGACGTCGCCGCGTCGAGCCGCGCAAGCCGCGCGAGCGACGCGTCGCCGGCGTCCGGCGGCAGCGCCTTGTGCGCAAGCGCCGCCAGGTTGCGGCTCACGATGAAATCGCCGGCGGCGCGGCCGAACACGAGAAGGTCGAGCAGCGAATTCGTGCCGAGCCGGTTTGCGCCATGCACGGAAACGCACGCGCATTCGCCGACCGCGTACAGGCCCTCGACGACGACGCCGGGATCACCGTGCCTGGGTGCGACGACCTGCCCGTGGATGTTCGTCGGGATGCCGCCCATCATGTAATGGATCGTCGGCACGACCGGGATCGGCTCCTTGATCGGATCGGCGTTCGCGAACTTGATCGCGATCTCGCGGATCGACGGCAGCCGCTTCATGATGACGTCGGGCCCGAGATGGTCGAGCTTCAGGAGCACGTAGTCCTTGTGCGGACCGCAGCCGCGCCCCTCCTTGATCTCCTGGTCCATCGAGCGGCTGACGATGTCGCGCGACGCGAGGTCCTTCAGGTTCGGCGCGTAGCGCTCCATGAAGCGCTCGCCGTTGCAGTTGAGCAGGATGCCGCCCTCGCCGCGCACGCCTTCGGTGATCAGCACTCCCGCGCCCGCGACGCCGGTCGGGTGGAACTGCCAGAACTCCATGTCCTCGAGCGGCAACCCGGCGCGTGCCGTCATGCCGAGGCCGTCGCCGGTGTTGATGAAGGCGTTGGTCGACGCGGCGAAGATGCGCCCTGCGCCACCGGTGGCGAAGATCGTCGCCTTGGCCTGCAGCACGTAGACGTCGCCGGTTTCCATTTCCATCGCGACGACGCCGAGCACCGCGCCCTCGGCGTCGCGCACGAGGTCGAGCGCCATCCACTCGACGAAGAACTGCGTGCGCTCGCGCACGTTGCGCTGGTAGAGCGTGTGCAACAGCGCGTGGCCGGTGCGGTCGGCGGCGGCGCAGGCGCGCTGCACCGGACGCTCGCCGAAGTTCGCCGAATGGCCGCCGAACGGACGCTGGTAGATCGTGCCGTCGGCATTGCGGTCGAACGGCATGCCGAAGTGCTCGAGCTCGTACACCACCTGCGGCGCCATCCGGCACATGTACTCGATCGCATCCTGGTCGCCGAGCCAGTCGGAGCCCTTGATGGTGTCGTACATGTGCCACAGCCAGTTGTCGTCGGACATGTTGCCGAGCGACGCGCCGATGCCGCCTTGCGCGGCCACCGTGTGCGACCGCGTCGGGAACACCTTCGACAGCACGGCCACCGACAGGCCCGCCTCGGCGAGCTCGATCGCCGCGCGCATGCCGGCGCCGCCGGCGCCGACGATCACCGCGTCGAACTGGCGCACGGGGACCGTCATGTCAGGCGCCGCCCCACAGCACCGAGATCGTCCAGCCGAGGTAGGCGACCAGCACCGCGACGACGATGCATTCGAGGAGCAGGCGCGCGCCGGCCGGCTTGACGTAGTCCATCAGGATATTGCGCACGCCGACCCACGCATGCCACAGCAGCGACGCCATGAACAGGAACGACACCACCCTGAACGCGCCGTTCGCGAAGATCGAGCGCCATGTCGCGTAGTCGAAGCCGCCGTTCCACAGCGCGAGCCCGATCATCAGCGCCGTGTAGGCGAGCATGACGATCGCGGTGACGCGCTGCACCAGCCAGTCGCGCCAGCCGTAATGCGCGCCGACGGGCACGTGGACGTGCGGGCTCACCATAGCCGCATCCCGATCGCAAGCGTCACGACCAGCGCGAGCATGAGCGTCAGCGCCGCCGACATGCGCGCGGCCTTCAAGTCGAGTCCGATATGCACGTCGAGGATCAGGTGACGCAGGCCCGCGAGCAGGTGATGGAGGTACGACCAGACCAGCGCGAGCAGCACGAGCTTGGCGATCGGGCTCGACCACGCGGCCTCGAACGCCGCGAAGCGCTCGGCCGATGCGAGGCTCGACTGCACGCCTGTGAGGATCAACGGGATGCCGACGAGGAACAGCAACGCGCCGCTGATCCGGTGCAGGATCGAAACGATCGCCGGGATCGGCTGGCGGATCGCAAACAGGTTGAGATAGACGGGGCGCTTCGGCGTGGCGACGGGTCGGTCGGCGGCGGACATGAAGGCGCTCGCGGGGCTCGTGGAATCGCGTGGCGTCGCGCTCATGGCGCGGCGCCGGCGTCGTGGCTCGGTTTTGTTGCGCAGCAGTAAAAGTATAGCGCGCTAGGGTTTCGCCGTGCCGCCGCCGGCTTGATCCGCGCTTGCGGCGCCGCCTGCGCCGCACGGCCGGACATCACCCCAACGCGTTGAAGTAATGGCAATGCCGCGTCACGCACAGGCCGCGGCGAAGCTCCACCGGCCGGTCGCCGTACGTGAACGTCACGCGCTCGACGGCGAGCAGCGGCTCGCCCTCGTCGATGCCGAGCAGCGCCGCCGTCGCCTTGTCGGCCGCGACCGCCTTGATCCGTTCGTGCGCGCTCAGCATGCGCACGCCGAACTCCGCCTCGAAAAAGCCGTAGAGCGGGCCGCGCCAGGCGTCGTAGCGCGCCTTGGTGAGGCCGCGGAATGGCGCGCCCGGCAGCACGATGTCGTCGAGGACGGCCGGCGCGCCGGCGAACGTCAGCACGCGGCGAAGCTGCAGCACGCCTTCGCCGCTGCGCAGTTGCAGGCGCTTCGCGACGTCGCCGGTCGCCTTGGCGCGGCGCACGTCGAGCAGCCGGCTCGCAGGGTACTCGTCGACGCCGTCGTCGCGGCGCACCCGCAAAAAGCGCACTCGCGACGGGTGCTCGCCGGTCAGCGTGGCGACGAACGTGCCCTTGCCCTGCCGGCGCACGAGGAGGTTGTCGGTGGCCAGTGCGTCGATCGCCTTGCGCACGGTGCCCGGCGACACGCGAAAGCGCGCCGCGAGCTCGTGCTCGCTCGGGATGGCCTCGCCAGGCTTCCATTCGCCGGCGTCGAGCTGCGCGACCAGGAGCGCACGGATCTGCAGGTACAGCGGCTGGTAGCTCGGCTGCCGATGGGCCGATGCATGCGGTGGCGATTGTCCTCTGTCTTGCATAAGACATATGATAGAAGAATGGATTGACAGGGCGCAAGCACGGCGGCTATCATTGCTGCAGCGCGCTAAACGGCGCTGCCCCGCGGGCGGAGCCGTCCCCGCCGCGACGCGGGAGTGCCCTCACCGATCGTTTCGACGCAACCGACTCCGGAGTCAACCTCGATGAAACCTCCCGTCCGCGTCGCCGTCACCGGCGCTGCCGGCCAGATCGGCTACAGCCTCCTCTTTCGCATCG
>JAICUU010000381.1 GCA_025935675.1 Burkholderiales bacterium
ACGATCGATACTTCCGCGGTGCGCATCGAGGGCGAGGGCAGCATCGACCTCGACGACGAGACGATCGACCTCGACCTCCACTCGCAGTCGAAGAAGTTCAGCCTTTTCGCACTGCGCGGGCCGATCGTGATCGGCGGCTCGTTGCGCCATCCCACCGCGAAGCCGGCCGTCGGCCCGGTCGCCGCGCGCGTGGGCGTTGCCGCGGGCCTCGCTGCGCTGGCGCCGCCGCTCGCGATCCTGCCGTTCATCGACCTCGGCAATGCCGAGGACGCCAACTGTCGCGCGCTGTTCGCGACCGGCAAGAAGGCGCCCAGGTCGGCGCCGCTGCCCGATCAGGCGAAGGTCAACGCGCGCGATCGGCCGTCGTAGGCTGCGCCGGCAAGCGCCGCGCGATCTCCTCGACCAGCCGCCGCGCGAGCGCGCGCTTGTCCATGCGCGGCAACGGGTGCGCGCCGTGTGAATCGAGCAGCACCACTTCGTTGGCGTCGGCGCCGATCGCGTCCTGCGCGCGGTTGGCGATGACGAGCGGCAGTTTCTTGCGCCTGCGCTTTTCCTCGCCGAGGCGCTCGACGTCGTGGCTCTCGGCGGCGAAGCCCACGCAGAACGGCGGCTTGCGGCGCGCCGCGACGGTGGCGAGGATGTCGACGGTCGGCGCGAGCTCGAGCTTCATCGCCGCGCCGTTCTTCTTGATCTTCTGCGCTGACGGCTTCGCCGGCGTGTAGTCGGCGACCGCGGCGACGCCGACGAAGATGTCGCTCGACGGTACGGCGGCGTCCACCGCCTTCGCCATGTCCGCGGCGCTCGTCACGTCGACGCGCATGACGCCGGGCGGCGTCGGCAGCGCGGTCGGCCCCGACACCAGCGTCACCGTCGCGCCTGCCGCGACGGCGGCCTCGGCGAGCGCGTAGCCCATCTTGCCGGAGCTGCGGTTGGTGATGCCGCGCACGGGGTCGATCGCCTCGAACGTCGGGCCGGCCGTCAGCAGCACGTGCTTGCCGGCAAGCACTTTCGCGGACGGCAACGCCAACAGCCACGCATGGATCGCCTCGGGCTCGACCATGCGGCCGTCGCCGACCTCGCCGCAGGCCTGGTCGCCCGAATCGGGGCCGAGGACCGTCACGCCGTCGCCGCGCAGCGTGGCGACATTGCGTTGCGTCGCGCGATTGCCCCACATCTGGCGATTCATTGCCGGCACGACGACGAGCGGGCACTCGCGCGCGCTGACGAGCGTCGACAAAAGGTCGTCGGCATGGCCGTTGGCCGCCTTGGCGATGAAATCGGCGGACGCGGGCGCGACGACGATCGCATCGGCGCCACGCGACAGCGCGATGTGGCCCATCGCGTTGTCGGCGCCCGACGCCCACAGCTCGCTCGGCACCGGTCGTCCCGACAGCGCCTGGAACGTCATCGGCGTGACGAACTTCGTCGCGGCATCGGTCATCACGACGTCGACGGCGACACCGCTCTTGACCAGCAGGCGCGTCAGCTCGGCGGCCTTGTACGCGGCGATGCCGCCGGTGACGCCCAGCACGACGCGCGCGAGGCGCGGCGGCGGGGATTTCGGCGTGCCGGCGGATTTCAGAGGGCGATCGGCCATGGGCGAATGCGTGCGATGCGAGAAAGCGAAATCTTACTCTGCCGAACTGCGGTTGCCTTCGTCGTCGCCCCGGAGCGGGGATAAAGCCATGGCGCCGTCATTCCCGCGCATGCGGGGAACCAGTCGTGGCGCCGTCATTCCCGCGCATGCGGGAATCCAGTCCTGGTGCAACGACGCAGGCGCGCGGTGCTGCAACCGCATTGTCACTACTGGATCCCCGCTTTCGCGGGGATGACGGAATGCGCTTTCGCGGGGATGACGGAATCATCTTTCGCGGGGATGACGGAATGCGCTTTCGCGGGGATGA
>JAICUU010000103.1 GCA_025935675.1 Burkholderiales bacterium
CCGGGCCACTTCATCGTCATTCGCCGAATGCCGCAGGACGCGCCCGCGCGCGAGCCATCGCACGACCGCTACGCCGAGATCTGCGCGGCCTGGCGCTGGGACGTGCCCGCGTCATTCAACATCGGCGAGGCCTGCGCGCGGCGATGGGCGGGCGACCGCGCGCGCTTTGCGCTGTACTGGGAGGATGAATCGGGCGAGCGCTCGGCGCACACGTTCTTCGACCTCGCGCGCGAGGCGAACCGCCTGTCGAACGCGCTCGCGGCGCGCGGCGTGCGCCGCGGCGACAAGGTGGCGATCGTGCTGCCGCAACGTCCCGAGACCGCGATCGCGCACATCGCCGTCTACCAGATGGGCGCAGTCGCCGTGCCATTGTCTTTCCTGTTCGGCGCCGACGCGCTCGAGTACCGGCTGCGTTTCAGCGAGGCGCGCGTCGCGCTCGTCGACCCGCAGTCGTGGCCGAACCTGGCGCCGGTCCGCCCGCGCCTGCCGGGTCTCGAGCATGTCGTCGGCGTCGCCGGCGTCGCGGCGGACGGCGTGGTGCCGTGGGACGAGTTCGTCGCCGGCGCGGCGCCGCAATTCGAGCTCGTGGCAACGGCGGCGCGGGACCCTGCGCTCATCATCTTCACGAGCGGCACGACCGGACCCCCGAAAGCCGCGCTGATGCCGCACTCGTGCCTGATCGGCAACCTGCCGGGCTTCGTGCATTCGCACGACGGCTACCCCCGCGAAGGCGACCTCTTCTGGTCGCCCGCCGACTGGGCGTGGACCGGCGGGCTGATGGATGCGCTGCTCCCCGCGTTCTATTTCGGGCAACCGATCGTCGGCTACCGCGGCCGCTTCGACGCCGAGCGCGCGTTCCGCCTGATCGAGCGCTACCAGATCCGCAACGTGTTCCTGTTCCCCACCGCGCTCAAGCTGATGATGAAGGCGTACCCGCGGCCGCGCGAGGCGTTCGACATCGACCTGCGCTCGATCATGAGCGCGGGCGAGGCGGTCGGCACGACCGTGCTCGAATGGGCGCGGGACGCGCTCGGCGTCACCATCAACGAGATGTTCGGGCAGACCGAGATGAACTACATCGTCGGCAACTCGCACGAGCTGTGGCCGGTGAAGCCCGGCTCGATGGGACGCCCGTATCCCGGCCACCGCGTCGGCGTGCTCGACGACGATGGTCGCCAGGTCGCCGCCGGCGCGAGCGGCGACGTCGCGCTGCACCGCGTCGCCTCGGACGGCACGCCCGACCCGGTGTTCTTCATCGAGTACTACAAGAATGACGGCGCGACGCGCGGCAAGTGGAGCGGCGACTGGTGCCGCACCGGCGACGTCGCGCGCATCGACGACGATGGCTACCTCTGGTACGAAGGTCGCGCCGACGACATGTTCAAGGCATCCGGCTACCGGATCGGGCCCTCCGAGATCGAGAACTGCCTCGTCAAGCACGCCGCCGTCGCCAACGCCGCGGTCGTGCCCTCGCCCGACGCGACGCGCGGCAACGTCGTCAAGGCGTTCGTCGTCCTCGCCGCGGGTCACGCGCCGTCCGACGCGCTCGTCGACGACATCCAGCAGCACGTGCGGCGCTTCCTCGCACCGTACGAGTATCCGCGCGAGATCGAGTTCATCGACGCGCTGCCGATGACCACGACCGGGAAGGTGCAGCGCAAGCTGCTGCGCGAGCGCGAGCATGCGCGTAAGGGCGCGCCGTGAGCGTTCGCCTGTCGCTGTCGATCCAGCCGGGCAGCTACGCGATCTGCCGCCTCGCGCCCGACGCCGCGGCGCCGGCGTGGGCGATGAAGGCGTCGCATTGGTCGATGACGCGCACCGCCGACGAATTGTCGGTGGTCGTCCCCGAGCACGTCGCGCCGGCCGACGTCGTCGCGAGCCGCGGCTGGCGCGTCATCCGCTTCGCCGGCCCGATGCCGCTCGACCAGTCGGGCATCCTCGCGAGCGTCACCGCGCCGCTCGCCGCCGCGCGCGTGTCGGTGTTCGCGATGGCGACCTACGACACCGATTACGTGCTGATCCCCGACGCGCAGCGCGCGATGGCGCTGGCCGCACTCGAGGCGGCCGGGCACACCGTGGTCGTCCTCTGACGCGACGCTACGCGGCGCGCATCCGCTCGAGGAAGCGACGGTGCGACAGCACCCATGTCGCGGCGGGCGCGACGGTCGGCAGGATCAGCGCGCCGAACTGGTATGAGAACGCGATCACCTGGCGCTGCGCGAGCGAAAAGCCCGTCTGCGACGCGACGAGCGGCCCCGCGCTGAATGTCACGTTCTTGAGGCAGTCGGCCATCACGCCGAAGGCGACGACTGGCAGCAGCGCGACGATGCCCACGGCGAGCGTGCGCCACCACCCGGGCTCGCGCGCGGCCAGCGTCAGCGCCGCGAACATCGGCATCCCGTACGAGTACAGCAGCACGTTGACGTCGACGGTGATCGCGCCCGCGCCGGGCCCCTGCACGCTGCCGGGGCGCAGCGCGGTGACGAACGTCACCACCGAGCCGTGCTGCTCGACCGCGCGGACGATGTCGGCGAACGCGGCGCCCGACACGGCGTCGCAAAGGATGCGCACCGGCCACGTGACGAGCGGCCCGGCGAAATACCAGATGGCGAACGTGACCGGCAGGAAACCGAGCGTGACGACGATGAAGCGCGGCAGCCCGCCTTTCAAGCGGCCGCCGCGGCGTGCCCCGCGCCGGGCGGCGCCGCGCCGTGCGGGTCGCGCGGCAGCGTGCGCACCCAGACGAGCCACACGATCAGCACGTCGAGCATGATCAGCGCCTGCCACACGTAGAGGTGCGCCCACTCGAACCAGTGCCGATTCCACTGCCCGAGGTAGAAGAGGCTGATCACGCGCACGATGTTGAGGCCCTGCACGGCGATCGTCCCTGCGACGATGCCGCCGAGCTTGCGCATCCACGGCGCCGGGTAGGCGAGCATCGCCGCGACCAGCACGATCGTCGCCTCGACGCCGTTGCAGCCCGCCTCGATCGACACCGCGAAGCCGTTGGCCGTGCTGCGGATGATGCGGCCGGTGGCGACGACGTCGTGGTCGAACAGCGTGACGAGGTTCGTCGAGATGTGCGCGAGCGCGATCGTCCAGGGCTCGACGAAATACGCCTGCGCGAGCGGCGTCAGCTCGAGGCCGAACAGCGCCGCCTGCAGGACGATGAAGAGGACGAAGAATCGCAGCACGGCGCGATTCTACAAGGCGGCGCCGCGCATCGCCCGGCCGGCCATCAGGCGCGCGCCAGCGCCGGGTTCTGCGCGAAGTAGCGGCGCACGCCGTCGGCCATCGACTCGGCGAAGCGCCGCTGCTGGCGCGGGTCGCGCAGCTTCGCCTCCTCTTCCGGGTTCGAAATGAACGCCGTCTCGACCAGGATCGACGGGATGTCGGGCGCCTTCAGCACCGCGAAGCCGGCCTGCTCGACGATGCCCCGATGCAGCGGGTTCATCTCGCCGAGCTCGTGGAGCAGGTAGCGGCCCACCTTGAGGCTGTCGCTGATCTGCGCGGTCTGCGACAGGTCGAGCAGCGTGCGCGCGAGCACCTCGTCCTTGACGTCGAGGTTGACGCCGCCGATCAGGTCGGCGGCGTTCTCCTTCTGCGCGAGCCATTTCGCCGCCGCCGACGTGGCGCCGCGGTCGGACAGCGCGAACACCGACGAGCCGCGCGCGCTGCGCTCGCGGAACGCGTCGGCGTGCACCGAGATGAAGAGGTCGGCGTTGACGCGCCGCGCCTTGGCGACGCGCTGCGCGAGCGGCACGAAGTAATCGTCGTCGCGTGTCAGCATCGTGCGCATGTTTGGCTCGGCGTCGAGGCGCCGGCGCAGGTCGCGCGCGATCGCCAGCACCACGTCCTTCTCGCGCGTGCCGCGGCGGCCGATTGCCCCCGGATCCTCGCCGCCGTGCCCGGGATCGATGGCGATCGTGACCGGCCGCACGTCGGGCGCGCGGGCCTTGCCCTTGCGGGGTGCTGCCGCATCGGCCTGGCGGGACGCGCCTGCGTGCGGCGCCGGCGTCGCCTCCGCGGTGGTGGCGCGCGCCTCGCGCTTCTTCGCCTCGGCGGCGAGCAGCGCCATCAGCGGATCGACCGGGTTCGACGGGTAGATGTCGACGACGAGGCGCCAGCCGTACTCGGCGACCGGCGCGAGCGCGAAGATCTGCGGGTCGACGTCGGATTTGAGATCCATGACGATGCGCAACGCGCTGCCGGCCTGGCGGCCGATGCGGATGCCCGCGAGGTACGGATCGCGCGGATCGGCATGCGACAGCGCCGCGATCGTCGTCGCCGTCATGTCGGCGTCGTCGAGGTCGAGGACGAGGCGCGGCGGGTCCTTCAGCACCAGCATCCGGTGCGCGAGCGGCGACGCCGACTCGAGGATGACGCGCGTGTACTCCTCGGCGGGCCACACGCGCGCCGAGCGGATGGCGGCGACGCTCGCCCACGCCTCGGGCATCATCGCGAGCGCAGCGGGCAGGATCGCCGCGCGCAGTGCGCGCCGGCGCGACACCGAAAAGCGCGCGATGCGCGTCACGCGCTGGCCTGCATGCTCAATCCGGGCGCGTGTCGGGTATCGTCGACAATGCGACGAGCGCGCGCTCGCCGCGCGGCGTCGCAGCGGTTGCGACGAGCGTGCGTCCAGGCCTGTCGTCGCGCATCGTCAACGCGAGATCGAGGTCGGGCAGCGGCAAAAATCCCGCTGCCCGCTCGGGCCATTCGACGAGCGCGACGCTGTCGTCGCGGAAGTACTCGGCAAATCCCGCCGTCTCCCATTCCCTTGGATCGGCGAACCGATAGAAATCAAAGTGATAGAAGTATAAGCTCGAAAAACGATAATGTTCAACCACGGCGTAGCTCGGGCTTTTCACCGCGCCCTCGTGACCGAGGCCGCGCAGGATGCCGCGCGCGAGCGTCGTCTTGCCCGCGCCGAGCTCGCCGCGCAGCGTCACGAGCATGCCGCCTTCGAGCGACGTGGCGAGGCGCGCGCCGACGCGCAGCGTCGCGTCGGCATCGTCGAGCGTGAGCGTGCGCGTCGTCACCGCGGGGCAATCGGATGCGCGAAGTGAGCGCGAAACCCGATCGTCGCGATCACGACTGGACGACGCTCGCGCGCGACATCGTCGGATGGGGACAGGCGCTCGGCTTCGACGCGGTAGGCATCGCCGACACCGAGCTTTCGCGCGAGGAGGCCCATCTCGTCGACTGGCTCGCGGCGGGGCGGCATGGCGAGATGGATTATATGGCGCGCCACGGCGTCACTCGCGCGCGACCGGCGTCGCTCGTCGCCGGCACCGCGAGCGTGATCAGCACGCGCGTCAACTATTGGCCTGCCGCGGCGCGCGATGCCGACGCCGTGCTCGCCGACGGCACGCTCGGCTATGTGTCGCGCTATGCGACCGGCCGCGACTACCACAAGGTGCTGCGCGCGCGACTTGCCCGGCTCATCGCACGGATCGAGGACGCGATCGGCCCGTTCGCGCATCGCGTGTTCAGCGACAGCGCGCCGGTGATGGAGGTCGCGCTCGCCGCCAAGGCGGGGCTCGGCTGGCGCGGCAAGCACACGCTCTTGCTGACGCGCGACATGGGCTCGCTGTTCTTCCTGGGCGACGTCTACACCGCGCTGCCGCTGCCGCCGACGCCGCCGGTCACCGCGCATTGCGGCAGCTGCACTGCCTGCATCGACGTGTGCCCGACAAAGGCGATCGTCGCGCCCTACGAGCTCGACGCGCGGCGCTGCATCTCGTACCTGACGATCGAGCACAAAGGCGCGATCCCCGAGGCGCTGCGCCCGCTGATGGGCAACCGCATCTACGGTTGCGACGACTGCCAGCTCGCGTGCCCGTGGAACCGCTACGCGCGCATGGCTTCGGAGAACGACTTCGCGATCGTGCGCAACGGCCTCGACGCCGCGCCGCTCGCCGGGCTCTTCGCGTGGACGCCGGACGACTTCGCGACGCGGCTCGAGGGCAGCGCGATCCGCCGGATCGGCCACGAGCGGTGGCTGCGCAACATCGCCGTCGCGCTCGGCAACGCACCGCCGTCGGCCGCCGCGGTCGCCGCGCTCGAGTCACGTCGCGACGATCCGTCGCCGCTCGTGCGCGAGCATGTCGCATGGGCGCTCGCGCGGCAGCGCCGCGCCGCCGCGCACGCGGCGGGCAGACCGTCCCGCTAGCGCGGCAGCGCCGCGCTTACCGCCTTCGCGCCGGCGGGCGCCGCGTAGCGCGCGAGGAAGGCCATCACCTTGGCGCGGTCGTAGCCATGGCCCTTCTCGAGCGCGTCGGTCGACTGCGAGCGCACCAGCGCGCCATCGCCGTCCAGCACGAAGTAATGCGGATAGCCGTCGATCGCCGGCCAGCGCGACAGCACGGCGGTGTTGTGATTCTCCGGCGACCAGTTGACCTTGACCTGCACGTAGTGGCGATCACGCAGCGCGCGCGCCTCGTCGTCGTGCGCGAAGAACGCGTCGAGGCGATGGCACCAGATGCACCACTCGCCGCCGACGTCGACCAGCACGCGCCGTCCACTCGCCTTCGCCGCGGCGACCGCGTCGGCGACGTCGCGCGCGGCGTCGCGCGAGGGATCGAAGCGCGCGGCCGCAGCGAGTGTCGTCGCAACGCCCGGCGCGTCCGCGCCGGCGATGGGCGCCGCCAGCGTCGCCATCGCAAAGGCGGCCATCGCGAGCATCCGAAGGGCGGCCGGCGTCATCAGCGGATCAGCTGGTTCATCGTCACGATCGGCAGCATCACCGCGAGCACGAGGATCAGCACCAGCGCGCCCATCAGCACGATCAGCGCCGGCTGCACCAGCGCCGCGATCCACGTCAGGCGCCGCTCGGCCTCGCCCTCGAGCTCGAGCGCGGCGCGCTCGAGCATCGGCGTCAGGCGGCCGCTCGCCTCCCCGCTCGCGATGAGATGCACGAGCACCGGCGGAAACACGCCTTGCGCCTTCAGCGCGCGTGCGAGCGGCACGCCTTCGCGAACGCGCGCCGCGGCGGCGCGCGCGGCGTCCTCGATCGGCAGCATCCGCACGACGTCTGCGGCGGCGTCGAGCGCGCGCAGGAGCGGCGTGCCGCTGCCGGTCAGGATCGCGAGCGTGCTCGCGAAGCGCGCAGAGTCGAGGCTCCGGGCAAGGCGACCTGCGAGCGGCATCCGCAGCATCGCCGATTGCGCGCGACGGCGGAACGCATCGCGGCGCCACGCGAGCGTCGCGGCGATCACGAGCGTCGCGACAAGCGCGAGCCAATACCAGCCGGTTGCGCGGAAGAAATCGGAAGTTGCGATCAGCGCGCGCGTCAGGAACGGCAGCGTCTGGTGGCTCTGCTGGTAGACCGACACGATCTGCGGAACGACGTAGACGAGCAGCACGCCGATGACGAGGAGCGCGATCAGCGTGACGAGCGCGGGATACACCATCGCCGCGATGAAGCGCTGCCGCAGCGCCTGGCGCGCCTCGAGGTAATCGGCGAGCCGCAGCAGCACGTCGGCGAGCCGGCCCGATTCGGCGCCCGCCGCCGCGAGCCCGCGATAGAGCGGCGGAAATGCGCGCGGATGGCGCGCGAGCGCGGCGTGGATCGGCTGGCCGGCCGAGACGTCGCCGCGCACCGCGTCGAGCAGCTTGGCGACGCGCGGAGCCTCGGCCTGCTCGGCGGCGGCGGCGAGCGCCGCGTCGAGCGTCATTCCCGATTGCGCGAGCGTCGCGAGCTGGCGCGTCGCCATCGCGAGCTGCGGCGCGTTGACGGCGATGCCGCTCGCCATCGCGGGCGCGGCGTCGACGGCCGTCGGCGTGAGGCCCTTGCCGCGCACGACGTCGCGCGCCGCGCGCGCGCTGTCGGCGTCGACGACGCCGCGCGCGAGGCGGCCGTTGGCGTCGACGGCTTCGTAGCGGAAGGCGGTCATCCGCCCTCGCGCGTCACCCGCAAGAGCTCCTCGAGCGACGTCGTGCCGTTGGCGAGCCAGCGCGCGCCGTCGCGGCGCAGCGTGCGCATGCCCGCGGCGCGCGCGGCGTCGCGCAGCGCGATCTCGCCGGCGCCGTCGTGGATCATTCGTCGGATCGCCGCGTCGACGACGATGAGCTCGTAGATGCCGGTGCGGCCGCGGTAGCCGGTGCCGTTGCAAGCGTCGCAGCCCACCGGATGATGAAGCCTCGCGAGCGGCGGCAGCCCCGAATCGGCGACGAGCGCCGCCTCGCCCGGCGTGGGGGCGCGCGCGGCCCGGCATTCGGCGCACAGCGTGCGCACGAGGCGCTGCGCGAGCACGCCGAGCAGGCTCGACGACAACAGATACGGCTCGACGCCCATGTCGGCAATTCGCGTCACCGCACTCGCGGCATCGTTGGTGTGCAGCGTGGCGAGCACGAGGTGGCCGGTCAGCGACGCCTGCACGGCGATCTGCGCGGTCTCGAGGTCGCGGATCTCGCCGATCATCACGACGTCCGGATCCTGGCGCAGGATCGCGCGAAGCGCGCGCGCGAACGTCAGCTCGATGCGCGCGTTGACCTGCGTCTGCGCGACGCCGTCGAGCGCGTACTCGATCGGGTCCTCGACGGTCATCATGTTGACTGAGCCGCGCGGCAAGCGCGCCAGCGCCGCGTACAGCGTCGTCGTCTTGCCGGATCCCGTCGGCCCGGTGACGAGCACGATGCCGTGCGGCTCGTGGATCAGCGCGTCGATGCTGGCGCGCGTGTCGTCGGCGAGCCCCAGCGCGGCCAGGTCGAGCTGCGCCGAGTCCTTGTCGAGGAGCCGCAGCACGACGCGCTCGCCCGATCCCGTCGGCAGCGTCGACACGCGCACGTCGACGCTCTTGTCGCCGAGCTTCAGGCTGATGCGCCCGTCCTGCGGCAGGCGCTTCTCGGCGATGTCGAGGCTCGCCATGATCTTCAACCGCGACACCAGCGCCGCGTGCAGCGCGCGCGGCGGCTCGAACACGTCGCGCAGCACGCCGTCGACGCGGAAGCGCACCACGGCGCGCGCCTCGTAGGGCTCGAAGTGCAGGTCGGAGGCGCGCTCGCGCAGCGCCTGCAGCAGCAGTGCATTGACGATGCGGATGACGGGCGCCTGCGCGTCGCCGCCCTCGAGCAGGTCCTCGCCGGCGGGCAGCTCCTGCAGGAGGCGCGCGAGGTCGCCGTCGCGCGCCAAATCGTCGCTGATCGCCGCAACGGCCGCGGCGCCGCCGCTGCCGTACGCGCGCGCCAAGGCCGCTGCGAACGCGTCGTTGCCGACGAGCTCGGCGGCGATCGGTCGCGCCAGCACGCGGCGCAGCTCGGCGAGCCCCTCGGGGGTCGCGTCGCCGCGCATCAGCACGATCACCTTGTCGCCGTCGTCGTGCGACGCCAGCACGCCATGCGTGCGCGCGAACGCGTACGGGATGCGCTGCGCGTAGTGCTCGGCGCTCGCGGCCGCGGTCTTCGCCATCGTCGCCGTCGCGCGCGTTTTGCGCTACCTGCCGACCGGCTCCGGCGACTGCGGCGGCGGCGTCGCGCCGGCCGGCGTGTCCGGCATCTTGCCCATCGGCACGGGCATCACCGGCTGCTTCGCGGGATCGGTCCAGAAGAAGCGCGGCGGGATTCCCTGCATCTCCTGCTGGCCGCGCAGGTAGTCGTAGCGCTCGGAGGTGAGCGCCCGGCCGTCGTCGGCGCTGCGCAGCACGATCGGCCGCAGGAAGATCATCAGGCTCGTCTTGACGCGGCTGCGCGCATCGTAGCGGAACAGCTGGCCGACGACGGGAATGTCGCCGGCCACCGGCACCTTGTCGCTGCCGTCGTTGAACTGGTCCTGCATCAGGCCGCCGAGCACGGCGATGCCGCCGTCGTCGACGACGACCGTCGAGTCGAGCGAGCGCTTCTGCAGGATCGGGCCCGACGCCGATTGCGACTCGACGCGCGACACTTCCTGGTAGAGGTTGATGCGCACGGCACCCCCTTCGGCGATCTGCGGCTTGACGCGCAGCACGAGTCCGACGTCGCGCCGCTCGATCGTCTGGAACGGCGTCACCGTGCTGGTGCTGCCGGTCTGCGCGTACTGGCCGGTGATGAAGGGCACGTTCTCGCCGACGACGATGCGCGCCTCCTCGTTGTCGAGCGTGAGGATCGTCGGCGTCGACAGGATGTTGGCGTTGACCTGCGTCTCGAGCGCGCGCGCGAGGAGGGCCAGGTTGGTGATCGTGCCGAAGCCCGGGATCGAGATCGTGCCGCGGATGACGCCGAGGTTGAGGCCCTGCCCGGCGCTGCCCAGGTTGGCGGCGATGTCGAGGATGTTGCCGCCGCTGCCGCGGTCGTTGAAGTTCGTGCCGCCGATGACGCGCGTGCGCGTCGAGTTGACGCCCGTCAGCGCCTGCCACTGGATGCCAAACTCCGCCGCCTTGTCGGCCGAGATCTCGGCGATCAGCGCCTCGATGAACACCTGCGCGCGGCGCACGTCGAGCTTGTCGATGATCGTCCGCAGGTTGTTGTAAACCGGCTCGGGCGCCATGATCAACAGCGAATTGCTGGCGGCGTCGGCCGAGATCGTCGCGCCGCCGGCGCTGAACGCCGCGCCCGACGTCGTCGGCGTGAACGGCAGCGCCTGCGCGGCGCCCATCGTGGGCTGCGCGCTCGACGTGTTGACAAGGCCGCCGCCGTTCGCCGTCGCCGGCTGCGGCGACAGGCCGCTCGTGCCGCCGCCGGTGCTGCTGCTCTCCTGGCCGGTCAGCATCGCGCGGAGCGTCTGCGCGACCTTCACCGCCTCGGCGTTCTTCAAATAGACGACGAACATGTTGCCGCCGGCACGCCCGGGCGTGTCGAGCTCGGCGACGAGCGCCTTCGCGCGCGCGGCGCGCGCCGGGTTGTCGGCGCGGATCAGCACGCTGTTGGAGCGCGGGTCGGCGCCCAGCACGACGCGCTGCGACGCATCGACCGGCTGGCCCGCGGTGGTCTCGTTCAACAACCGCCCGACGGTCGCGACGAGGTCGATCGCCGACGCGTTCTTGAGCGGCACGACGGCGGTCTCGCCACTCGGCGGCTGGTCGAGCGACGCGATCACGCGCTCGATGCGTCGCAGGTTGTCGGCGTAGTCGGTGATCACGAGCGCGTTGCTCGCGGGATACGCGGCGATCGTGTTGTTGGGCGCGATCAGCGGGCGCAGCACGTTGACGAGCTGCACCGCCGATTCGTAGCGCAGCGTCACGACGCGCGTCACGAGGCGGTTGTCGCCGCCGGCGTTCGTCGCGCCGGCGGCGGCCTGCGTACGCGCGTCGGCCTCGGGCACGAGCTTGACCACGTTGTCCCCCTCGATCGCGACGATGCCCTGCATGCGCAGCGCGGACAGGAGCGTCGGGTAGACGAGCGACTTCGGCACAGGCCGCGCCGAAACGATGTTGACGGTGCCCTTGATCTTCGGGTCGACGACGAAGTTGCGGCCGGTGAGCTCGGCGATCGCCTTGACGACTGCGTCGATGTCGGCGTTGACGAAGTTGAGCGTGACGCTGTCGTCGGGCGCGGCGGCCATCACCGGCGCCGGGGCCGTATCCGCGCCGGCCGCGGCCGGCGCGGTCGCGGCGGGCATCGCCGGCGGGTTGGCGTTGCCGCCCGGGGGCGGTGCCGGCGCCTGCGCGCAGGCGACCGATGCCAGCGTCGCCACGAGCCCCGCGCCGGCGAGCTTGCCAACGAACCGGGCAAATGCTCCAAAAACCGGCAGAAATAATTCGTAACTCATTGAGCGGGAACGCGCATTTCCGCCGTTCATGGCCGGTTTCCGGCGCCGATGATAGCATGGGGGCGACGTGGCCGCGTTGCGCAAATCCGGGTGCGGCGAGCGAATCCGGCGGCCGCGTTCGCCGCATCCAACGGTCAACGACAGTCCCCTCCCGGAGACCCGATGTCCCGACTCCTCGATTTCGCCGCGCTCCGCCGGCCGCTGGTGCTGGGCTTTGCCATCGCAGCGGCCTTGGGCGCGCTCGCCGTGTCGGCGCCGGAGCCTTCGCTGGTAACGCCTGCCCATGCGCAGGCGCCGGCGCCGGCCGCGGCACCCGCTGCGACGCCGGCACCCGCGCCCGACGCAAGCGCCGCCAAGGCGAAAGCGCCGACGGCCGCCAAGGCGGCCGGCAAAAGCGACGCC
>JAICUU010000140.1 GCA_025935675.1 Burkholderiales bacterium
AGGTCGTCGTAAATGATCAGCGCGTCCTGGCCGCGGTCGCGGAAGTACTCGCCCATCGTGCAGCCGGAGTACGGCGCGATGTACTGCATCGCCGCCGATTCCGACGCCGACGCGGCGACGACGATCGTGTACGCCATCGCGCCGTATTCCTCGAGCTTGCGCACGACGTTGGCGATCGTCGACGCCTTCTGGCCGATCGCGACGTACACGCAGATCAGGTCCTTGCCCTTCTGGTTGATGATCGTGTCGACCGCCACCGCGGTCTTGCCGGTCTGGCGGTCGCCGATGATGAGCTCGCGCTGGCCGCGGCCGACCGGCACCATCGCGTCGATCGACTTCAACCCCGTCTGCACCGGCTGCGACACCGACTGGCGCGCGATGACGCCGGGCGCGACCTTCTCGATGACGTCGGTGAGCTTGGCGTTGACCGGCCCCTTGCCGTCGATCGGCTCGCCGAGCGAGTTGACGACGCGGCCCAAGAGCTCCGGACCGACCGGCACTTCGAGGATGCGCCCGGTGCACTTCACCGTATCGCCCTCGGTGATGCCCTCGTATTCGCCGAGCACCACCGCGCCGACCGAGTCGCGCTCGAGGTTGAGTGCCAAGCCGTAGATGTTGTTCGGGAACTCGAGCATCTCGCCCTGCATCGCGTCCGACAGGCCGTGCACGCGGCAGATGCCGTCGGTCACCGACACCACGGTGCCCTGCGTACGCTCCTGCGTGCCGGTGTCGAGGTTCTGGATCCGCGACTTGATGAGTTCGCTGATTTCGGAAGGATTCAACTGCATGGTGGCCTCGTCTCGCGCTTCGCCTCAAGCGTCGCGCAGTCGGTTTCGTATCCTGGTATCAGGCGATGAGCTCGTTCGCCATCGCGGTGAGCTTGCCCTGCACGGTGCCGTCGATCACGCGGTCGCCCACGGTGATCCGCGCGCCGCCGATCAGCGACGGATCGACGTGCACCGTCGCCTCGATCGCCTTGCCGAAATGCTTCGCCAGCGAGGACTTCAACTGGCCGAGCTGCTCGTCGGACAGCGGCAGCGCCGTCTCGATCGACGCGCGCGCGACGCCCTCCGCCGCATCCTTGCGCGCCTCGAAGAGCTCGCGGATCTGCGGCAGGAGGCCGATTCGGTCGGACTCGATCAGCACTCGCGCGAAATTGCGCACGCCGGCCGGGAAGCCGTCGGCGGCGACGGAGAGGAACAGCGTCTCCTTCTCGGCCGCCGTCAACCGAGGGTTATCGAGCGCGCCCTGCATCCGTGGATCGGCGACGACCGCCGCCGCGACCTTGAGCGCCGACGACCACTGCGGCAGTGCCTTGGCGTCGCGTGCCGTTTCGAACGCGGCTTCCGCGTACGGCCGCGCAACGGTTTCGAGTTCAGCCATCGCCGTTCCCGTCAGAGCTGCGCTTCGATTTCGCGCAGCATCGACGCATGTGCACCGGCGTCGACCTCGCGCTTCAGGATCTTGCCCGCGCCGGCGACCGCGAGCGTCGACACCTGGCGGCGCAGCTCTTCCTTGGCGCGCGCGACTTCCTGCGCGATCTCGGCCTTGGCGGCGGCGACGATGCGGTCGGCCTCGGCCTGCGCCTCGCGCTTCGCGTGCTCGACCGTCTCGCTGCGCTGCTTCTCGCCCTGCGCCACGATCTCGCTCGCCTTGCTGCGCGCCTCGGCGACGAGCTCGTCGACGCGCTTCTCGGCGGTGGCGAGGTTCTGGCGGCCCTGCTCGCCGGCGGCGATGCCGTCGGCGATCATCTTCTGGCGCTCCGCGACCTGGTTCATCAGGTATGGCCAGATGAAGCGCGCGCTGAACCAGATGAAGACCGCGAACGCCACGGCCTGCATGATGAGCGTGAGATTGATGTTCACGCGTATCCCCTCTCGGCTCTCGTATCGATCTTGCTGTCAGGACGGTCGACCGGGCGGGTCAACCGAGCGCGCTCAGCAGCGGATTGGCGTATGCGAAGAACATCGCGATGCCGAGGCCGATGATGAACGACGCGTCGATCAGGCCGAGCAGCAGGAACACCTTGACCTGCAGTTGCGGCATCAGCTCCGGCTGGCGCGCCGCGCCTTCGAGGAAGCGCGAGCACATGATGCCGATGCCCACGCAGGCGCCCAGCGCGCCCAGACCGATCATCAAACCGATGCCGACGCCCATCGAAGCCTGGATCTGGGCGATCAGTTGCAGCTTGTCCATGTTGTGCCTTTCCCTTGCGTTGCGTTGATGGCTGTTGAGAAGACTTGCGGAAGGATCAGTGGTGCTCTTGCGCCATCGAAAGATAGACGACGGTCAGCACCATGAAGATGTAGGCCTGCAGCACCACGATCAATACGTGGAACACGGCCCAGAAGAAATGCAGAACGGCACCGGCGAACGCGCCGACGATGCTGGAGGCGGCCAGCGCGCCCAGCAGCAGGAAGATGATCTCGCCGGCGTACATATTGCCGAACAGCCGCAGCGAGTGCGACAGCGGCTTCGATACGTATTCGACGAGCTGGAAGGCGAGATTCGCCGGGATGAGCAGGATGGCCGCCCACCACGGCTTCATGCCGAACGGTGCGCTGATGAGCTCATGCAGCCAGCCACCGAGGCCCTTGAACTGGATCGCGTAGAAGATCGACAGCGCGAACACCGACAGCGCGAGCGCGAACGTGGTATTGACGTCGGCGGTCGGCGTGTTGCGCCAGTGATCGATGTGGAAGACGTTGCGATAGAAGCCCGCCATGATGTCGACGGGCAGCCAGTCCATCGCGTTCAGCATGAGCACGAGGAAGCCCGTGGTCAGCGCGATCGGCGCGATCAGCTTGGTCGGACCCTGGTAGATGTCCTTGACCTGGTTGTCGATGAACTCGAGCGCGAGCTCGACGAGCGCCTGCTTCTTCGACGGCACGCCGACCGTCGACTTGCGCGTCATCAGCCACATGAAGCCGAACGTGACGAGGCCGGCGACGATCGTCACCACCAGCGTGTCGACGTTGACGGTCCAGAACCCCCCATCGCCACGCTGGAAGAACGTCAGGTGATGCTGGATGTACTCGCTTGCGGTCTGTTCGCTGGCGACGGTCATGATGTCGTGTGGAGATGCTGCCGAACCCGAATGCGCGGAACGCCCGCGCTCATCCCGATTGAATCCTTCGCTTCACTGCCGGCCGCGCTCGCGCGCCGCCGCTCCCCTTACCTTCGATCGCGCGCGAGGAATCCCGCGCTGAACAGCAACACCGCCACCACGAACGTCGCGAACATCGGCAACGGCCGGATGTCCGGCACCCGCGTCAGCGCCCACCACAGCCCCGCGAAGATGACGAGGACCTTGGCGGCTTCGGCGCGCAGCATCGTCAGCACCGACGCGCCCGCAGTCGCCTTGGCGCCGATGCCGAGCAGCAGCGCGTAGACGAGCGTCGACAGCACCGTGATGCCCCCGCCGAGCGCCGCGGACATTGCCGCTGCGCGCCCGGAAGCGATCGCCGACACCGCCGCGCCGGCCAACGTCGCCAGCGCCTGCCATGCCAACACGCTGCGGATCGGCCGCGAGGCCAGCGTCGCGAATGGTCCCGCGCGCCGCCCGGTGGGCCGGTCGGGCGCCGGGGACGGCGGTGGCGACGCTTTCACGTCGTGTCCGGCCGAGCCTTGCGCCATGAACGATCCGAGGCAAGCAAACCTTTGGATTCTATCGTAAAAACGGCGGCGTCGGCAACCGATGCTGCAGCGCGTCAGAAGGCGCCGCGGCGCGCCTCGATGGCGCGCGCTGGAAGGCGGTGAAACGTTTCGACGGTGGCCGCGACGCGGGACGGGTGGCAGCGTGAGGCGCGACGCGCTGCTGCGATCGCGCGGTTGCGCGACGACGGGCGAAAGGATGGCGACGATCGCGCGGACCGCGCTCGCGCTCAGCCGCCCGACAGCGCGGCGACGATCATCACCGTCGTGCCCTGCGGCACCGGCGTGCGCAGGTCGCGAGCGTCGCGCTCGCCCACGAAGATGCGGATGTGCGGCCGCAGCTTGCCCTGCTCGTCGATCATCCGGAAGCGGATGCCGTGGTAGGCGCCGTCGAGCGCGGCGAGCACGCCGCCCAGCGTCGGCGGCGATTCGGGCGCGAGCACGGGCAGCGCCACACGCACCTGGCGCTCGCCGCCCGTGTAGGAGCGCAGCGGCGACGGGATCAGCACCTCGACCACCGCGGCAACCTCGTCGCTGCGTCGCGCCATCAGTCCGCCGCTTCCACCGCGTGGATCAGCGGCAGGTGCTGCGCGAGCGCCTTGAAGCTTGCGCCCTCGTCGTTGCTGCCCCAGACCTCGCCCGAGGTCGTGCCGAAGTAGATGCCGACCGGATCGTGCCCATCGGCGCAGAACGCCTGGCGCTTGACCGTCCACCAGCCCTGCTTCGCCGGCAGCCCCTTCGCCTGGCGCGTCCACGTGCGCCCGCCGTTGCGCGAGCGGAACACCGCCGGCTTGCCGCCGGGCGAGGTGCGCGGCCAGACGTCGGTGCTGTCCATCGGAAACATCCACAGCGTCTCCGGATCGCGCGGATGGACGACGAGCGGCAGGCCGACGCTGCCCACCGCCTTCGGCATCGCCACGCCGATGTCGGTCCAGCGCGTCGCCGGCCGGTCGAGGCGGTAGAGCCCGCAATGATTCTGCTGGTAGAGCCGGTTGGGATCGGCGGACAAGCGCACGCAATGCGGATCGTGGCCGTACTCGGGATCGGGCATCGGCAGGAAGTCGGCGCGCACGCCCTGGTTGAGCGGCTTCCAGTCGCGGCCCTTGTCGACCGATTCGAACACGCCGCCGCTCGACATGCCGAAGTACATGTGCGCAGGATCCCGCGGATCGACGAGGATCGAGTGCAGCGTCGGGCCATCGGGCGTGCCGTCCTTGTCGTCGCCGCACCAGGCCTTGCGCGACGGGTGGCGATTGAAGCCCTCGACACCGTTCCAGGTGACGCCATCGTCCTCGGAGCGGAAGAGCCCCTGCGGCGACGTGCCCGCGTACCAGACGCCGGGCTCCGACGCATGACCGGGGGTCAGCCAGAACGTGTGGTTGACGCTGCGCCCTTCGCTCTTGCCGAACATCGGCGGTTTGGTGGCTTCCTTCCAATTGCGGCCGCGATCGGTCGAGCGGAATACCGTCGGCCCGAGGTGGCCGGTGCGCGCGGCGACGAGCCACGTGCGCCGGTTGCGCGGGTCGGCGACCGCGTGGTGCAGCACGTGGCCGAGGAACTGTGGACCGCCGAGCGTGAAGCTCCGTCGCGATGCGTCGGCGGTGAGCGTCCACAGCCCCTTGCGGGTGGCGACGAGCAGGGTCGTGCGGCGCGCGGGCGTCTTGCGTTGAGCCATGTCGAAATCCAGTCGTGGCGAAGGGCGCTCGGGTCGCCCGGTCGGCAACGCTAGCGCGCCCCGGCGCATTTGCGCAAGCTGCAACGGCCCCGCGCTACAATCGGACGATGCGCGCGGCCGTCCGCAACCCGCCGCGCGCCCATCCCCACGCTGGAGACCACGATGACAATCAAAGTCGGCGACAAGCTGCCGTCCGGAACGCTGCAGGAATACTTCGAGGTCGCCACGGGCGCTTGCGCCATCGGCCCCAACCCGGTCTCGACCGACGAGCTCTTCAAGGGCAAGAAGGTGGTGCTGTTCGGGCTGCCCGGCGCGTTCACGCCGACCTGCTCGGCGAAGCACGTGCCGAGCTTCGTCCAGCATTTCGACGAGCTCAAGGCCAAGGGCGTCGACACGATCGCCTGCATGTCGGTCAACGACGCGTTCGTCATGGGCGCGTGGGCGCGTGACCAGCACACCGACGGCAAGGTCCGGATGCTCGCCGACGGCAGCGCCGAATACACGAAGGCGCTCGGCCTCGTGCTCGACCTCACGCCGCGCGGCATGGGCGTGCGCTGCCAGCGCTTCTCGCTGCTCGCCGACAACGGTGTCGTCAAGGCGCTCAACATCGAGGCGCCGGGCAAGTTCGAGGTCTCGGGCGCCGAGACGATGCTGAAGCAGCTCGGCTGACGGAGCAGTCGACTGGCGGCGTCCCGCCCGTCGTCATTCCCGCGCAAGCGGGAATCCAGTCGTGACGCTACTGGGGGCGGGCTGTTCATTCCACCGAAGCGTCACGGCTGGATCCCCGCTTTTGCGGGGATGACACGTATCTAGCGGAGCTTGGCGATCAAGCCGTCGAGCTCGCTTAAGCTCGCGTAGCTGATCACCAGCCGGCCGGCGCCGTTGCGGCGCGGCTCGATGCGCACCTTGGCGCCGAGCGCCTCCGCGAGCTCGGTCTCGAGGCGCGCGGTGTCGGCATCCTGCGTGCGCGCGGCGCCCTTCGTGCGCGATTTCGCGCCGCCGGTGAGCGTCTGAACGAGTCGCTCGGTCTCGCGCACCGAAAGCTTCTGGGTGACCACGCGGGTCGCCGCACCCGTCTGCTGCGCAACCGGCAGCGCGAGGAGCGCGCGCGCATGGCCCATCTCGAGCGCGCCGGCCAGCAGGTACTCCTGCACCGGCTTGGCGAGCGCGGTCAGGCGCATGAGATTGGTGACGGCGCTGCGAGAGCGCCCTACCGCCTTTGCCGCCGCCTCGTGCGTCAGGCCGAACTCCTCGACGAGCCGCGCGAGCCCCTGCGCCTCCTCGAGGGGATTGAGGTTCTCGCGCTGGATGTTCTCGATCAGCGCCAGCGCGAGCGCCGATGCGTCGGGCACCGTCTTCACCAGCGCGGGCACTTCGCGAAGCCCCGCGCGCTGGGCCGCGCGCCAGCGGCGCTCGCCGGCGATGATCTCGAAGCGGCCGTTGTCGACGCCGCGCACGAGGATCGGCTGCATCACGCCCTGCTCGCGGATCGAATCGGCAAGCTCGGCGAGCGAGGCCTCGTCCATCCGCGTGCGCGGCTGGTATTTGCCGGGGCGCAGCCGATCGATCGCCACCATCTGCAGCGAATCGCGGCTGTCCGCCGCAGGCTCGGTAGCGGCGAGCAGCGCGTCCAAGCCGCGCCCCAGTCCCTTGGGTCGAATCACGGATCGTTCCTTCGTCATGGCGTCGCCGGTCGCGACGCGTCGTCGTCCATTCGCCGCAGCATCTCGCCGGCGAGCGCGAGATAGGCGACCGCGCCCTTCGATTGCGGCTCGAGCGTCAGCGCCGGCACGCCATGCGACGGCGCTTCGGCCAGGCGCACGTTGCGCGGCACGATCGTGCGGTAGAGCTTGTCGCCGAAATGCTTCTCGAGCTCTGCACCGACGTTCTGGCCGAGCGTGTTGCGCGGGTCGTACATCGTGCGCAGCAGGCCCTCGATCTCGAGCGCGGGATTCAAATGCGAGCGCACCTTGCGGATCGTCTGCACGAGGTCCGACAAGCCTTCGAGCGCGTAGTACTCGCATTGCATCGGGATCAGCACGCTGTCGGCGGCGCACAGTCCGTTGAGGGTCAGCAGCGACAGCGACGGCGGGCAGTCGAGCAGGACGAAGTCGTATTCGGGCAGCACCTCGGCGATCGCCTCGCGCATCTGCGACAGCGCCTCGGCAAGCGCATCCTTGAGCCGCATTTCGCGCTCGGGCAATTCGACCAGCTCGACCTCGGCGCCCGCGAGCTCGCGATTGGCGGGCACGAGATCGAAGCCGCCCGACGGCGACGTCACGCGCACGTCGGCGATGCCGCGCTCGCCGAGCAGCACCTGGTAGACGGTTTCCTTGCACGCGCGCTTGTCGACGCCGGCGCCGGTGGTGGCGTTGCCCTGGGGATCGAGATCGATCAGTAGCACGCGGCGCTTCATCGCGTTGAGGCTCGCCGCGAGGTTGACCGCGGTGGTGGTCTTGCCGACGCCGCCCTTCTGGTTGGCGATCGCGATGATGCGCGTTGCGCGGGGCGCGCGTGGGACGTGCGATTCGTCTGCCCGCGTTGCTTGCCGAGCGGCGTCCGGCGCGGGCAATGGCTCGAGCGTGCTCATCGCTCGCTTACGTCGCGCGGTCGCAAGACGACGACACTGCGCGCATCGTCGAGGCCGGGAATTGCCAGCGTCGTGGTCGTGATGACCTGCACGCTTGGGGGCAGCGCCGCGATCTCATCAGTTGGCACGACGCCTTTCATCGCGTAGAGCGCGCCGTCGTCCGCAACGTGCGACGCGGCACCTGCCGCGAAATCGGCGAGTGATGCGAACGCGCGCGAGATCACGACATCGTACGGTTGCGCGGCGGTGAAGCGCTCGACGCGCGACTGCACGGCTTCCGCATTGCGAAGGCGCAACTCGGCGATCGCCTGCGTGACGAACGCGGTCTTCTTCTGGTTGGCATCGAGCAGCGTCACGTGCCAATCGGGTCGCGCGATCGCGAGCAGGATGCCCGGAATTCCCGCGCCGGTGCCGACGTCCAGCACGCGCAAGCTCGCGCGATCGGGCAGCTGCGGCAGCACGGCGAGCGCGTCGAGCGCGTGATGCGTGACCATGCGCGCCGGCTCGCGGATCGCGGTCAGGTTATGGCGATCGTTCCACTTGCCGAGGAGTGCCAGGTACGCGGCGATCGCGTCATGCTGCGTGTCGGTGAGCGCCACGCCGAGTGCCGCTGCACCGTCCGCGAGCACGCCGCGATCGCTTGCCGCAACGCGTGCTCGCGTTTGCGCGCCCTCCGCTGCCGCCATCACGCGCGCTGCTTTCCCGCCCACGCACCGTCGTCGAAGCCGCGCCTCGCGTAGACGACAAGCAGCGCGACGGCGGCGGGCGTGACGCCCTGGACGCGCGACGCCTGGCCGATCGTCGACGGCTTGTGCTGGTTGAGCCGCTGCTGGACCTCGACGGAAAGTCCACGCAGCGTCCGGTAGTCGAGCTCGGGCGGCAACGCC
>JAICUU010000108.1 GCA_025935675.1 Burkholderiales bacterium
ATGGTGTACGCGGAGGACGAGGGCGAGGTGTTCCTCGGGCGCTCGATCACGCGCACCAACAACGTTTCCAGCCACACGCTGCTGAAGATCGAGAACGAGATCCGCCGCATCATCGACGAGCAGTACGCGCTCGCCAAGAAGCTCATCGTCGACAACAGCGACAAGATGCACGCGATGGCAAAGGCGCTGCTCGAGTTCGAGACGATCGACGCCGACCAGATCGACGACATCCTCGCCGGGCGCCCGCCGCGCGCGCCGAAGCAGCCGGCTGGCGCCGCGCCGACGCCGCCTCCGCCGCCACCGGCCGGCAGCGCCGAGCCCTCGACGACGCCCGCCTGACGAACGCGCGGCCAGCCGCTGACCCGCGCGTGCGGGGCGAGGCGCGCGTGCTGCGGCTGCGCGGCCGCCTGCTCGACCTCGCCACGCCGCGCGTCATGGGCGTGGTCAACGTCACCCCCGATTCCTTTTCCGACGGCCGAGGCGCCATCGACCTGGCACGCGCGATCGACCTGGCGCGCGCTCATGTCGCGGATGGCGCCGACATCGTCGACGTCGGCGGCGAGTCGACGCGGCCGCGCGCGACACCGGTCACCGAGCGCGACGAGATCGCGCGCGTCGTGCCGGTGATCGCCGCGCTCGCGGCCGACGGCGCGCTGGTCTCGGTCGACACGATGAAGCCCGCGGTGATGCGCGCGGCGATCGAAGCCGGCGCGGCAATGGTCAACGACGTGCGGGCGCTCACCTCGCAAGGCGCGCTGGAAGCGGTCGCGCGAAGCGACGTCGCCGTCTGCCTGATGCACATGCAGGGCGATCCCGCGACCATGCAGGTTGCCCCGTCGTACAACGACGTCGTCGCCGAGGTGCGCGCGTTCCTCGCCGCGCGCGTGGCGGCCGCCGAGGCCGCGGGCATCGCGCGCGATCACATCGTCGTCGACCCTGGCTTCGGCTTCGGCAAGACGCTGGGGCATAATCTCGCGCTGCTGCGCGGCTTGCCCGCGATCGCCTCGCTCGATGTCCCGGTGCTCGCCGGGCTCTCGCGCAAATCGATGCTGGGTGCCATCACGGGGCGCGATGTCGGCGACCGGCTCGCGGCGAGCATCGCCGCCGCGCTCGCCGCGATCGCGCGGGGTGCGGCGATCGTGCGCGTGCATGACGTACGTGCGACCGTCGACGCGTTGCGCGTCTGGCACGCGGCTTGCGAAGGGTAGCGGAATGGCGGAACGACGATATTTCGGCACCGACGGCGTGCGCGGGCGCGTGGGCGAATTGCCGATCACGCCCGAGCTCGTGATGAAGCTCGGGTACGCCGCGGGCAAGGTGCTCGCGGCCGAGGACGGCCGCGCGCGCGGCGACCGGCCCGGCGTGCTGATCGGCAAGGACACGCGGATCTCGGGCTACCTGCTCGAGGCGGCGCTCGAGGCGGGCCTCTCCGCCGCCGGCGTCGACGTGTACCTGTGCGGCCCGCTCCCCACGCCCGGCATCGCGCACCTGACGCGCGCGCTGCGGCTCTCGGCGGGCATCGTCATCAGCGCGTCGCACAATCCCTTCGACGACAACGGCATCAAGTTCTTCGGCGGCACCGGCGCCAAGCTGCCCGACGCGGTCGAGGCTGCGATCGAGCGCGCGATGGAGGGTCCGATCGACTGCGTGGCGTCGGCCTCGCTCGGCAAGGCACGGCGCGTCGACGACGCCGCGGGACGCTACATCGAGTTCTGCAAGAGCACGTTTCCCAACGAGCTCGACCTCAAGGGCTTCTCGATCGTCGTCGACTGCGCGCACGGCGCCGCGTACCACGTCGCGCCGACGGTGTTCCGCGAGCTCGGCGCCGACGTCACGCCGGTGGCCGTCGAGCCGGACGGCGTCAACATCAACGCAGGCGTCGGCGCGACGGTGCCCGCGCATCTCGTCGGCGAGGTGCTCGCGCACCACGCCGACCTCGGCATCGCGCTCGACGGCGACGGCGACCGACTCGTCATGGTCGACAGCCACGGTCGCATGTTCGACGGCGACGAGCTCCTCTACGTCATCGCGCGCGACTACCAGCATCGTGGCGCGCTCACCGGCGGCGTCGTCGGCACGCAGATGAGCAACCTCGGCCTCGAGCAAGCGCTGTCGCGCTCGGGGATCGCGCTCGAGCGCGCGCGCGTCGGCGACCGCTACGTGCTCGAGCGGATGCTCGAGCGGTCGTGGCGCCTCGGCGGCGAGAATTCCGGCCACATCATCTGCCTCGACAAGCACAGCACCGGCGATGCCATCGTCGCCGCGCTGGCGGTGCTGCGCGCGCTGATCGACCAGAAGACGACGCTCGCCGAGGCGACCGCGCCGCTGACGCTCTTTCCGCAGCACCTGATCAACGTGCCGGTGCGCCGCGGCATCGAGTGGAGCAACGACGCCGAGGTCGCGAAGGCCGAGCGCGCCGCGGTCGCGGCGCTGGGCACGGCGGGCCGCGTGCTGCTGCGTCCCTCCGGCACCGAGCCGGTGCTGCGCGTGATGGTCGAGGCGCGCGACGCGGCACTCGCGCAACTGCACGCGCAGTCGCTGGCGGAGACGATCGCGAGGATCGCCGGGCAGCGCCTTTGATTCGTGGCGCCGGCGCCGGCGGGCGCCGTGGCGCGCGGCAGCGCGGTGTACATTGGGCGGATGCGCATCAGCATCGTGACGCCATCGCTCAACCAGGCCCGCTTTCTCGAGAAATGCCTGCGAAGCGTCGATGCGCAGCGCGGCGGCAATTTCGAGCACATGGTGTTCGACGGCGGCAGCACCGATGCATCGGTCGATATCCTGCGACGCTGGGGCGCGACGGTGCGGTGGGTCTCGCAGCGCGACGGGGGGCAATCGGATGCCGTCAACCAGGGGTTTCGCGCCGCTGACGGCGACATCGTCGGCTGGCTCAATTCCGACGACTTCTACTATCCCGGTGCGTTCGAGGCGGTGCGTGCGGCATTCGCCGCGGACGCGAGCCTCGACGCCGTGTACGGGCATGCCGACCACGTCGACATCGACGGTGTCGCCTACGAGCGGTTTCCGACCGAAGCATGGAACCCGGCGCGACTCCATGCCACCTGCTACATTTGCCAGCCCGCGCTGTTCCTGCGCCGCCGCGCGATCGACAGGGTGGGTCTGCTCAACGCCAACCTGCACTTCTGCATGGACTACGAATACTGGCTGCGGATGGCGCGCGCGGGGCTCGTGGTGCGCGAAATCCCGGCGAAGCTGGCGGCGTCGCGCATGTACCCGGCCAACAAGTCCATGCGATCGCGGATTCGCATGCATGCCGAGATCAACTCGATGCTGCGTGACCAGCTGCGGGCGACACCGGAGCGCTGGTTGTTCAACTACGGCCACGCCGTCGCCGGCCAGCTGACGAGCCGTGACCGTCATCGCCGCGTGTACGGCGCGTTCATGGCGCTCGGTGCGCTGTTCGCGGCATTGCGCTGGAATGGCAAGGTCGGCGGTTCCATGCTGCGCGAAATCGGAACCCTGGTGCGGCGGAGCCTTGCGCGCGCGCGTTGACGCCGCTCATCGCGCCTGCCGTCGGCGGGCGCGCGCGGTGTCGGCGCGGGACACGTGAGCGTCGCCATGGACAAGTCGACGCCGGTCTTCGTCGCGGGGCATCGCGGGCTGGCGGGCAGCGCGATTTGTCGCGAGCTCGAGCGCCGTGGCTTCGACCACGTCATCGTGCGCACGCATCGCGAGCTCGACCTCGCGCAGTTCGAGCCGACGCGCGAGCTGTTGCTGCGAGAGCGTCCCCGCGTCATGTTCGTCGCGGCATCGAAGGTGGGTGGGATCGGTGCGAACAGCGCGGCGCCGGTCGACTTCCTGGTCGACAACCTCGCGCTGCAGATCAGCCTGTTGCGCGCGGCGCACGAGGCGGACGTCGAGCGCGTCGTGTTCCTGGGCAGCTCGTGCATCTATCCGCGCGACGCTGCGCAACCGCTGGCGGAGAGCGCGCTGCTGAGCGGTCCGCTCGAGCCGACCAACCGGCCATACGCGATCGCCAAGATCGCGGGGGTCGAGATGTGCTGGGCGTACAACCGCCAGTTCGGGCGCCGCTGGCTCGCGGCCATGCCCACCAACCTCTACGGGCCCGGCGACAACTACGATCTTGCGACCGGACACGTTCTCGCGGCGCTCTTGCGCAAGGCGCACGAGGCACGCGGCGGCCGTCGTCGGCGCTTGAGCGTCTGGGGAAGCGGGCAGGCGCGGCGTGAATTCCTGCACGCCGACGACCTCGCGCGTGCGCTGGTGCTGCTGGCGACGCTGCCCGAGACGCTTTACGCGACGCTGGTGGCCCCCGACAACTGTCCGCTGGTCAATGTGGGCAGCGGCGAGGAGCTGACGATCCGCGAGCTCGCGGCGCTGGTGGCGCGAGTCGTCGGATTCGATGGCGACATCACCTTTGACCCGAGCAAGCCCGATGGCGTGCCGCGCAAGATCGTCGACAGCACGCGTATCCGCGCGCTCGGTTGGCGTCCGGCCATCGGCCTCGCGGCGGGCATTGCGACGACCTACGACGACTTCCGGTCCCGCCACGTATAATTTGCGCATGGTCGCGCTCGTGCAAGCCGCGTCTGCACCGACGCCGCCTGCTGCTCCTGGCAACTGGCGCGATCCCCTGCACGGCACGTACGCCGAAAGCGACATAAAGGCGCTCGGCGAAACCGAGGCGTTCGTGCGCGACGCGGCGGGCGACGCCGTCCTCGCCGACGGCGCCCCGATCCCCGCGCGCGGCGTCGCGATCGCCGCCGTCCTCGCACCGCTCAAGCTCGATCCGGCGACGCTGCACGCAGCGCTCGTGCTGCCGCTCGCGCAGGCGCGGCGTACCGACACCGCCACGCTGGCCGCACGCTTCGGCGACGAGGTCGCCGCGCTGGTCGGAGGCGTGGCGCGGATGGAGGACATCCGCGCGACACCCGCGCAAGGCTCGGGCGCGGAGCGCGAGGCGCAGGCCGAGAACCTGCGCAAGATGCTCTTGTCGATGGTCGAGGACATTCGCGTCGTGCTCATCAAGCTCGCCGAGCGCACCGCGGCGTTGCGCCATGCGATGGGCGGCGACGGAGCGGCGCTGCGGCGCGCGGCGCAGGACGTCGTCGACCTCTTCGCGCCGCTCGCCAATCGCCTCGGCGTGTGGCAGCTCAAGTGGGAGCTCGAGGACCTCGCGCTGCGCGCGCTCGAGCCCGATGTGTACCGGCGCATCGCGACGCTGCTCGACGAGCGCCGCGTCGACCGCGAGCGCTACATCGAGGGCGTCGTCGCGACGCTGAAGCGCGAGCTCGCCGCGTCGGGCATCCGCGCCGACGTCAGCGGACGCCCGAAGCACATCCACAGCATCTGGCGCAAGATGCGCCGCAAGCAGGCGGGCATCGAGGCGCTCTACGACATCCGTGCGCTGCGCGTGCTGGTCGACGAGGTGCGCGACTGCTACGCGGCGCTCGGCGTCGTCCACCACCTGTGGGCGCCGCTGCCGGACGAGTTCGACGACTACATCGCCAAGCCCAAGGCCAACCGCTACCGCTCGCTCCACACTGCGGTGATCGGTCCCGACGGTCGTGCGCTCGAGGTGCAGATCCGCACGCGCGAGATGCACCAGCACTCGGAATACGGCGTTGCGTCGCACTGGCGCTACAAGGAGGGCTCGGCCGCCAAGGGTCGCGACGCCGGCTTCGACGAGAAGATCGCGTGGCTGCGGCAGATCCTCGACTGGCGCGACACCGTCGCTGCGGGCAGCGACTTCGTGTCGGCGTTCAAGAGCAGCCTCTTCACCGAGTCGATCTATGTGCTGACGCCGCAGGGCAAGGTGATCGACCTGCCGCGCGGCGCGACGCCGGTCGACTTCGCGTACGCCGTGCACACCGACCTCGGCCATCGCTGCCGCGGCGCGCGCGTCGACGGGCAGCTGGTGCCGCTCGACACGCCGCTCGCCAACGGCCAGCAGGTCGCGATCGTCTCGGCGAAGGAGGGCGGCCCGTCGCGCGACTGGCTCAATCCCGAGCTCGGCTACGTGACGAGCCACCGCGCACGCGCCAAGGTGCGGCAGTGGTTCAAGGCGCAGCAGCTCGAGGCGACGATCGCGCAAGGGCGCGCGCTCGTCGAGCGCGAGCTCGCGCGGCTCGGCCAGTCGCTCCTGAAGCTCGACGCCGTCGCCGCCAAGGCGGGCTTCGCGAAGACCGACGAGCTCTTCGCCGCGTTCGCACGCGACGAGATCAACTCGCGCCAGGTGCAGGTCGCGATCCAGGCGCTCGCGCAGCCGCAATCGGTGCCTGCGACCGCGCCGGCCGATGCGGTCGAGACGCGGAAGAGCCGCGCCGGCGGCTCCGGCGGCGGCATCCTCGTCGTCGGCGTCGACCGGCTGATGACCGGCCTTGCGCGCTGCTGCAAGCCGGCGCCGCCTGATCCGATCGTCGGCTTCATCACGCGCGGCAAGGGTGTGACGATCCACCGCGCCGCGTGCGCCAACGTCGCGCGCATCCGCGAGCGCGAGCCCGAGCGGTTGATCGAGGCCAACTGGGGCGTCGCGCGCGACGAAGTGTTCCCCGTCGACGTCGTCGTCGAGGCGATGGACCGCCAGGGCCTGCTGCGCGACATCTCCGAGGTATTCTCACGCGAGAAGATCAACGTCACCGCGGCGCGCACGCTGACGCGCAACATGCAGTCGCGAATGGCGTTCACCGTCGAGGTCGCGAGCCTCGAGTCGCTGAAGCGCGCGCTGGCGCTGGTGCGCGACGTCGCGGGCGTGCTGAGCGCGAGCCGGCGCTGAGCCGGCGACCGGAGGTCAGGCCGCGCGGCGGTTCCGCGCGATCCAGTCGTCGACGCGTGCGACGATCGCGTCGACCGCCTCCGAGCGCATGCCCTTCTGCGTGCCGAGCACCTTCACCAGCTGGTCGATGCGCTCGATGTCACGCGCGCCGTTGGCGAGCGCGCGCGCGGCCGAGGACGGGCTCGCCAGCGACAGCGCGGCGTTGGCGTACTTGTCGAAAGGCACCATGTCGTCGTGCGACGCCCCGAGCGCCACGCACAGCTTCACCACCCAGTCGTAGACGGCGCGCGACGCGGCGAGGTCGGCATGCACCGCGTCGCGGATCGGGATCATCGCGTCCTTGCCGACGCAGCGGTAGTTGCCGGCGAGCAGCATCGCCCACTTGGCGAGCGGCACGAACACGGACTCGTGCACCTTGAGCTTGACCGGCAGCGCGGTGCGCACGCCGTCGACGTCGAAGCGCGCCGCCTCGATGCCGGCGGCGAGGTCCTCGAGCATGTGGGTCGGCGCGTCGCCGTCGAAGCGTGCCGACTTGAAGTTCGTCGGCAGCCGTACCTGCAGCACGTTGACCGGCTGGTCGGGCGGTCGGAACGCCTGCGGATCGGGACTGCACAGCGTCATCAGCTTGGGATCGCAGCCATCCCAGACCGATGCATCGGTGTAGCAGGGGCGGCACGCGGCGAGATCGATGCCGGGGATGCGCGCGAGGTAGGGCAACGGCGGCATGTTCATGATCGACATGCACGGGATTCGCGCACGCGCGATCGCGGCGACGAGCTCGCGCACGCCGGGCGAGCGGTACTGCGGCTCCTGCATCGCCAGCACGACCAGATCGTAGCCGGCGCCATCGATGCGATCGGGCGGCGCCGCCGACAGCTTGCCGGAGAGCGTGCGCGAGTCGATCTCGAAGAGGCCCTCGCGTCCCTTGACCGGCATGCGCACGCGCGCGCCGTCGCGATTGAAGGCCTCGGCTTCAGCGGGCAGGCATGCCAGCGTGACGTCGTGGCCGGCGGCGACCATCTTGATCGCGAGAAGCGAGCCGTACGAGGCGCCGAGGCTCAGGACGCGGTAGGACGCGGGCATGCGGACGATCTCCTTGCGGGAATGCGCGGCTGGCACGTCATGCGCGCGCGAGCCCGCACTTTAGGACAGGCCGCGGCGCCCGCGCAACGCCGCAGCGCAAAAAGTCAGGCGAGCGGAATGAAGCGCAGCGCGACGCCGTTGATGCACCAGCGGTCGCCGAGCGGCGGCGGGCCGTCGTTGAAGATGTGGCCGTGGTGGCCGCCGCATTTTGCGCAGTGCACCTCGAGGCCGACGAACACCGACTTGCTGCCGCGCCCCTTGTCGAACGCGTCGGGGACGGACGTCACGAAGCTCGGCCAGCCGGTGCCGCTGTCGAACTTCATCGCCGAGGTGAACGCCGGCAGCGCGCAGCCGGCGCAGACGAAGAGCCCGTCGCGCTTCTCGCCGTTGAGCGGGCTCGAGCCCGGGAATTCCGTGCCGGCGTGCCGCAGCACGCGGTAGGCGTCGGGCGCGAGGCGCTTCTGCCAGGCGTCGTCGCTCAGCGTGAGCGGCGTCGCGTCGGTGGCGACGTCGGCGCCCTTGGCGAGGTATTTCTTCCACTGCATGCGCAGCGCCTCGACGCCCTGCTTGCTGGTGCCGGACACGTATTCGGCGCGCGCGGTGCCCGCGAGGGCGGGCAGCATCGCGGCGGCGGCGAGGAGTTTGCGACGGGTCAACATGGGAAAGCTCCGGTGAAAGCGGTGCGGATTGGACGCGCGGTCGCGCGTTTACCTTACACCTTCGAATGTCGCGGCTGCCGCAAGTTCACCGCGCCGCGGCGGCGGGCCAGACGTCGCGGACGATTCCGGCCAGCGCGGCGATAACGGGCTCCTCCTCGCGCTCCCGCGCGTACAGGAACTGCAGCGAGGTGACGAGGCGCGTGCCGTCCCACAGGCAGACGTCACCGGCCTTGACGTGCGCCTCGGCCTGGTCCTCGCGCATCAGCGATACGCCGAGCCCGGCGACGACCAGCGAGCTGATGACCGCCTCGTGGTCGGCCTCGATGCGCGTCGCCGGCTCGACGCCGTTCTCGTCGAACAGCCGCCGCGTCAGCGCGCGGTGCGTGCTGATGCCGGGCGTCATGATCCACGGCAAGAGCGCGATGTCGTGGAACGCCTTGCCGTCGACGCGATCGCGCCACTTGATCGGCGCGACGATGCGGTACGCGAAGTCGGTGAGGTGCAGGCTCGCGACGTGCGGATGCGTGCGATCGCCGTAATAGAAGCTCGCGTCGAGAGCGTCGTCGCGGACCTTGTCGAAGGCTTCTCCCGACACCTCGTGCTGCAGCATGATCTCGAGCAGCGGATGGCGCTCGACGGCGCGCGCGAGGAACTGCGGCAGGCGCACGAAGTTGGGGTCGGCCACCGTGCCCACCTTCACCTGGCCGGCGAGTTCGCCCTCGATCGCATGCGCGGCGTTGCGCAGCGCCTGCGCCGCCGCCAGCACGGCTTGCGCGTGCGGCAGCAGCTTGCGGCCGGCGGAGGAAAGCGCCATGCCGGAGGGCGTGCGCTCGAACAGCGTGACTCCGAGCTCGTCCTCGACGGCCTTGACCTGCGCCGACAGGGCGGGCTGGCTGACGTGGAGCTTGTCGGCGGCTCGCGTCAGGTGCCCGGACTCCGCGACGGCGACGAAGCCCTTCAGTTGGTAGAGCTCCATAAGTCCCTGTATTTTATCACGTTTGCTGCACTGCGGGAGCGGTGATCACTGCGATTCGTCAAACTTATGCGATTGATTCGAAAGGACGATTGGAAATCGGGGCCGGGGCGTCCTAGATTGGTCCTGTGCGGTGCACCATAAGTGCGGCCGCCCGCTACGAAAGAGGAACCATCATGAAAACGACTGCCCCGATCGACGGCTGGAGTGCCTACTACGCGCTCTTGACCGATGCCCTTTCCGCCCAACCGGCCCGCGCGCCCAAGGCGCCGGCCAAGCCGCGCCGCTCGCTGTCCGAGCGCCTCGACCGCTGGTTCACCGACCAGCGGATCCGCGAGCGCGACCGCTACCTCGCCGAGGCGAGCGACCTCGCCGACCTCGAGCACCGGATGCGCAGGATCGACCGCTACTATTGATCGCGGTCACACGAGGCCGTCCAGCAACTGCACGTCGACGCTCGCGCCCGCGTCGACGTTGCCGACCGCAGTGCCCAGCACCACGAAGCAGTTGGCGCGCGACATCGAAGAGAGGATCCCCGAGCCCTGGTCGCCGGTTACGCGCACCAGCGCGTTGCCGGCGTCGTCGCGCGACACGATCGCGCGCTGGAACTCGGTGCGTCCCGGCATCTTGCGGATCGGCGCCGTCAGCGTCGCCTTCAGCATCGGCAGCGGCGGGGTGTCGCGGCGCCCCGCGAGGTGCAGGAGCGCGTCGCGGACGAATTCGTAGAACGTCACCATGACGCTGACCGGGTTGCCGGGCAGCCCGAAGAAATGCGCGCCGCCGATGCGGCCGTATGCGAGCGGCCGGCCCGGCTTCATCGCGATCTTCCAGAACACCACCTCGCCGAGCTTGTCGAGCAGCGTCTTGACGTAGTCGGCCTCCCCGACCGACACGCCGCCCGAGGTGATGACGACGTCGGCGTTGGCGGCCGCGGTCGCGAACGCGCGCTCGAGATCGCCGGGCACGTCGCGCACGACGCCCATGTCGAGCGTGTCGAATCCCATCCGCGCCAGCATGCCGTGGATCGTGTAGCGGTTGCTGTCGTAGATCTGGCCTTGCGCGAGCGGCGTGCCGACCGACACGAGCTCGTCGCCGGTCGAGAAGAACGCGACGCGCAGCTTGCGATAGACCGACACCTCGCCGATGCCGAGCGACGCCAGCATGCCGATCTCTGCGGGGTTGAGCGGCTGGCCGCGCGCGAACACCACGCCGCCCGCCTTCAGGTCCTCGCCGGCGAAGCGGCGGTTCTGGCCGAGCTTCGTGACCGCGCCCTGCGCAATGCGCACGCCGCCGGGTGTCTCGCTGGCGCGCTCCTGCATGACGACCGTGTCGGCGCCCTCCGGCATCACGCCGCCCGTGAAGATGCGCACGGCCTCGCCCTTGCGCAGCTCGCCTTCGAACGGCCGGCCGGCGAACGATTCGCCGACCCGCGCGAGCGAGGTCTCACCGCTCGCGGCGAGATCGTCGAAGCGCACCGCCCAGCCGTCCATCGCCGAGTTGTCATGGCCCGGAACGTCGAGCGGCGAGATCACGTCCTCGGCGAGCGTGCGGCCGAGCGCCGCGCGGATCGCCACGCGCTCGACCGCGGTGACGGGCTCCAAAAAGCGGCGAATCAGCTCGCGCGCGCGCTCGACGGGCAGCGAATTGGGATCGTAGTCGTCGGCGCACGAGAGCTCGCGCAGCGTCGTGCCCGGTTTGGGCGAGGACTGGTCGTTCATGGCGGACTCGCTCGTTGTTCGCGAAACCGTGATTTTAAATGTAGCGCCGGTCGCTCGACGCCGAACCACGAGAGCGCTGCAGCGGCCACGACGAGAGGCGCCGTCGCGGCGCACAGCGTCCACGCACCGAGGCCAGTGTCCATCGCGAGCAGCGTTTGCTGGATCGGGAATGCATAGACGTAGAGACCGTAGGAAAGATCGGCGCCGCGCGCGAGGCGCGGCACGACGAGCCGCGGATGGTAGGCGGCGACGAGTGTGACGTAGCCGACGAGCGCCGGCGTCGCCCCGGTGCGCCAGAAGCCCGGCGGCAGCGCGACGTAGAGTGCCAGCGCGATCGCCGCGGCCGCGAGCGACAGTGGCACGCGGTCCCGCCAGACGTACGCGAGCGAACCCAGCGCGAAGAGCATCACCAGCGTGTGGCTCGCGATCGCGTCGAACACGATCGCGAGCGGCCACGGCGCATGGACGAGGAGCGCCAGCACGATGACGCCGGCGAGCGTCGCCGCGACGCGGCGCGCGAGGATGCCCAGCACGCCGG
>JAICUU010000040.1 GCA_025935675.1 Burkholderiales bacterium
CCCCTCGCCCGATGACACTCGCATGGCGCAAGGCGGGCATACCCCTCGCCCGATGACACGCGCACGACGGGAGGCGGGCGTACCCCTCGCCCGATGACACTCGCATGGCGCAAGGCGGGCATACCCCTCGCCCGATGACACGCGCACGACGGGAGGCGGACGTACCCCTCGCCCGATGACACATGCAAAGCGCGGGCCACTTGCGTTGAGCGCAATGCGCCTGCACCGTTGCCAATCAGGCCGTGGCGTGCGCTCCGGAGCTCGCGTTTCGCGATGGGCGTCCACGGCCAACATGCCGGTGTGCAAGCGAGGACTTCACGGCGGCAGGGGTTGCGCGGCCGCGTGCACAGGTCTCGAGGAGCGCGATCGCCAGCGTCTCGGCGCGTCGCGGGGCCGCGGTCGACGTCGCGCCGGCGATCCGGTGCAGCGAGCCGTCGCGCCAGGCCGTGAACACGTCGGGGTTGACGTACGACTTGCGACATACCGCCGGCGTGTTGCGCAGATCCTGCGCCACCTGCCGGATGACGGCCGTGATGGACGACTTCAACGCGGATTCGCTCGGTCGCTCCGGCAGCGGCGTACCGGCGAGGAGGCCGATAGCATGCAGCGTCGCGCCCCACGTGCGGAAATCCTTGGCGGTGAAATCGGCGCCCATCGCCTCGCGAAGGTAATCGTTGACCGCGTCGGAATCGATGGAGTGCCGCGCGCCGTCGTCACCGATGTACTGGAAGAGGCGCTGCCCCGGCAATTCCTGGCAGCGGCGCACGAGCCGCGCGAGGCGGCGATCGTCGACCTCGACCTCGTGGCTCGCGCCGCCCTTGCCGCGGAACGCCAGCACGAGCTTGCCGCCGGCGAAGCGCGCGTGGCGGTTGCGCAGCGTCGTGAGGCCGAAGCTGCCGTTGTCGCGCGCATATTCGGCATTGCCGATCCGGATGCGCGTCGCGTCGAGCAGCGCCACGACCGTCGCGACCACCTTGTCGCGCGGCAGGCCTTCCCTGGCGAGGTCGCGGGCGATGCGACGGCGCAGCTTCGGCAGCGCGCGCCCGAAGTCGATCATCCGCAGGAACTTCACGTCGTCGCGCACCGCTCGCCAGCGGGGGTGATAGCGATACTGCTTGCGGCCGCGCGCGTCGCGGCCGGTCGCCTGCAGGTGGCCGTTGGCGAGCGGGCAGATCCATACGTCCTCGTATGCCGGCGGCACCGCCAGCGACGCGAGCCTTGCCAGCGTGCGCGGCGACGACAGCGCGCGGCCCGAGGGCGCGCGGTAGACAAACATGTCACCGTTGCGCGTGCGGCGAATGCCGGGCATCGCGTCGGTCACGTAGACGAGTCCCGCCTTGCGCGCGAGGCGCGGGGCGGCGACGTCCTTCAGTGCGTGCATCGTCGGTTGTCCAGTGGAGCGAATGCAGCCGAGTATCGTGCCGCCGGCGAGGAACCGGCAGTCGGCGAGCGGCCGGTTCGGATGTAGGACGGCAAGCGTGACTCAAGCGCCAAGGCACGTGCGGACGCCGCCCTCGATTCCGCGCCGTGGCACCGCGCACGGGACAGGCAGCGGCGGCGTAGCCGGCACGGCGGGCGTCGCCGCTTGTCGGCGAGGGCGGCTTCCGCGATCATCGCCGCCCATGGACTATGTCGTCGCGGGGCATCGCGCCCACGTCTACACGGGCGCCAAGCCGCCCGATCACGCGTTGCCGTGGGTCGTGTTCGTGCACGGCGCCGCTCACGACCACAGCGTGTTCGCGCTGCAATCGCGTTCCTTCGCCTGGCATCGCCGCAACGTGCTCGCCGTCGACCTGCCGGGCCATGGCCGGTCGGACGGCGCGCCGCTCGCGAGCATCGAGGCCATCGCCGATTGGCTCGCCGCGTTGCTCGACGCCGCGGGCGCGCCGCGCGCCTCGCTCGTCGGGCATTCGATGGGCGCGCTCGCGGCACTCGAATGCGCGGCGCGCCATCCCGCGCGGATCGAGCGGATCGCGCTGCTCGGGCCGTCGGTGCCGATGCCCGTCAGCGACGATCTCCTCGCGGCGGCGCGCGACGACGAGCCGCTCGCACGGGCGATGATCGTCGCGTGGTCGCTGTCGCCGACGGGCGCGATGGCCACCAATCCGTGGCCGGGTCAATGGATGCCGGGCGGCGCGCTGCGCCTCCTCGAGCGCGCGCGTCCCGGCACGCTCGCGATCGATCTCGCCGCGTGCAACGCCTACACCAATGGCCTCGCCGCCGCGGCCGCCTGCGCGGCGCCGGCGCTGTGCATCCTCGGCACGCGCGACCAGATGGCGCCGGCCAGGGCCGCGCAGCCGCTGATCGCGGCGCTCGCGCGCTGCGAGGTGGTCACGCTCGCGGGTGCGGGTCACGCGCTGATGAGCGAGGCGCCCGACGCCGTGCTCGCCGCGCTCGCGGCGTTCGTGCCGGCCGCGGCGTGACGCCGCCGCGCTTCCACGTCGCGCCGGGCCTGCTCGCGGTGGGCGCGACGGTCGCACTGCCGGCGCCTGCCGCGCACCATGCGGCGCGCGTGCTGCGCCTCGTCGCCGGCGACGCGGTGACGCTGTTCGACGGCCGCGGCGGCGAATGCGCGGCCCATATCGTCGGCATCGACCGCCGCGGCGTCGACGTGCACGTCGAGCGCTGCGACGCCGGCGAGCGCGAGTCGACGCAGGCGATCACGCTGGCGATGGCGGTGATCGCCGCCGACGCGATGGATTCGGCGCTGCGCAAGGCCGTCGAGCTCGGCGCCGCGCGAATCGAGCCTTTGATCGCGGCGCGAAGTCAGGGGGGCGCCCGCGGCGAGCGCGCGGAGCGTCGCGTCGCGCATTGGCGTCAGGTGGCGGTCGCGGCCTGCGAGCAGTGCGGCCGCAACCGCATCCCGGACGTGGCCGATCCGGTGTCGCTCGACGCGTTCCTAGGCGGCGCCGGCCGTGCGGACATCGTGCTCGTGCCGGGTGCGGCGCGATCGCTCGCGCAGTGTGTGGCCGCCGCGCCGCCACGCGCGCTCGTCGTAGGGCCCGAGGGCGGCTTCAGCGACGCCGAACTCGCGCAAATACGCGCCCGGGGCTTGCGAGAGGCGACGCTCGGTTCCCGCATCCTGCGCGCGGAAACGGCGGCGACGGCGGCACTGGCGATCGCGCTCGCCTGACGGGCATCCGCAGCGCACGCCGCGCGCTCGACGGCGAACGGGATGGCGCGTGGCGCCTCGGCGGGCGCCGCACATCGCGCCGCGCAGTACCGACAGCGACCACCGCGGGCGCCACCGCGGCGAAGTCGATCAGCCCGCGGTGGCGTTTCCGCCGTGGTGCGCCTGCCAGCGGCGCAACGCTTCACGCCACCGCTCCATCGCCTCCTCGTGCAGGTCGTATACGCAGCGCTCGCAGCCGCCGCCGCAGCAGTCCGCGGGCTCGGGGGGCTCGGGCGGCTCGGGTTTGCGCGCGTCGTCGGTCGAGGCGTCGGTCATCGACGGCGACCAACCCGATCCGGCGGCAGCGCATGGCCCGGAACGGCCACGTTGCGTGTCAGCCGGCCGGCTTCGCCGGCTCGCCGGCGATCAGGATCGCGCAGCGCACGCGCTCGATCAGGAGTGCGTCGATCCGGCCGCGCCACCAGCGCGCGGCGAACTTGCGGTTGCGGCGATGGCCGACGACCAGCAGGTCGACCCCGAGCGAGTCGATGAGCTTCGCCAGCACGTCGACCGGCTCGCCGTCGAGGAGGTGCGTCGTCACCGCGAAGCCGCGCGCGCGCAGGCCCTCGGCGGCGCTCTCGAGGTCCTTCTGCACGTCCTCGCGCTCCGAATCGAGCAGCGGCTCGGGCACGAACTCTCCGGGCAGCACGAACGCCGACGGGTCGTGGATCACGCAGGCGACGTGCACCTGGCGGCCGGCGATCGGCGTCAGTTGCGCGCACTCGTCGATGGCGAGGCGGCTCGCGTCGGAGCCGTCGTAGGCGACCAGGATGCGTTGGTACATGGCTACTCCCCCGGCCGGCGCGCGGCCCCTGCGGCGACGATCGCGACGATGAAGGCGACCGCAACCAGTATGAAGCATTCGTGGTAGGCGCGCGGCGCTTGCGCGGCGTCGAGCGCGTTGAGCCTCCACTGGAGGTAGACCGCGAGCAGGTTGACCCCCGCGGCGCCGCCCAATTGTCGCAAAAAATTGATCGCGGCCGAACCCTGCGCGAGCGCGTGGCCCGACAGCGACTGGACGGCGCCGACGTTGAGCGCGGGAATGAGGAGCCCGAGGCCGACGCGGCCGATCACGAGCCATGCGACGAACGTCCACCAGCCGGTGCCGGCTCCGGTCAGCGCGAACAGCGCGGCGCTCACGGCGAACAGCACGAGCCCCGCGACCATCACGAAGCGCGGCTGGGTCGTGTCGGTCATGCGGCCGCCGACCGCCATCGCCGCGGCGAGCGCCAGGCCCGGCAGCACCATCAAGCTGCCGGCGCCCGCGGCGGTGTAGCCCGCGACGTCCTGCACGAACACCGGGATGAGGTAGGTCGTGCCGAAGAGGCCCGCGCCATAGGCGACCGCGACGATCGACGCGGCGCTGAACGTGCGCAGGCGAAACAGGCGCAACGACAGGAGCGGCGCGGGCGTGCGCGACTCGCGCACCGCGAAGGCGGCCCATAGCGCCAGCGCAGCGATCGTGACGATTGCGAGCGGCGGCGACGTCCAGCCGCGCGCGTGACCGATGACCGGCACGTTGAGCGCGGCGACGAGGCCCGCGGCCATCAGCACGAAGCCCGCCAGGTCGAACGGGTGGCGCTCGGCGACGATGACATTGGCGAGCGTGCGCCGCGCCAGCGCGATGCCGGCGATTGCGAACGGCAGCGACAGCACGAAGATCCACCGCCAGCCGAACCCGGTGACGAGCGCGCCGCCGATCGCCGGGCCGACGGCGGGCGCGAGCACGATGCCGACGCCGTAGATGCCCATCGCGCGGCCGCGCTCGGCGAGCGGAAAGACGCGGAACAGCACGACCATTGCGAGCGGCTGCAGCACGCCGGCGGCGGCGCCCTGCAGCACGCGCGCGAGCACGAGGCTGTCCATGTCCCACGCGAGCGCGCCGAGCAGCGATCCCGCGAAGAACAGCGCCAGCATCGCGATGAACGTCGCGCGCTCGCCGAAGCGCGCGAGTGCCCACGCGCTCGCCAGCATCGTCGCGGTGGTGGCGGCGAGGAAGCCGGTGGCGAGCCACTGGACGGTGTCGTGGCCGACGTGCATCTCGTCCATCAGCGCCGGGAACGCGACGTTGATGATCGTCGCGGCGAGCAGCGTCGTGATGGTGCCGAGCATCAGCGTCGCGACGATCCACGGGCGCTCGTTGCGGATGCGCGGCATCACGCTTGGCGCTGTCATTGGACTCCCCTGCACGCTGCGTGCTGCGGGGCCCGCAGTTGACAAATTCGGCGCTTCGGGCGGCCCGGCGCGCTCATGGCCAAGCTACGCCAGCGCGAGCGGCTTGCCGGCGAGCGTCGCCGCGGCGCGCGCCGCGGCGTCCCACGGATCGCCGTGGCCGAGGCCCTTGGCGAGCGCGTCGAGCGGGGCGAGCCGCGCGACGAGCGCGCGCAGCGTGTCGCGCGACACGCGCCGCGCCGCCGATTCCATCGCCGCCTGGCGCCGGCCCCAGACGCGCGCCTGGCGGATCGCAACGGCGGCCGGCGTGCCGCCGTCCATCGCGGCGCGCACCGCGGCGAGCGCGTGCACGTCCTCGGCGAGCTGCCAGACGACGAGCGTCAGCGCTTCGCCCGCGTCGCGCAGCGCCGCCAGCACGCGCAATGCGCGCGGCGCGTCACCGGCGAGCCAGGCCTCGGAGAGCGCGAACACGTCGAAGCGCGCGACGTCCGACACCGCTGCCTCGACGGCGTCCTGCGCGAGCTCGCCGGGCGGCAACAGCAGCGCGAGCTTGTCGATCTCCTGGCGCGCGGCGAGGAGATTGCCCTCGCAGAGGTCGGCGAGGTACTCGAGCGTCGCGGGCGGCGCGCGCTGGCCCGCGCGGGCGAGGCGCGCGCCGATCCACGCCGGCAGCGCGTCGCGCTCGACCGGCTGCACGGCGATCGTCACGGCATCGCGCGAGAGCGCCTCGAACCACGCCGACTGCTGCGTCGCGCGATCGAGCTTCGGCAGCGTGACGAGCGTGACGTTGTCGCGATTGAGGCCCGCGGCGAGCGCTGCGAGCGCCGCGACGCCGTCGACGCCGGGGCGGCCCGACGGGATGCGCAGGTCGATGAGCTTGCGGTCGGCGAAGAGCCCCCGGCTCGCGTTGGCGGCGATGAGCGCATCCCACTTGAAATGCTGCTCGACGATGAACGTCTCGCGCTCTTCGCAGCCGGCGGCGCGCGCCGCCGCGCGCACGGCGTCGGCCGCCTCGAGCGCGAGGAGCGGCTCGTCGCCGTGGATCACGTAGAGCGGCGCGACGCCTTTGGCGAGTTGCCGCGGCAGGTCGTCGGCGCGCATCGCGTCGCCCGCTTACGTGGGCTTGCGGGCCGCCTGCAGCCGCCGCACGATCTGGTGCACGGCATCGGACTGCATCTCCAGCACGAGGCGGTTCTCCTCGATCTGCCGCGCGAGGCGCTCGGTGTCGTCGTAGAGGTACGTGCGGCGGATGACGATCTCGTCGGCCGGGAGCCAGTCGTTGCCGGCGTTGTCGCGCAGCCGCAGCTGCACGCGCTTCTGCAGCGCGAACTCGCGCGCGCGGCCGCCGGGCGACAGCGACAGCACGTCCTTGTCGTCGACGACGAGCGGGATGTCGAGGATCACCTGCGCCTTGGCGGGGTCGTCGACGATCTTTGCCGTGCTGGCGTTGGCGAGCGCCTTGCGCAGCTCGGCGCCGAACGCCGGCGCGCCAGGGGCGTTCACATAGATCGAGTCGAAGCGGTACGTCGCCGCGCCGCGCAGGTGGAAGCCGCAGCCGGCGAGCTCGAGCGCCGCGCCGCCCAGCGCGAGCGCGCGCAGCGCGCCGCGACGGTCACACGACGACATTGACGAGCCTGCCCGGCACCACGATCACCTTGCGGATGGGCGCGCCGGCGGCGTGCTTCGCGACGTCGGCGCTCGCGCGCGCGGCCGCCTCGATCGCCGCGCGGTCGGCGGCGCTCGGCACGACGATCTTGCCGCGCAGCTTGCCGTTGACCTGCAGCACGAGCTCGATCTCCTCCTGCGCGAGCGCGGCGGGATCGGGATCGGGCCAAGGCGCGTCGAGGAGGTCGCCGATGCGCGCGGCGTAGCCGAGGTCGCTCCACAGCGCCCACATCGTGTGCGGCGCGACGGGGTAGAGCACGCGAAGGAGGATCGAGAGGCCTTCGCCGACCACCGCGTCGCGGCCGCGCGCGCCCCCCTCGAGGGCTTCCAGCGCATTCAGCATCTTCATCGCCGCCGACACGACGGTGTTGTACTGGATGCGCTCGTAGTCGTAGTTGGCCTGCGCGAGCGCCTGGTGGATCTCGCGGCGCGTCGCCGCGGCGGCGGCGTCGAGCGCAGCCGCGCCCGAGGGCGCGGGCGTGCCGGCCGCGGCCTGCGCGCCTTGCGCGAACGTCCACAGGCGCCGCAGGAAGCGGTGCGTGCCCTCGACGCCGTTGGCCGACCACTCGATCGTCTGCTCGGGCGGCGACGCGAACATCACGAACGTGCGCGCGGCGTCGGCGCCGTAGCGCTCGACCATCTCGGTCGGGTCGACGCCGTTGAGCTTCGACTTCGACATCGTGCCCAAGCCGTCGTATTCGACCGGGTCGCCGTCCTGCCGGTACGTGCCGCCGATCACGTGGCCGTTGGCGTTGCGCTCGATGTCGACGTCCTTCGGCGCGATGTAGTCCTTGCCGCCCTTGTCGTTGCGGCGGAAGAACGCGTGGTCGAGCACCATGCCCTGGGTGAGGAGCCGCGTGAACGGCTCGTCGTACGCCACCATCCCCATGTCGCGCATCACCTTGGTCCAGAAGCGCGCGTAAAGAAGGTGCAGGATCGCGTGCGTGATGCCGCCGATGTACTGGTCCATCGGCATCCAGTACGCGTCGCGGCCGTCGATCATTGTCGCGGCGCCCGGGCTCGTGTAGCGCATGAAGTACCACGAGGAGTCGACGAAGGTGTCCATCGTGTCGGTCTCGCGCTTCGCCGGGCCCTTGCATTTCGGGCAGGCGGTGTCGACGAAGTCGGCGCGCCTCGCGAGAGGGTTGCCGGTGCCGTCCGGCACGCAGTCCTCGGGCAGCACGACCGGCAACTCGTCATCGGGCACCGGCACGTCGCCGCACGCGGGGCAATGCACGATCGGAATCGGCGTGCCCCAGTAGCGCTGCCGCGAGATGCCCCAGTCGCGCAGGCGGAACGTCGTGCGCTTCTCGCCCAACCCGGCCTGACCGAGGTCGGCGGCGATGGCGGTCACCGCGTCGTGGTACGCGAGCCCGTCGTACTTGCCGGAATTGACGAGGCGGCCGCGCTCCTTGTCGTCGTACCACGGCTGCCAGCGCTCGTAGTCGAACGCCTGGCCCTCGACGTCGACGACGGGGAGGACGCGCAGGCCGTACTTCCGCGCGAATGCGAAGTCGCGCTCGTCGTGCGCGGGCACGCCCATCACCGCGCCTTCGCCGTAGCTCATCAGCACATAGTTGCCGACCCACACCTCGACTTCGGCGCCGGTCAGCGGATGGACGACGTAGAGGCCGGTCGGCACGCCCTCCTTCTCCATCGTCGCGAGGTCGGCCTCGATGACGCTCGTGCGGCGCGCGGCCTCGACGAACTCGCGCACGTGCGCGCTGCGCCACGCGGCGACGGCGGCGAGCGGGTGCTCGGGCGCCACCGCGCAGAACGTCACGCCCATGATCGTGTCGGCGCGTGTCGTGAACACCCACAGCTTGCCGTCGCCGACGAGGCGGTCGTCGGCGTCGCGGATATCGTGCTTGAACGCGAAGCGCACACCCTCGCTGCGGCCGATCCAGTTGCGCTGCATCAGCTTCACGCGCTCGGGCCATCCGCTCATCCGGTCGAGGCAGTCCAGCAGCTCGTCGGCGTATTGCGTGATCCGCAGGTAATACATCGGGATCTCGCGCTTCTCGACGGGTGCCCCGGAGCGCCAGCCGCGCCCGTCGATCACCTGCTCGTTGGCGAGCACCGTCCGGTCGACCGGGTCCCAGTTGACGACCCCCGTCTTCTTGTAGGCGATGCCCCTTTCGTACATGCGCAGGAACATCCACTGGTTCCAGCGGTAGTAGTCCGGCGCGCAGGTCGTGAGCTCGCGCGACCAGTCGATCGCGAAGCCCATCACCTCGAGCTGCGCTTTCATGTACGCGATGTTGTCGTAGGTCCACTTCGCCGGCGCCTCTCCGCTCTTCATCGCGGCGTTCTCGGCGGGCAGCCCGAACGCGTCCCAGCCCATCGGCATCAGCACGTTGTGGCCGCGCATCCGCAGGTGGCGGTACATGACGTCGTTGATCGTGTAGTTGCGCACGTGCCCCATGTGCAGCTTGCCCGACGGGTAGGGCAGCATCGACACGCAGTAGTACTTCTTCCTGCCGGGCTTTTCCGTCGCGCGATAGGCATCGGCGGCGACCCAGGCGTCGCGCGCGGCTTGCTCGATTTCGCGGGGATTGAACGGATTCATGGCGCGCGGTCGATGGCGATCACGACGTAATCGACGATTATACCGAGGCCGATCGGCGCGACCGGCGCGGCGGGCCGGGCGTCCGCGTGCGGGACAAGGTCCGCGCGCGGGCGGCGATGATTTATCCTTCGCGCTGGGGAGGGAGCTTGATGCCGGTCAATTCGACCGATGCGGCGCGCAGGGGGACGTTGCGCGCGCCGCGCAGCCCGGGTGAAACTGTGCCCGCGGCGCCGTGCGCGCAGCGGCGCGCCGCGCTGCGCGCGCTCGCCGCCGCTGCCGTGCTGCTTGCCGGATTCGCGCCGGCGGCGCGCGCCGCCTCCGACACGATGACGCTGGTCGTGGCGGCGGTGCCCGGTGGCGGCATCGACCACGCTGCACGGCTCATCGCCCAGCGGCTCGAGCGGGATTTCGGCCGCAACGTGATCTTCGAGTACCGGCCGGGCGCCGCGACCCGCCTGGCCGGCGACTTCGTCGCGAAAGCGCCGCCGGACGGCAGCGCGCTGCTCGTGACCACCGGCGCCTCGACGATCGACCTCGCGTTCAATCCCGACGCGCAACCCAACATCCTCGAGGACTTCGTGCCGGTGGCGCAGCTTTCCGCCGGGCAGCTCCTGTTCGTCGTCGGCGCCGCGTCGCCCATCCGCACGACGCAGGACATCGTCGCGCGCGCCCGCGCCGCGCCCGGTGCGCTCAACTTCGGCACGGTCAACGTGCAGTCGACGCAACGCGTCGTCGGCGAGCTCTTCATGCTCTCGACCGGCACCCGGATGGTCCAGGTTCCCTACAAGGCAGAGGTCGCGATCATGGTGGCGGTCGCCAACGGCGTCCTCGACTTCGGCATCGTCGGCATCGGCACCGCATTGCCGCTGATCGAGGCAGGCAAGGTGCGCCCGATCGCGGTCGCGAGCAACCATCGCGCGCGTGCGCTGCCCGATGTGCCGACGCTCGCGCAAAGCGGCGTGGCGAACGTCGACCTACCGCAGTGGTACGGCGTGCTCGCGCCGGCGGGCACGCCAGCGGCTCTGGTCAAGGCGCTCGCGCACTCGATCGAGCAGGAGGTGCGCTCCCCCGAGTACCACCGCGGCATACAGGCGATCGGCCTCGAGCCGGTCCACCGCACGCAGCCCGAGTTCGCCGCGATGCTGAAGCACGAGGTTGCCCGTTATCGCGACATCATCGGCACCGCGAACCTTGCGCAATGACGTCGTGAGCTCCGCCGCCGAGACCGTTGCAACGCGCCTCGCGCGCTGGGCCGCGCAAAAGCCCGGCGAGGTCGCGCTGTTCGAGGGCGCACGGCACGTCACCTGGCACGACCTCGACGAGCGCGCCACGGCGATCGCGTTGCGCATCCTCGCCGCGTCCAGCAGCACCGAGCGCCCGCAGCGCGTGCTGCTGCTGTTCCGCGACCGCATCGCCACGATCGAGGCGCTGGCCGGCGTCGTGCGCAGCGGCCACACCTTCGTCGTGCTCGACGCCAACGATCCCGACGACCGCGTGCGCTTCATCGCCGCCGACGCCGAGCCGCGGCTGCTGCTCACCGACGCGTCGCTCGCCGACCGCGCGGTGGCGATCGCACCGCCGGGCTGCGTCGTCGTCGACACCGGCGATGGGACGCGGTCCGCCGCAGCGCCCGCGACGATGCCCGGCGTCGATCCACGCGACATCGCGTACATCACCTACACGTCGGGCTCGACCGGCAAGGCCAAGGGCGTCTGCCAGACCCACGTGGCGCAGCTGCATTTCGTCGACTTCTTCACGCGCGCGGTGGGACTCGGCGCCGCGGATCGCGTCGCGCTGCTGCATTCGATCGCGTTCGGTGCCGGGCTCGCGACCGTCGCGCGCACGCTCGCGGGCGGCATTGCGCTCGGTCTGTACGACCTCCGGCGGCAAGGCCTCGCGGGGCTCGCCGACTGGCTCGATCGCGAGCGCATCAGCACGGTCCAGCTCTTTCCCACGATCATGCGCGAGCTGGATCAGCAGCTCGGCGAGCGTCGCTCGCTGCCCCACCTGCGCCTCCTGCATCTCGGCGGCGAGACCGCGTTCGCCGAGGATTTCGCATGCGTGGTCCGCCGCACCGGCCCGGCATGCCGGTTCCTCCACCAGCTCGCGATGACCGAGGTGAGCCTCGTCGCGCAGTTCTTGCCCGCGCGCGACGTCGCGCTGCCGCCCGGATCGGTGATCCCGGTGGGCAGGCCGGTGGAGGGCGTGCGCATCGAGATCCGTCGCGACGACGATTCGCCGGCGGCGACCGGCGAAGCCGGCGAGATCGTCGTGTTCAGCCGATTCGTGAGCCCCGGCTACTGGAAGCGCGCGGATCTCGACGCGAAAGCCTTCGTCGCCGACCCGGCCGATGCCCTGTCGCGCGGCTATCGCACCGGCGACATCGGCCGCTTCGACGAGCAGGGGGTGCTGCACTTCATCGGGCGCGTCGGCACGCGCGTGAAGATTCGCGGCAACACCGTCGATCTCGCCGAAGTCGACGCGGCGCTGCTCGCATGGCCCGGCACCGCCGTGGCGGCAATCGCCGCCGAGCCCGATCCCGACGACGAATTGCAGATGCGCCTCGTCGCCTATGTCGAGGTGCGCGATTCGGCGAGGCGCGATGGGCGCGCGCTGATGGCGTTCCTCGGCGACAAGCTCCCCCGCCACATGCTGCCGTCGGCGGTGCGCTTCCTCGCGGCATTGCCACGCACGCCCAACGGCAAGGTCGACCGCAAGCGTCTTGCGACCGAGCCGGTGCTGCCGCCGGAGGCACCGCCGTACGTCGCACCGCGCGACGCCACCGAAGCCGCCGTTGCGCACATGTTCCGCGGGCTCCTCGGTGTCGAGCGCGCCGGCTGCGAGGACGACTTCTTCTTCCTCGGCGGCGACTCGATGGCCGCCGGCGAGCTGCAGGAGCGCATCCACGAAGCCTTCGGCGTGCGCCTCGCCGGCTTCCAGGACGAGGCGACCGTCGCCGGTATCGCCGCGTCGATCAAGGCGATCCTCGCCGAGGCGGGTCCGCGGGCGCGCGAAATGCCGATGCTGGTGCCGATGTGGCGCAACGGCAGCCAGGTGCCGCTGTTCATGGTTCACGGCCGCCAGGGGCAGGCTTTCGTCAGCCCGTACTTCATGAACGTGCTCGGCGACGACCAGCCCGTATGGACGTTCCAGGCACGGGGCCTCGACGGCCGCGCACAACCGCATCCGACCGTCGACGCGATGATCGACGACTACGCCGCCGAGATCCGCAAGGTGCGACCGCAAGGTCCCTATTTCATCGGCGGGCTGTGCGTGGGCTGCTATGTCGCCGCCGGCGTGGCGCGCAAGCTGCGCGGCGAAGGCGACGCCGTGCTGCCGCTCCTGCTGCTCGATCCGCCCAACCGCGTGCGGGCGCGCACTGCCGCGCATGGCGATCCCGACCACGTGCGCGCGAAAATGCGCAAGCGCCGCGGCGAGGGCCGGCTTTCCGCCGAGATGGACGACCCCGAGTACATGGAGGTCTCGGTGCGCACCGCGGCGGCGTTCAACGACGCGATCTCGCGCTACGTGCCGCCGCCGTACGACGGGCCGGTGTACGTGCTGTCGAGCCGCAGCCGGATGCAGCGCGACGATCCGCTGGAGATCCGCCGCTATTTCACCGGCCGCGTCAAGCGCTACGAGGTCGGCAACTCGCACAACGAGGCGCTCGACCCGCGCAACCCGGTGTTCGCGGCGACGCTGCGCCGCTGCCTCGACCTCATCCGGGCGGCCGATCGCGACAGCGGCGGGGCGGCGCGCACCCGCAACGCGACGAGCGGCGACGTCGCGCCCCGGGACTGACGGGCGCATGCGCGCGATTCGCGCAGCCATCGTCGTCACGGCCGCGGTCCTTGCGCCGCTCGCCGCGCTCGCGCAGTCGCCCGACCGGCCGGTGATGCTCGTCGTCGGCGCATCGCCCGGCGGCGGCGTCGACCGCACGGCGCGGATCCTCGCGCAGGAGCTCGGCGCGCGGCTGCACGTCGACGTCGTCGTCGAGAATCGCGCCGGCGGCGGCACGCGCCTCGCGGGCGACTACGTCGCGAAGGCCGCGCCCGATGGCCACACGCTCTTGTTCACGACCGGCGAGTCGACCGTCGACCTGGCGTTCGACGCGCACGCGACGCCCAGCATCCTGCGCGACTTCACGCCGGTGACGCGCGTGGCCGTGACGCCGACGATCCTCGTCGTGCGGGCGTCGTCGCCGATGAAGAGCGTCGGCGACGTCGTCGCGCGCGCGCAACGCGAGCCCGGCAAGCTCAATTACTCGACGGCGGGCGTCAAGTCGACGATGCACCTCGTCGGCGAGATCTTCAAGCGCGAGAGCCGCGCCGACATCGTCCACATCCCGTACAAGGGCTCGGTGCCCGCGCTGACGGCGCTGATGGGCGGCGACGTCGACATGACGTTCGTGTCGCTTGCCTCGGCGTTGCCGTACCTCGACGCCGGCAAGCTGCGCGCGCTGGCGGTTGCCGACACGCGGCGCACGCCGCTCGCGCCGAACGTGCCGACGTTCGCCGAGGCGGGCGTCCGCGACGTCGTCTCGGTGATCTGGAACGGCATCCTCGCACCGGTCGGCACGCCGGTCGCGGTCGTCGAGCGGATCGCGAACGCTGTCGCAGGCGTGTCATCGTCGCCGGCGTACCGGCGGCAGCTCGCGACGATGGCGGAGCAGCCGGCACCGACGTCGCCGGCGCAATTCGGCACGATGCTGCGCGACGATGTCGCAACGTACGCCCGTATCATCGGCTCCGCCGGCATTCTCGCCGAGTGAGCGGCCGGCGAGCACGCGCGACGCCACGTTCCCGGCCCGGGAGTACGATGCCATGACGACGACGGCCCCCGTAGCGCGTGAGACGATCGCGACGAGGCTCGCGGCTTTTGCCGCGCGTGATCCGCGCCGGCCGGCGATCGTCGACCGCGACCGCACCGTGAGCTACGGCGAGCTCGATCGCGACGCCTCGGCGATTGCGCGCACGCTGGCCGCGATCGACGGCGCGCGCGGCGGCAACGTTTGCCTTCTGCTCGGCGACCGCGTCAGCGCGATCACGGGCATCGCCGGCGTGGCGCGCAGCGGCGCGGCGTACGTGCCGTTCGATCCCGCCGATCCCGAGGAGCGGCTGCGCTTCATGCTCGCCGACGCCGCGCCCGCCGCCGTCATCACCGAGCCGTCCCACGTCGATGCGGCGCGCGCGCTCGCGCCGGCGGGCTGCGCGATCGTCGACATCGCGGCGGCGCTGCGCGACGCGGCGACGGGCGCGCTACCGGCGGTGGACGGCAACGCCGACGCGCACCTCTACTACACGTCGGGATCGACCGGCCAGTCGAAAGGCGTGCGCCAGACGCATGCCAACCAGCTTCATTTCGTCGACGCCTACGCGCGCAACGTCGGAATCAATGAAGGCGACCGGCTGTCGCTTCTCTACTCGATCGGGTTCGCCGCCGGCATCGGCGGCGTCTATCGCGGCATCGCGCTCGGCACGACGCTATGCCTCTACGACCTGCGTCGCGACGGGATCGCGGGGCTCGCCGACTGGCTCGACCGCGAGCGGCTGACGATGCTGCACACCTTCGCGATGGTGTTCCGCGAGATGGCGAAGCGCATCGGTGCGAAGCGCGTGTTTCCGCACCTCGGCGTGCTGCACCTCGGAGGCGAGTCGATGTACGCGGGCGACGTCGATCTCTACCGCGCCCATACGACGCCGCGCTGCAGGCTCGTCCACCAGTTCTCGGCGACCGAGGTCTCCATCATCGCGCAGGGCTTGATGAACCACGACAGCGCGTTCGCGCCGGGAACGGTGATTCCCGTCGGCCGCGCGGTGGACGGCGTGCGCATCGAGATCCGTGACGAGGACGGCCGCGTGGCGGCGCCGGGCGTGGCGGGCGAGGTCGTCGCCTGCACACGCCATGCGAGCCCCGGCTACTGGCGCCGGCCCGAGCTCGATGCCGCGGCGTTCTCGGCCGACCCGCGCGATCCCGGCGGGCGCTGCTATCGCACCGGCGATCTCGGCCGCCTCGATGCCGACGGCGTGTTGCACTTCCTCGGGCGCTCGGGAACGCGCACCAAGATCCGCGGGCACACGATCGACCTCGCCGAAGTGGACGCCGCGCTTGCGGGCTTCGTCGACGCGAGCGGCGCGGCCACGGTGGCGGAGGCCGACGACGGCGACGGGCAGCCGCTGCGCCTTGTCGCCTACGTCGAGGCTGCCGCGGGGGCACGGCGCGATCCCGCCGCGCTCAAGCGCTTCCTCGCGTCGAAGCTGCCGCAGCACATGATGCCGTCGGAAGTGCGCTACGTCGCTGCGCTGCCGCGCACGCCGGGCGGCAAGCTCGACCGCAAGCGCCTCGCCGACGCCAAACGGCTGCCCGCCGATGCGGTCGCGTCGACGCCGCCGCGCGGCGCGCTGGAGGCGGCGGTCGCGCACGTGTTCGGCGAGCTCCTCGACGTCGACGCAATCGGCGCCGAGAGCGATTTCTTCCTGCTGGGCGGCGATTCGCTGATGGCGAGCGACCTGCAGGCGCGCCTCGAGTCCGAGTTCGGTGTCCATGTCGGCGACTTCCATCGCGACGCGACGGTCGCCGGTATCGCCGCGCGCGTGCGCCGCGCGCTCACCGAAGCGCCGCAGCACGCGCCGGCGATGCCGATGCTGCTGCCGCTGTGGCAGGCGGGCAGCGCGGTCCCGCTCTTCATGGTGCACGGTCGTCACGGCCAGGCGTTCGTCAGCCCGCATTTCATGAAGCTGCTGGGCGACGACCAGCCGGTGTGGGCGTTCCAGGCGCGCGGCCTCGACGGCCGCAGCGCGCCGCATCCGACGATCGAGGCGATGGTCGACGACTATGTCGCCGAGGTGCGCAAGGTGCGCCCGCACGGTCCCTATTTCATCGGCGGCTTGTGCGTCGGCTGCTTCGTCGCCGCGGCGATGGCGACAAGGCTGCGCGCGGCCGGCGAGGAGGTGCTGCCGCTCTTGCTGCTCGATCCGCCGAATCGCGTCCGTGGCCGCACGGCCGCGCACGCCGATCCCGACCACGTGTCCGGCAAGATGCTCCGCCGCCGCGCCGAGGGGCGGCTGCACGGCCCGATGGAGGAGCCCGCGTTCCTCGAACGCGCGGTGCAGACGGCCGAGGCGTTCAACGACGCGGTCAGGCGCTACGAGCCGGTGCCGTACGGCGGTCCCGTCTACGTGCTGTCGAGCCGCCGGCGGATGAGCGGCGACGATCCGCTCGAGCTGCGGCGCTATTTCAACGGACGCGTCAAGCGCTACGAGGTCGGCACGACGCACAACGACGCGCTCGACCCGCGCAATCCGGTGTTCGCGAGCACGCTGAAGCGGTGCATCGAGCTGATCCACGGGGCGATGCGTCCACCTCGAGCGGTCGGCATGCCGGCCGAGGTGGCACGCCGGGAATGAGCGCTTTCTCGCACCGTCGCCGCGCGGTCCTCGCGCTGGCTGCGGTGCCGATGCTGGTCGGCATCCCCGCGCAGGCCGCCAAGCCGGTGCTGCGCCTCGTCGTCGCGGCCGCGCCCGGCGGCGGCATCGACCGCATGGCGAGGCTTCTCGCGCAGCGCTTCGAGGCGGACCTTCACCGCAGTGTCGTCGTCGAGAACCGGCCGGGCGGCGGGAACCGCATCGCGCTCGGCGAGATCGTGCAGGCGGGGCCGGGCGGCGACACGCTTCTCGTCACGACCGGCGCGTCGACGATCGACCTCGCTTTCGACGCGAACGCCCGGCCCAACATCGTCGACGACGCCACGCCGGTCGCGCTGGTCGCGGCGAGCCAGCTCGTGTTCCTCGTCGGCGCGAAATCGTCGCTGCGCAGCGTCGGCGACCTCGTCGCCCGCGCGCGCGCCGCGCCCGGCGTGCTCGACTACGGCAGCGTCAACGTGCAGTCGACGCAGCGCGTCGCGGGCGAGCTCTTCAAGCTCGCCACGCGCACCGACATCGTGCAGATCCCGTACCGCAGCGAGATTGCCAACATCGCCGCGCTGGTCGCGGGCGACATCGACGTCGCGATCGTCACGCTCGCCTCCTCGCTGCCGATGATCCGTGCCGGGGAGGTGCGCCCGCTGGCGGTCTCGAGCGCCGCGCGGGCCCGCGCGCTGCCCGACGTGCCGGCGCTCGCCGAGGCGGGCGTCGCCGGCGTCACGCTGGAAAGCTGGTGCGGGTTGTTCGCGCCGCGCGGCACGCCGGAGGAGACCGTCGCGTCGCTCGCCGACGCCGTGCAGCGCGCCGGCGCGTCGCCCGAATACCGCGCCGCGCTTGCGTCGATGGGCGAGGAGCTGCGGCCGGGCTCGCCCGCTGCGTTCGCCGCGATGCTCAAGACCGAGCTCGCCCGCTACCGCGAAGTGATCGACACCGCGCATCTGCGCGCGCGGTGACGGCGCTGCGCGGCCGCGCCGACGGCGGGCGCTGATCTCGCATCGCCCGTCGAGCGCGTCGGCACGCGTTCAGTAAGCCGCCGGTGCGACGAGCGCCGCCACGCCGAGCACCGCGAACATCAGCGCGGCGGCGATGCGGATGGCGCGCAAGGGCAGCCGCTTCGCCGCAAGGCCGCCGAACAGCACCGTGGGCACGTCGACGATGAGCATGCCGAGCGTCGTGCCGGCAACGACCGGCGCCAGCATGCCGAAGCGCGACGCGAGGATGGCGGTGGCAACCTGGGTCTTGTCGCCCATCTCGGCCAGGAAGAACGCCACGGCCGTCACGACGAACACGCCGTGCGACGTCGTCGCCGGCGCGTCGTCGTCGCCGATCGCGTCGGGCTTGAGCGCCCAGACCGCCACCGCGAAGAACGACAACGCGATCGCCCATTGCAGCCAATCGGCGGGCACCACGCTGCGCAGCACCGTGCCGACGTAGCCCGCCAGCGTGTGGTTGACGAGCGTGGCGGCGAGGATGCCGAGGATCACCGGCCAGGGTTTGCGGAACCTGGCGGCCAGCAGCATGGCCAAAAGCTGCGTCTTGTCGCCGATCTCGCCGAGCGCGACCACGCCCGCGCTGACCAGGAACGCCTCGAGGGGATTTCCGACCAAAGGAACGCGCGGCCGGCCCCGGAGGCACGATCGCCGTTGAATGGAATGGCAGAATTATATGTTTCCTCCCAGATGCCGCCTGATCCGATGCCGCTTCGCGCCTTGACGCTGATCGCCCGCACGCTCGCCGCGATGGCGCTCGCGTGCGCGACGGTCGCGGCCGCGGCCCCGGTGCGCACCGGCCACGTCAGCGCCGAGCTGGTCGCCGAGAAGACGGCGTTCGTGCCGGGCGCCGACAACGTCGTCGCGCTGAAGCTCGCGCTCGATCCCGGCTGGCACACGTACTGGCGCAATCCGGGCGATTCCGGCCTGCCGACGACGTTGGCGTGGACGTTGCCGCAGGGCGTCACGGCAGGCGCGATCGTCTGGCTGCCGCCCAAGCTCCTGCCGGTCGGGCCGCTCGTCAACTACGGCTACGAAGGCGTCGCCTGGCATCCGGTCACGGTACGCTCCGCGCCGGGCGCGGCGCTGGGCTCGCAGTTGACGCTCGCCGCGCGCGCTGACTGGCTCGTGTGCCGCGAGACGTGCATCCCGGAAGGCGCCGACCTCACGCTGACGCTGCCGGTGGCGGCCGATGCG
>JAICUU010000117.1 GCA_025935675.1 Burkholderiales bacterium
ACGCCGGGCGGCGGCTCGAGATTGCTGACGTTGAGCGTCCCCTTTTCGTCGAGCCAGGTGTAGATGTCGGCGCGCGCCGGTGCCACCGCCGCGGCGGAGAGGGCGATTGCGGCAGCCAGCGTGCGTGCGTCCATCGATGAGCCTCTTCGGCGATTAGACGACCGCGCGCGGGGCAGGTTCGCGGTGCGGAGTCGGCTGATTGCAACGAGATTGGTCGAGGGCCGGCGCAGCCATGGCGGAGGCGGTGAGATTCGAACTCACGGAAGGGTTGCCCCTTCGCGGGTTTTCAAGACCCGTGCCTTAAACCGCTCGGCCACGCCTCCGCTGGGTGCCACGGGAAACCGCCGCGCCGCGGCCAGCATCGTCGACGCCGCGTCGCACAAACCGGCACACTTGCAAAGGGCCGCGAGCGCCCCGACATCGTAGCATGCAGGACTCGCCGGATTTACCCTTCGCCAACAAGGGCTTGGCCGACAGGAAACCCCGCGAAAGTTTGGTACTCTAAGCACGCGTGGCCAGGCGATCGATCCTCGATCCGCCGGAGGCGGCCGCCCAGGAGAGACGATGGAATCGAAATTCGAGCCGGTGATGTCCCGTACGACGACGCTCCCGCGCCCGTCCGCGGCGCCCACCTTCGACGTCGATCGCCAGAAGGTGATGCGAAACACCTTCTGGCTGCTCGCGCTATCGCTGTTGCCCACGATCGCCGGCGCGTGGGTCGGCATGCAGTTCGACGTGCGCCCGCTGTTCATGGCGCACCCGGTCGCGACGCCGCTGCTGATGTTCGGCGCGATGATGGCGTCGATGTTCGTGGTCATGCGTTTCCGCGAAAGCGCCTGGGGCGTGGTCGCGCTGCTCGGCTTCACGTTCATCGCCGGCCTGATGCTGACGCCGATCCTGTCGGTCGCCGCGGGCCTGCGCAACGGCGGCATGCTGGTCGGCACCGCAGCGGGCATGACGGCGGTGATCTTCTTCGGGCTGGCGGGCGTGGCCACGGTCACCAAGCGCAACTTCTCGTTCCTCGGCAACTTCCTGGGCGTCGGCCTGCTGCTGCTCATCGTGGCGATGCTGGCCAACCTGTTCTTCCAGGTGCCGGCGCTGCACCTCGCGCTGTCGGCGGTGGCGGTGCTGCTGTTCTCGGGATTCGTGCTGTATGACCTGAGCAACATCGTCAACGGCGGCCAGACCAATTACGTGATGGCGACGCTCAGCATCTATCTCGACCTGTACAATATCTTCGTCAGTTTGCTGAATCTGCTGATGGCATTTTCGGGACAGCGTGACTGATTTGGTACCAACAGCGACTCCACGGGGCGAAGCGATTCGCCCCGTTTTTTTTGGCCGATCGCCGGCTGCGGGCAGCTTGAGTTAGTGCAAGCAATTCGGTGGGCGTTGGCGTAGCATCCGCGCTAGTCCAAATCGGGGGAGGCTCGACAATGCGATCGATGCGGGCGTTCGTTCGAAATGCGCTTGCCGCGTGCGCAGTGCTGACGTCGGCGTCAGCTTCGGCGTTCGTGACCATGGACGGCGGCAATTTCGTGACCGACGGAAGCGTGGCCGTTCTTTCGGCGCAGGCGCTGACCAACGGCGATGCGACGCATTCAACGGGGCTGTTGCGGCTCGAATTGTGGGCATCACCCGCGCCGTTTCCGGTCAACCGCGGCCATTTCAACGGCCGCAAGCTAGCGCAGTTCTCGCTGCCGCAGCTGCCGCCCGGCGGTACCTACGCCAATGTCGTTTCGTCGGAAGTGCCATTCGCCGCACTTCCAAGCGGTACGTGGTACCTGACGCTCTTCGTGACGCAGTTCGAGGATGCCACGGTCGACGACGGCTACCTGTACGACGATTTCCAGCAATTTGAGGCGCCGCTTCTGGTGGGTGGGTATCGAGGCGTCGAGCCGATCGTCGAGTACTACTATGCGGCGTCCAACACGTACTTCGTTACGGGCATTCCCGGCGAAATCAACGCGCTCGACAGCGGCATGTTCCAGGGCTGGGAGCGCACGGGCTACCAGTTCAATGGCTTCGACCCCACGCAATCGGCGACGCCTGCCGCAAGCGTGTCGGTGTGCCGTTTCTTCAATGATTCGTTCGGCACCGTCAGCAGTCACTTCTATGCGCTCCACGGGCTCGGATGCGAAGACACGATCGCGGACTTTCCCGACTGGAAGCTCGAGACGGCCACGGCGTTCAACATGTATGTGCCGGACGCGGCGGGAAACTGTCCGATCGGCTCGAGCCCGGTATATCGCCTGTTCAACAATGGCATGTCCGGCGCGCCGAACCATCGCTACACCACGAACCCGGACGTCCGCAGCCAGATGATCACGCAAGGCTGGACACCCGAGGGCTACGGCATCGGGGTCGCGTTCTGCTCGCCTGATTGATCACACCCGGTTCGGTGCGCCGAAGCGGTCTGCGGTCGGCGCGCCGTGATCGCCGAGACGGACGAGCCGCCCTCGCAAGCGTCTACGCGCGGGTAAACAACGCCACCGACTCGACGTGCGCGGTGTGCGGGAACATATTGACCACGCCCGCGGCGCGCAGCCGGTAGCCGCGCTCGTTGACGAGCACCGCGGCGTCGCGCGCCAGCGTCGCCGGGTTGCATGACACGTAGACGATTCGCGACAGTGCCCCATCAGCATCGGCCGCGGGAAATGATTTCGCGAGCTCGATGGCGCCTTCGCGCGGCGGATCGATCAGCGCCTTGTCGAGCGGCCCCAGCGCCGCCACGCTGTCGGCGGTCGCCGCGAAGAGATTGGCGACCTCGAAGCGCACGGCGTCGCCGAGGCCGTTGTACGCGGCGTTCTCGCGTGCCCGCGTCACCAGCGCCGCGCTGCCTTCGACACCGACCACCGACGCTCCGCGCCGCGCGATCGGCAGCGTGAAGTTGCCGAGGCCACAGAAGAAGTCGGCGATGCGCTCGCCGGCCGCCGGCGCGAGCAGCGCGAGCGCGCGACGCACCAGCACGCGGTTGATGAACGGATTGACCTGTGTGAACTCGGTCGGCCCGAACGGGATCGTGATCGCGAATTCGGGAAGCGTGTAGGCGAGCGACGCGTGAGGTGGGTGGAACGGCGCCGCCGTGTGCGGGCCGCCGGTCTGCAGCCAGAACGCCACGTCGTGAGCGTCCGCGAATGCGCGCAGCTTCGTCTCGTCGGAGGGCGCGAGCGCCTCCAGGATGCGCAGGACCAGCACGCAGGTCACGACGCCGTCGTGCTCGCCGATCGCCATCTCGATCTGCGGCAGGCGGTCACGGACCGAGAGCCCGGCGATGAGCTCGCGCAGCGGCACGAGCAGCGCCGAGATCGACGGCGGCACGACGTGGCATTCGCGCATGTCGGCGACGAAGCTCGACTTGCGCTCGTGGAAGCCCACCAGCACGCCGCCCTTCTTGACGACGTGGCGCACCGACAGGCGCGCGCGCCAGCGGTAATGCCAGTCGGGGCCGCGGATCGGCGCGAGCAGCGTGTCGGCGCGCACGCGGCCGATCCGCGAGAGCGCCTCCTCCAGCACGCGCTGCTTGGCGGCGACCTGCAGCGCGGCGTCGGCATGCTGAAGCGAGCAGCCGCCGCAGACGCCGAAATGCGGGCAACGGGGCGTCACGCGCGAGCCGCTCGGCGCGGCGATCGCGACGGTGCGCGCGATCTCGAAGCTGGGCTTTCGTCGCACGACCTCGATCATCACGCGCTCGCCCGGCAGCGCGCCTTCGACGAACACCGCCTTGCCGTCGACGTGCGCGACGCCACGTCCTTCCTGGTCCAGCGATTCGACGGTGACTTCCGAGGTCATGCGATTGTGCGTGAAGCGATGCCGATTCGCGGCGGACGGCTGCGGGCGAGGCTGAATTGGCGCTGCGCGACCGATTCGCGCGCCGAGGCGGCCCCGCGCGCATGCAACAGCGCGAAAAGGCGCGCATTCTACCGCGCGCCCCCCCGCACGCCCGTCACGAACGCGCGGGCTAGAATGTCGGCGTGAAGCTCCTCGCCATCGACACGTCCACCGACTGGATCTCGGTCGCCGCCGCCGATGCCGACGGCGGCCGCGACATCGTGCTGGAAGCGCCGGCGAGCAACGCGCATTCCGAGCACGTGATGCCGCTCGTCCATCGTGCGCTCGGCGAGGCCGGTTGGCGCCTCGGCGACCTCGACGCGATCGCGTTCGGCGCGGGTCCCGGCGCGTTCACCGGCGTGCGCATCGCCTGTGCCGTGGCTCAGGGGCTCGCGCTGGGCGCCGGCCTCCCACTCGTCGCGATCGGCACGCTCGAGGCGATCGCCGAATCGGCGTGGCGGCAGCACGGCGGCGAGCGCGTCGTCGCGGCGCTCGATGCGCGGATGCAGGAGGTCTACGTTGCTGCGTACGCGCGTGAAGGCGGCGCGTGGCGCGAGGTCGTCGCGCCATTCGTCGCGCGGCCGGACGATGTCGACCTGCCGCGCGACGCGTGGCTCGGCGCCGGCGATGGCTTCGCGCGGTATCCCGCGCTCGCGCAGTGCGTCGGCGCGTCGCGCGTACACGCCGACGTTCGGCCGGGCGCACGGGCGATCGTGGCACTTGCGGCGCCGCGCGTTGCCGCGGGCGATGTCGTCGCGGCGCACGACGCCCATCCCGTCTACGTGCGCCATCGCGTCGCGCTCACGCTCGCCGAGCGCGAGGCGGGCGTGCACCTTTGACCGGCGTGGCATCGCTTCCGCGCCCGGCGTCACTGGTCGACCGCGTCGTGTGGCGGCCGCTCGCCGCGGGCGACCTGGGCTACGTCGCCGTGCTGGAGGCGCAGATCCACGCGGCGCCGTGGTCGCTCGGCAACTTCCGCGACGCGCTCCTGGCCGGCTACCAGACGCTCGTCGGCGAGTCCGATCACCGCATCGTCGCATTCGGCGTGCTGATGCTCGCGCCCGGAGAGGCGCAGATCCTCAACGTCTCGGTCGTGCCGGACCATCGCCGGATGGGCTTGGGGCGCGCGATCCTCGCGCGCTTCCTCGCGACTGCGCAAGACCGCGGCGCCGAGCAGTGCTTCCTCGAAGTACGCGCGTCGAACGTCGCGGCGATTGCGCTTTATGCCGGCGAGGGCTTCGTGCCGGTCGGCCGGCGCGAAGGCTACTACCCGGCCACGGCGACGACCCCGCGCGAGGACGCGCTGGTGATGCGCCGCGCGATGAACACAAGCCGATGAGCGACGCCGACATCCTCGAGGAGCTCGGCCTTGCGCCGCTGTACGTGCGCCGCGCGCTGCGGGCGCCCTGCGACGCGTCGGCGAGCGTGGCGCCCGCGGAAAACGCCGTACGCGACGCACCGGCCGTCATGGCACGCGTCGCGCTGCCGGGCGACGACGAGCGTGTCGCGCGGATCGCGCGCCTCACGCTCGACGCGCTCGCGGAGGACGTCGCCGCGTGCACCGCATGCCGGCTATGCCGGACGCGCAATCGCGCGGTGCCCGGCGTCGGCGATCCCGCGGCCGACTGGCTTTTCATCGGCGAAGCGCCGGGCGCCGAGGAGGATGCGCGCGGCGAGCCCTTCGTCGGGCAGGCGGGCAAGCTTCTCGACGCCATGCTGGCGGCGCTCGATCTCGACCGCAGGCGGCGCGTCTACATCGCCAACGTCTTGAAGTGCCGGCCCCCCGGCAACCGCGCGCCCGAGCCGGGCGAGGCCGCGGCGTGCGAGCCGTACCTCGCGCGCCAGGTCGAGCTCATCGCGCCGAAGATCATCGTCGCGCTGGGTCGCAGCGCCGCAGCGCTGCTGCTCGGCAACGACGCGCCGATCGCGAGCCTGCGCGGCCGCGTCCATCGCCACCGCGGCGTGCCGCTGATCGTCACGTATCACCCGGCATACCTGCTGCGCAACCTCACGGACAAGGCGAAGGCGTGGGACGACCTCTTGCTGGCCCGCCGCACCGTCGTCGCCGCATGACGCGATGCGCCCCTTGCGCAAGGCCGGACCCGCCCGCATAGTTCGCATCGCGGAGGGCCCGCCTTCTGCACCGCTCATTCGTCGGGAGGATCCATGTTGAAGAAGCTTGCCGGACTGATCGCCGCGCTATCGGTCCTCGCGCTGTCGGGATGCGGCTACAACACGCTGCAGACGCAGGACGAGCAGATCAAGGCGGCCTGGTCCGAGGTGCTGAACCAGTACCAGCGTCGCGCCGACCTCGTGCCGAACCTCGTCAACACGGTGAAGGGTTACGCGGCGCAGGAAGAGCGCGTGCTCACCGAGGTGACCAACGCACGCGCGAGCGTGGGCGCCATCAAGGCGACGCCCGAGCTCATCAACGATCCGGTCGCGTTCCAGAAGTTCATCGCCGCGCAGAACCAGCTGCAGGGCGCGCTGTCGCGACTGCTGCTCGTGTCGGAGAACTACCCGAACTTGAAGTCCGACCAGGTGTTCCGCGACCTGCAGGCGCAGCTCGAGGGCACGGAGAACCGCATCACCGTCGCGCGCAAGCGCTACATCGACTCGGTGCAGGCGTACAACTCCACGGTGCGGCGCTTCCCGACCAACCTGACGGCGATGCTGTTCAAGATGGAGGTGAAGCCCAACTTCACGGTCGCCGACGAGGCCACCGTGTCGAAGCCGCCGAGCGTCGAGTTCAACACCAACACCGGCAATCCGCCGGCGGCACCGTCGGTGCCGGCTCCGGCCCCGGCGCCCAAGTAGCGTCCCCTCGCGCCTCGCCGCCCACCGCCGGCGGCGAGGCGCGCTCGCCTTCGCATCGCCGATCCATGCTCGCCCGCGCCCGCCATCTCGCGATCGCCTTCGTCTTCGCGTTCGTCGCGGGCGGAGCGCTCGCGCAGCCGTGGCAGCCGACCGGCGAAGGGCTTGCGCCGATCCCCGCGCTCAGCGCGCGCGTGACCGACGTCACGAACACGCTGAGCGAGGACGACAAGCGCGAGATCGACAGCCGCCTGTCGGCGTTCGAGCAGAAGACGGGCGGCCAGTTCGTCGTGCTGATGGTGCCGTCGACGGCGCCCGAGCCGATCGAGTCGTATTCGATCCGCGTCGCCGAAGCCTGGAAGATCGGCCGCAAGGGCCAGGACAACGGCATCGTGTTCCTGGTCGCCAAGAACGACCGCAAGATGCGCCTCGAGGTCGGCTACGGCTACGAGGGCGTGCTGCCCGACGCGACGGCGCGCGGCGTCATCGGCGATACCGTGGCGCCGTTGTTCGCGAAGGGCCAGTTCGCCGCGGGCATCGAGGCCGGCATCGACCGCATCACATCGATCATCGCCGGCAGCGGCGAGGCGACGCCGCAGCCGCCGCTCGCGCGCGGCGACGCGAAGTTCAAGCGCTCGCATTTCGACCCGGGCACGTTCTTCATCCTGCTGTTCGTCGTCGTGCCGATCGTCGGCGGGATCCTGAAGTCGATCTTCGGCAAGCTGCTGGGCTCGACGATCGGCGGCGGCATCGTCGGTGCGGTCGCATGGTTCCTCGTGGGCTCGGTCGTGGTCGCCGGCATCGCGGGGGTGCTCGGGCTTTTCGTCATGCTCTTCTTCGGGGCCGGGCGCGGCCTGTCGCGCGGCGGCGTGTTCGTCCCCGGCGGATTCGGCGGCGGTGGCGGGGGCTTCGGCGGCGGTGGTGGCGGATTCAGCGGCGGCGGGGGATCGTTCGGCGGCGGCGGCGCATCGGGAGGCTGGTGATGGGCAAGGGCACGCGCCTTTGGCGCCACATCGTCACCGATCATCACTCGCTGCGGCGCACGTTCGACGCAGCGGGCATGGCGCGCATCGAGCAGGCGATCGCGGAGAGCGAAAAGACTCACGGCGGCCAAGTGGTGTTCGCGGTGGAGTCGGCGCTGCCGCTCGCGCGCGTCCATCACGGGATCACGCCACGCGATCGCGCGCTCGAGGTGTTCGGGCTGCTGCGCGTCTGGGACACCGAGCACAACAACGGGGTGCTGATCTACCTGCTGCTCGCCGACCACGACGTCGAGATCGTCGCCGACCGCGGCATCGCCGACTCGGAGAGCGACGCGCTGTGGCATGCGATCTGCGCGGACGTCGAGAAGGCCTGTGCCCAGGGCCGCTACGTCGACGGTGTCGCCGACGGCATCCGCGCGAGCGCCGCGGTCATCGCGCGGCGCTTCGCCTACGACGCAAGCGCGGCGCGCAACGAGCTGCCCGACAAGCCGGTGGTGCTTTAAGGCCTAGCGGTTCGCGGAGCGCTCGGCCGCGACGAGGTGAGTCAGGTCGGCGTGCGAGCAGTGATGGCGGTAGCGCCAGATCACGAGCAGCATGCACGCCGTCATGAACACGCCGAACAGCACGATGGCGGTGTTCACCGACAGCCCCTGGTGAACCATCAGGCCGTACAGCCCGACCATTACGAAGATGCCGATGTTCTCGTTGAAGTTCTGCACGGCGATCGAATGACCGGCGCCCATGAGCACGTGGCCGCGATGCTGGAGGAGCGCGTTCATCGGCACGACGAAGAAGCCGCCGAGCGCGCCGATCGCGATCATGAACAGCGCGGCGAGGTGCACGTCGCGCACGGTGATCGTCAGCATGACGATGATGCCCATCAGCGCGCCAAGCGGCAGCACCCGCGGCGCGCGCGCCAGCGTGACGAGCTTCGCCGCGCCGAACGCGCCGAGCGCGATCCCCACGGCGACGACGCCCTGCAAATACGAGGCCTGTGACAGCGAGTAGCCGAACGCGTGGCGCGTCCAGTCGATGACGACGTACTGGAGCGTCGCGCCCGCGCCCCAGAAGATCGTCGTCGTGGCGAGCGAGATCTGGCCGAGGCGGTCGCGCCAGAGCAGCGACACGCAGTGCCCGAACTCGCGGATCAGGAAGAACGGATTCTTGCTCGGCACGCGGTGATCGACGCCGGTGTGCGGGATGAACCAGTTGATGAACGCCGCGAGCGCGTAGATGGCGAGGATCACGGCAATCGCCGCCTGCGGCGGCGTGTCGATGCCGGTGTCGAAGAATGGCACGTCGAAGCCCAGCAGCGCCGTCGACACGCGCTGGCTGATCAGGATGCCGCCGAGCAGCGTGCCGATGATGATCGAGCCGACGGTCGCGCCCTCGATCCAGCCGTTGGCGATCACGAGCTGCTGCGGGGGCAGGAGCTCGGTGAGAATGCCGTACTTGGCCGGCGAATACGCGGCCGCGCCGATGCCGACGACCGCGTAGCCGAGCAGCGGATGCGCGCCGGCGAGGATCATCAGGCAGCCGACGATCTTGAGGCCGTTGGTGATCAGCATCGCGCGGCCCTTGGGCATCGAGTCGGCGAACGCGCCGACAAGCGGCGCGAGAAGCACGTACGGCGCGGCGAGGCACTGCTTGAGCGCGGGCTCCATCCACGCGGGATCGGCGAGCTGGCGGAGCAGCTGGATCGCGGCAATCAGCAACGCCGTGTCGGCGAGCGAGCTGAAGAACTGCGCGCCGATGATCGTGTAGAACCCGCGCTTCATGGCGCTGGCGGGACGATTCGGCGACGACGGGCCCGAGCGGCCGAACGGCGATGCGGCAAGGTTGTCTCTTTCGGTATAATCGGCCGCAATCGCGGCAAGCCCGCGGTTTTATACCATGATTTCCTGGGCGCCCCGCTCTAAAACGGGGCGGTCTCGCACCGAACGTGAGCGTCGATGGCGCGGTCCCGGTTTCCGGCGACTCGCATCATGACCCGACCGATGGCCCGACCGCTCTTCGCCCAGATCAACCTGTCCGCGCTGCGCGCCAACCTGGCGCTCGCACGCTCGCGCGCGCCCGGCGCGCAGGTGATGGCGGTGGTCAAGGCCAACGCCTACGGCCACGGCCTGTTGCGCGTGCTGCCCGCGCTCGACGACGCCGACGGCCTGGCGCTGGTCGAGCTCGACTACGCGGTGTCGGTGCGCGAGGCGCACTACACGCGGCGCATGCTCCTCATCGAGGGCTTCTTCGACGAGCGCGAGCTCGCCGAGCTGGCGGGCCACCGCCTTGCGACGGTAGTGCACAACGCTGAACAGCTCAACATGCTCGAGAAGTCGGTGCTGACGCGCCCGCTCGAGGTGTTCGTCAAGGTCAACACCGGGATGAACCGGCTCGGTTTCACGCCGCGCGACGTCCGCAACGTCTGCGAGCGCCTCGCGCAATCGCCGTCGGTCGCGGCGCTGCGCCTCATGACGCACCTCGCGCGCGCCGAGGACGACGATGGCATCGCCGACCCGCTCGCGATCTTCGAGGAGGCATGCCGCGGGCTCCCGTATCCGCGCTCGATCGCCAACTCGGCCGGCGTGCTGCGCTTCGACGAGGTCGGTGGCGACATCGTGCGACCGGGCATCATGCTCTACGGCGCGTCGCCGTTCCCGTACGACACGGCGGAGATGCTGGGGTTGCAGCCGGTGATGACGCTGCGCTCCGAGATCATCGACATCCAGGAATTGCGAGCGCAGGACGCCGTCGGCTACGGCGGGACTTACGTCGCGCCGCGCCCGCACCGGATCGGCGTGGTCGCCTGCGGCTATGCCGACGGCTATCCGCGCATCGCGCCCAACGGCACGCCGGTCGTCGTCTGCGGCAAGCGCGTGCGGATGGCAGGGCGTCCGTCCATGGATATGCTGACCGTCGACTTGACCGAGGTTCCCGAAGCTCGCGTCGGCAGCCCCGTCGTGTTGTGGGGCGAGGGACTGCCGATCGACGACGTCGCGGCCGCCGCGCAAACGGTCGGCTACGAGCTCATGTGCGGCGTCACGCCGCGCGTGCAGTTCGTGGCGAGCCAGGTCGGGCGCGTCGATCTCGAGCTGTAGAGCGATGACCATCGTCGTCACCGGCGCCGCAGGCTTCATCGGCGCGAACGTCGTCAAGGCGCTCAACGCGCGCGGCGAGCGCGAGATCATTGCCGTCGACAACCTCGCCAACGCGGCGAAAGTCGCGAACCTCGCCGACTGCGACGTCGCGGACTACCTCGACAAGGCCGAGTTCCTGGCGCGCGTTGAGGCGGGCGACTTCGACACCGACATCGACCTCGTGCTGCACGAGGGCGCATGCTCGGACACGCTCGAGACCGACGGCCGGTACGTGATGCAGAACAACTACCGCTACTCGGTGACGCTGCTCGACTATTGCCAGGACAACGACATCCCGTTCATCTACGCGTC
>JAICUU010000215.1 GCA_025935675.1 Burkholderiales bacterium
AACGTCGGCAGCCGGCGCCTCGTCGCGCGCGATCACCCGGCGTCGACGCTCGCGCGGCTGCTAGCGCTCAATACGCTCGACGTCGAGCTTTATGCCCATGCGCGCGAGCTGCACCATGCGGCGCGGCGGCGCGCGGTGTTCGCGCGCGTGCCCGCGGGGATGGAGGCGCCGGGCGTCGAGGCGGGGGTGTCGCCCGCGTCGGAAGTGGCGGCGTCGGACGCCGGGACGGCAATGCCGCAGGTGGCGCCGGCGGCCACCGACGACCCCGCGCCGGCCGCGCGCGCGCCACGCAACTTCGGCAGCCGCGAGGCCGAGATCGCGCGGGTCGATGCATGGGGCATCGGCGGCCTCGGCAGCAACGTGCTGGCGGGCGAGGACGTCGGCATCCGCGTCGCGTTTCGCGCGCGCGACGCCGTCGACGACCTCACCGTCGGCGTGTCCATCCACGACGACCGCGGCCGCCTCGTCTACGCGACGAACACCTTCCGCTACGGCCACACGCTGGCGCTCGACGTGGGTCGCGACGCCGCGGTGACGTTCACGTTCCGCGCCACGCTGGGCGTCGGGCACTACGTGATCGGCGCGAGCCTGCACCCGGGCCACAGCCACTTGCCGACGTGCTTCCACTGGGCCGAGGCGCTGGCGTTCTTCGACGTCGTCGGCAACATCGGCTGGGAATTCGAGGGGGCGACCAAGCTCTACCCGGCCCTTGAATTCGAGGGCGTGAAACGCCGCGCCGTCGATCCGGGCGTGGCGCGGCCTGGCCTCCAGGCGCTCGCGCAGCTCGCGCCGCCGGTGCGCGATTTCAAGGCGTCGTTCGACGTGCCCGACCCGCCTGCGACGCTCACCGCCTCCCAGCGGATCGCGCTGCGCGTCGACATCCACAACACCGGCACCGATCGCTGGCCGAGCTTGGGCGAGCGCTCGGTGCGCGTGGCGTATCACTGGGCCCGCGAGGACGGAAGCATCGCCGTGCAGGACGGCGAGCGCACGCACCTGCCGAACGACGTGGCGCCCGGCAAGCGCGTGTCGATGTGGGCGACGATCGTCGCGCCGGCGGCGGCCGGCCGTTACCGGCTGCAGCTCTCGCTGGTGCAGGAGAGCATCGCATGGCTCGAGCAGGTGGGCGGCACGCCGCGCGAGCTCGCGGTGACGATCACCGACTGAGCGCTCCATGGCTGCGCGCAGCACACCGCGGCCGCGCTTCTGGCGCGGTCTTCGTGTCGGGGCGGAAACAGATGGTGCGGTAGAAATGCAACGAGGGGCTCGCGCAGTCGCGGCCCCTCGTCAGGTTGCAGCGACGCTCAGCGATTGCGGCGCCGCGCGTAGAGCGTGCCGAACCCCATCAACGCCAGCAGGCCGGCGAGCCCGCCGATCGACCACTGCGACAGCGTCGGCGTCGCGATCGGGGCGGGGCCTGCGGAGCATCCACCCACGGGTTCGGGGAAGAACGGATCGGTCTCGGCGAGATCCGACGCGCCTTGGGATTCGCCGACGAAGAGACCGATGCCGGGCGCAGATGAGCCGATCTGCCCCGGATAGGAGACGGTGACCGGCGTCGCCACGGTCGAACCCACCGGAACATTGATCTGCTGCGCGAACTTCTGGATACCGTCGTCGAAGATCGTGAACCAGATCGTGTCATTGCCGCCGCCATCGTCCGTGGTGCCGGTCGCAGTGACGGTCAACGTGCCGGAGACACCGTTACACGTGTCGACGGTAAGGTTGATGTTGGTCATCGTCACGCCGGAAGCCTTCGCCACGATTCGCCCCGGCGCCGCGGCCGTTCCCCCCGGTGAGTTGGGCCCTGCCAGTGCAACACCCGCGAACAACATTGCAAGCGCGGCGGCCAGCCGGGTCCGACTCGCCGCCGAGTTCACTTTCGTCATTTGAATCTCCCCATTTCCGTGAGCAGGGCCCATGTTGATCCAGCGCAATCGCACCAGCGCCCTGCGTTGCTCGAGTCGCCTTGTTGCTCCCGCACGGGAAGCTCATCGACGAGCGCAATACATCAAATCGGCACACGGCTGTCAACAAATTCTCTCCGACAAGTCATTGAAATAACTGACATTTTCTTCGAATAAACCCTCCCCGGACGAGCGGTTGTTACGCACAACTTCCGGACCGTTGGCCGTATCCCTACGGGGGACAGTCGCATTTGACATAGCGCAATTAGCTAATTTGTAGACGACATCTTCAACCAACGTGAGCGAACGAGTCAGCATCCAAAAAGGAGACACCTCAGCACGCGGCGCCCCTGCCGGCGACCGACTACAATCCTTCGGCCGCGACTCCCCGGAGCGAGATCGGCGATGAATCAGGCCCAGCAGCGCGCACTCGCGATCCTGGCCGATCGTCGCGATGCGCTCGCCCGCGATTTCCCGAATCGCTGGATCGCAATCGACGCGGATGCGCAAGTGCGCAACGCCGAGGCATTCGACGTCCTCGCCGATGGCATTGACGCCGATGCCGATCGTTGCGTGTTCGCATTCCTCGCCGTCGGCGCCTGGGCATGAAGTCGGTCCAGTTCGTCCATTCGGCGACGCTCGCGACGACGAGCGCCGTGCCGCGACCGGAAGGCACGGTCGTATTGCGCGGCGTGCACGGCCACAAGGACTACGCGTTCGGGCTCGTCCTCGTCGACAGCGGCGCCGATTTCGTCGTGCTCCCCGAGAAGGCCGGCCTCTACGCAGGTCTCGCGCTGCCGCCGAAGCCCACGACGTCGTTGTCGGGCGTCGGCGGCCGCGTCGGCGCCGCGCTGATGGCCGCGGTCGCGCTCGAGTTCCAGGCGCTGTCGATCGTTGCCGACGTGCTGTTCGACTACTCCAACACCGTGCAGCCGCTGTTCGGCCGCTCGGGATTGCGGGCGCTGCGCGACGTCGGCATCGATCCGTCGGCGTGGCACTGGACGCCTTAGCGCCGATGAATCCTCAACTTCCCGAGGCCGTCGAGCGCGACGAAGAGGTACAGCGTACGTCGCGACGCCGCGCCTTCGGACTTGCGACCGACACGTCGACGCTCGGCATCGCGCTGTCGGGGGGCGGCATCCGCAGCGCGACGCTGTGCCTCGGCGCGTTCCAGTACTTCGCGCGCGAGGAACGGCGTGCGCGCGCCGCCGGCACGGCGCGCGGGCGCCTCTTGTCGCGCATCGACTATTGCTCGTCGGTGTCGGGCGGCGGCTATTTCGCGACGTTCTTCACCAGCCTCTTCCTGCCGAAGCACGTGCGCGACGCGGGATCCCTCGCCACGCCCGAAGCGCTGCCCGCCGAGACCGTGGACGCCGCAGGCCCGCCGCCGCCGACGCCCTGGGAGGCGGCCGCCGGGCGCGCGGCCGACGTGCTGTGCGACGAAGGCCACGCCAGCGGGCGCATGACGCCGCTGCGCTGGCTGCGCGAGAACGGCCGCTACCTCGCGCCCAATGGCGGCAGCGACTACCTCTACGCGGCGGCGACCGCGATCCGCAACTTCCTCGCGCTGCATTACGTGATCGCCGTGTCGATCGTCGCGCTGTTCCTGCTGGTGGGCGCCGCGCGCGTGCTCGGCTTCGCGCTCGCGCCCGACGCGTGGTACGCCTACGTCGAGGCGCCGTTCATGCCGGACCCGTCGGCATGGCTGTGGCCGAGCGCGTGGTGGGCGCTCGCGGTGGCGTCGTTCGCGCTGGTGCTCGTTCCCGCCGGTGTCGCGTATTTCCTCGCGCAGGGCGAGCGCTGGAGCGAAACCCTGCGCGTGAACTTCCCGCTGATCACGGCGATCGGCGTCGCCGCGGCCTGCATCGCCTTCGTGGCGAGCGGCGTGTTCGCTTTTACGACGCGCGACACCGGCGTACCCATCGAAGTCGCGTTTGCGGGCCATGGCATCGACGCCTGGCGCTGTGCAGCCGCCTTCATCGCCTATGTCGCGCTCGCCGCGATCGCGCTGTACGCGGCCGCGCGTCTTTGTGGCTCGCGCGCGAGCGCCGCGCAGGCGCCACACGCCGCGGGCCACGTTGCCGCCAACGCCACCGAGCCCGCCGCGACGACGATCACGCGCACCAAGCTCTCGCATTGGCTGCTGCCGCCGCTGTACGTGACACTGGCAATCGCCGGCTACGCGCTTGTCGACACCGTCGGGCAGACGCTGTACGCGCGCTACACGGCGCACGCGCTCGGCCGCTGGGCGGTCGGCGGCGGCGTGCTCGCGCTGCTGATCGCGCTGGCGAAGCGCCTGCTGCCGCTCGTCTCGGGACTCGGCGATTCGACGACGCCGTGGTGGAAGCGCATTCCCGCGACGGCGTTCGCGTTCGTCGCCGGCATCGGTCTCGCGCTGGTCGTCGCCGCCGTTTGGTCGACGATGACGCATGCGCTGGTATTCGGCGGCGCGGCGCCGTTCGGCGACCCGGGATGCCTGATGGGGATGCCGGCCGACGCGCCCGCGCGCGATGTGGCGCTCGACGCGTCAGGGCGCATCGTCGTCACGGCGCCGGTGGAGACGCTCGTCTGCGGCGCGGGCGCGCCGCCGATCGCGCCGCTCGCGTGGCTCGCGCTGTTCGCCGCGTTCCTCATCGTCGCGCTCTTCACCGGCCGCACCGTCGGCTTCATCAACCTGTCGTCGCTGCAGCGCTACTATTCGGGGCACCTGATGCGCTCGTATTTGCGCGCGTCGCTGTTCGCCGAGGACGTCGACGTCGAGCCCGACGTGCGCAAGGCGGCGCGCCGCGACGACATCGCGCTCTCCGCTTATTACAACCGCGCATCGCTCGCGCCGATCCACCTCGTCAACGTGACGATGAGCCAGACGCTGGCGAGCGGCTCGAGCCTCGTCGACCGCGACCGCAAGGGCGCGAACCTCGCGATCGGCCCGTTCGGCTTCGCGCTCGGCCGCAGCGGCTTCATCGGCTGGAACCCGGCTGACATCGACGACAAGCTGCAGCGCTGTCCCGGGACGGTGCTCGGCGCGCGCGACGACGCCGCGCTGCCGGGATTCACCGCTGGCGACGCGCTGGTGATGGAGCCGCTGTCGATCGGCAACTGGTGCGCCATCTCGGGCGCCGCGCTCACCACCGGCCACGGCAAGGGCACGACGCTCGGCCTGTCGCTGCTGCTCGCGCTGACCAACGTGCGGCTGGGGTACTGGTGGAATACGGCGATCGCGCCGGCGGACGATGCCGCGCCGCCAACCACTGGCGATTCCGCGCCGCCGCCCCCTGCCAACGTCCGCAAGCCGTTTCACGCAGTGGCGCGCGCCGCGCTGGCGCACGCGAAGCGCCAGCTCCTGATCGACTTCGACCGGCGCCGCATCCTGTCGACGGTATTCCGCGCGCAGACCTACCTCGCCGAGGAGATGACGGCGCGTTACCACGGCGCGCGGCGCTCGCACTGGTACCTGTCCGACGGCGGCCATTTCGAGAACACCGCGGCCTACGAGCTCGTGCGCCGGCGCGTGCGCCACATCGTCGCGCTCGACAACGGCCGTGACGCCGGCTATGCCTTCGACGACGTCGCCAATCTCGTGCGCAAGGCGCGCATCGACTTCGGCGCGCGCATCGAGTTCATGTCGCGAGCGGAGCTGTGGGCGTTCGTCGACGCGTCGGTGCGCGAGCAT
>JAICUU010000131.1 GCA_025935675.1 Burkholderiales bacterium
TACCTGTACAGCGCCAACCGCCTCAAGCATCCGATGGTGCGCGGACGGCTGGTGCGGCTGTGGCGCGAAGCGCGCAAGACGTTGGGACCGGTCGAGGCCTGGGCATCGATCGTCGAGGATCCGGCCAAGGCGAAGGAATACAAGTCGATCCGCGGCCGCGGCGGCTTCGTGCGCGTCGCATGGGACGAGGCGACCGAGATCGTCGCAGCTGCGAACATCCACACGATCAAGCGGTACGGTCCCGATCGCGTGTGCGGCTTTTCGCCGATCCCGGCGATGTCCATGGTGTCGCATGCGTCGGGCGCGCGCTACCTGTCGCTCATCGGCGGCAGCCTGCTGTCGTTCTACGACTGGTACTGCGACCTGCCGCCGTCGTCGCCGCAGACCTGGGGCGAGCAGACCGACGTGCCCGAGTCAGCCGACTGGTACAGCTCGAAGTTCATCATCGCCTGGGGCTCGAACGTGCCGCAGACGCGCACGCCCGACGCGCACTTCCTGGTCGAGGGCCGCTACAACGGCACCAAGGTTGTCGCGATCACGCCGGACTATTCGGAGGTCGCGCGCTTCGGCGACGTGTGGCTGCATCCCAAGCAGGGCACCGACGCCGCGCTGGCGATGGCGATGGGTCACGTGATCCTCAAGGAATTCCACGTCGACCGCACGGTGCCGTATTTCGACGACTACTGCCGGCGACTCACCGACCTGCCGTTGCTGGTGCGACTCGTCAAGCGCGGCGCGCACTACGTGCCCGACCGCTACCTGCGCGCCAGCGACTTCGCCGACCGCCTCGGCCACGCCAACAGTCCCGAGTGGAAGACTGTCGGCATCGACGAGGCCGACGGCCGGCCGGTCGCGCCGCAGGGCTCGATCGGGCACCGCTGGGGCAAGGACATCGTGCGGGACCTCGGCAAGTGGAACCTCGAGCAGAAGGACGGCGCCAGCGGCCGCGACCTGCGGCTCGCGCTGTCGCTCCTCGACCGGCGCGACGACGTGCTGCCGGTCGCATTCCCGTATTTCGGCGGCCGCGCGCACGAGCATTTCACCGCCAACGACCAGGGCAGCGACGTGCTGGTGCGCAGCGTCGCGGCGAAGAAGCTCGCGACCGCCGACGGCGACGTGTACGTGGCGACCGTGTTCGACCTCCTGTGCGCCAACTACGGCGTGGCCCGGGCATCGGGCGACAACGGCGGCTGCGCGCGCTCGTACGACGACGACCTCCCGTACACGCCGAAATGGCAGGAGGCGATCACCGGCGTGCCGGCCGAGCGCGCGATCGCCGTCGCGCGCGAGTTCGCGACCACCGCCGAGAAGACGCAAGGCCGGGCGATGGTGATCATCGGCGCAGGCGTCAACCACTGGTATCACCAGGACATGATCTACCGCGGCGCGATCAACATGCTGATGCTGTGCGGCTGCATCGGCGTGTCGGGCGGCGGCTGGGCGCACTACGTCGGGCAGGAGAAGCTGCGGCCGCAGACCGGCTGGCAGGTGCTGGCGTTCGCCAGCGACTGGGTGCGGCCGGCGCGGCAGATGAACGGCACGTCGTTCTTCTACAATCACTCCAACCAGTGGCGCTACGAGAAGATCGACGTGCGCTCGCTGCTTTCGCCGCTCGCCGACGCAGCGCGCTACGGCGGCGCGATGATCGACTTCAACGTGCGCGCCGAGCGCATGGGCTGGCTGCCGTCGGCGCCGCAGCTCGCCACCAATCCGCTCGAGGTCGCAAAGGCCGCGCAGGCGGCCGGCGTGAGCGCGCGCGACTACGTCGCCAGGGGGCTCGCCGACGGCACGCTCAAGATGGCCTGCGAGGATCCCGACGATCCCGCCAATTTCCCGCGCAACCTGTTCCTGTGGCGCTCGAACCTGCTCGGCTCATCGGGCAAGGGCCACGAATACCTGCTGCGTCACCTGATGGGCGCGCAGCACGGCTTGCAGGGCGTCGACCTGGGCGAGACCGGCGGCGAGCGGCCGCAGGAGGTGAAGTGGCACGACAAGGCGCCGGAGGGCAAGCTCGACCTCCTGACCGTGCTCGACTTCCGCATGTCGACGACGTGTCTCTACGCCGACGTCGTGCTGCCGACGGCGACTTGGTACGAAAAGAACGACCTCAACACCACCGACATGCACCCCTACGTGCATCCGCTGTCGGCGGCGGTGTCGCCGGCATGGGAGGCGAAGAGCGACTGGGAGATCTACAAGGCGATCGCCGCGCAGTTCTCGCGGCTGTGCGGCGGCATACTGGGCGTCGAGCAGGACGTCGTGCTGCAGCCGGTGATGCACGATTCGCCCGGCGAGATTGCGCAGCCGCTCGACGTCGCCGACTGGAAGCGCGGCGAATGCGAGCTGGTGCCGGGGCGGACCGCGCCGAACATCTTCGTCGTCGAGCGCGACTACCCGAACACCTACGCGCGCTTCACGGCACTCGGTCCGCTGGTGAAGAAGCTCGGCAACGGCGCGAAGGGCATCACCTGGCCAATGGCCGACGCGGTCGACGGCCTCGCCGCGCTCAACCGCGTCGTCACCGAGGAGGGCGCGACCAAGGGGCTGCCGAGGATCGACAGCGACATCGACGCCGCCGAGACGATCCTCCAGCTCGCGCCCGAGACCAACGGCGAAGTGGCGGTGGGCGCGTGGGAGGAGCTGTCGAAGCAGACCGGCCGCGAGCACGCGCACCTCGCGCGATCGCGCGAGGACGAGCGCATCCGCTACCGCGACATCCAGGCGCAGCCGCGCAAGGTGATCACCTCGCCTACCTGGTCGGGCATCGACAGCGAGCACGTCACGTACAACGCCGGCTACACCAATGTCAACGAGCTGATCCCGTGGCGTACGCTCACCGGCCGCCAGCAGTTCTACCAGGACCACCGCTGGATGCGCGACTTCGGCGAGGCGCTCGCGGTCTACAAGCCGCCGGTCGACACGAGGAGCGTCGCCGCGGTGCGCGAGCGCCGCTCCAACGGCAACGCCGAGATCGTCCTCAACTTCATCACGCCGCACCAGAAGTGGGGCATCCACTCGACGTACACCGACAACCTCATCATGCTGACGCTGTCGCGCGGCGGGCCGATCGTGTGGATCTCTGAAATCGACGCGAAGCAGGCCGGCATCGTCGACAACGACTGGATCGAGCTCTACAACGCCAACGGCGCGCTCACCGCGCGCGCCGTGGTCAGCCAGCGCGTCAATGCCGGCATGTGCCTCATGTACCACGCGCAGGAGAAGATCGTGAACGTGCCGGGCTCGGAGGTCACGGGCAAGCGCGGCGGCATCCACAACTCGGTGACGCGGGCGGTGCTCAAGCCCACGCACATGATCGGCGGCTACGTGCAGCTCGCCTACGGCTTCAACTACTACGGCACCGTCGGCTCGAACCGCGACGAGTTCGTCGTCGTGCGCAAGATGCGCGACGTCGACTGGATGGACCAGAAGGCGGCCGACGCCCAGCCGGCGGCGGCCGACTGAGCGCGGCGCCGCGACAAACCGACCGGAGAAGGCCATGAAGATCCGCGCGCAGATCGCGATGGTGATGAACCTCGACAAGTGCATCGGCTGCCACACCTGCTCGGTGACCTGCAAGAACGTGTGGACGTCGCGCGGCGGCATGGAGTACGCGTGGTGGAACAACGTCGAGACCAAGCCCGGCATCGGCTACCCGAAGGACTGGGAGAACCAGGAGCACTGGAAGGGCGGCTGGGAGCGCAAGGCCAACGGTACGCTGCGCCTCAAGCAGGGCAGCCGTCTCGGCGTGCTGATGAAGATCTTCGCCAACCCGCACCTGCCGGAGATCGACGACTACTACGAGCCGTTCACGTTCGACTACGACTTCATCCAGTCGGCGCCCGAGATGGCGACGCCGCCGGTGGCGCGGCCGGTGTCGATCATCACCGAGCGGCGCATGGAAAAGATCGAGTGGGGCCCGAACTGGGAGGAGATCCTCGGCGGCGAGTTCGCCAAGCGCTCGCAGGACGCCAATTTCGCCGACATCGAGAAGGCGATCTACGGCGAGTTCGAGAACACGTTCATGATCACGCTGCCGCGCATCTGCGAGCATTGCCTCAATCCGGCCTGCGTGGCGTCGTGCCCGTCGGGATCGATCTACAAGCGCGAGGAGGACGGCATCGTCCTCATCGACCAGGACAAGTGCCGCGGCTGGCGGATGTGCGTGTCGGGCTGCCCGTACAAGAAGATCTACTACAACTGGCAGAGCGGCAAGGCCGAGAAGTGCATCTTCTGCTTCCCGCGCATCGAGGCCGGCCAGCCGACGGTGTGCTCGGAGACCTGCGTGGGCCGCATCCGCTACCTCGGCGTGATGCTCTACGACGCCGACGCGATCGAGAGCGCGGCGTCGGTCGCCGATCCGCAGGATCTCTACCAGGCGCAGCTCGACGTGTTCTGCGATCCGTTCGACCCCGCGGTGATTGCGCAGGCGCGCGCCGACGGCGTGCCCGAGGCGTGGCTCGACGCGGCGCGCGCCTCGCCGGTCTACAAGATGGCGATCGACTGGAAGATCGCGTTCCCGCTGCATCCCGAGTACCGGACGCTGCCGATGGTGTGGTACGTGCCGCCGCTGTCGCCGATCAACTCGCGCGTCAACACCGGCCAGCTCGCCGAGGCCAACGGCCTGCCCGACGTGAGCAAGCTGCGCATCCCCGTGCGCTACCTCGCGAACCTCCTCACCGCCGGCAAGGACGAGCCGGTGATCGTCGCGCTCGAAAGGCTGCTGGCGATGCGCGCGTTCTTCCGCGAGCGCGATCTCGATGGCTTCGAAAATGTCGCCATGCTCGAGCGCGCCGGCCTGTCGGTGGCGCAGGTGCACGACATGCATCGCTATCTCGCGATCGCCAACTACGAGGATCGCTTCGTCATTCCCACGACGCATCGCGAGTACGCCGAAGACGCCTACGACCTGCGCGGCGAATGCGGCTTTTCGTTCGGCAACGGCTGCGCCGGCGGCGAGGAGCAGCCGAGCCTGTTCGGCGGCAAGCTCGGCGGCAAGCGCGTGTTCCCGATCAAGGTGCGCGGTCCCGCGCGCGGCGAGACGGTCGACGGGCGATGACGGCCGCGAGCGAACCGGCGGATGTCGCGCGTGCGCGCCTGTTGCGCGCGCTGGCGGCGCTGCTCGGCTATCCGGCGCATGCGCTGCGCGAGGCGCTGCCGGAAATCCGCGAGGCGTTGGCGGCCGCGGCGATGCTGCCGGCTTACGATCGAACGCGGCTTGTCGCGCTGGTCGACGAGCTCGAGGCCGCCGACGAGCTCGACGCCTGCGAGCGCTACGTCGCACTGTTCGACCGCGGGCGCAGCACGTCGCTGTGCCTGTTCGAGCACGTGCATGGCGACGCGCGCGAACGCGGCCAGGCGATGGTCGACCTGACGGCGCTCTACGAGCGCGCCGGGCTGCGCCTTGCGACGAGCGATTTGCCCGATCACCTGCCGGTGGTGCTCGAGTACCTGTCGTGCCGCGACGCCGCCGAGACGCGGGCGATGATCGAGGACTTCGCGCACATCGTGCGCAAGGTCGGCGAGACGCTGGCGCGCCATGGCAGCCGCTATGCGGCGGTGCCGGCGGCGATCCTCGCGCTGGCCGAACAACCGGGCCTCGACTGGCAGAAGGCGGTCGAGCCGCCGCCGATCGAGGCGCCGATCGACGACGACTGGGCGGAGGCGCCGGCATTCGCGCCGCCGGCGGCGACCGAGCCCGCCATCGTGCACGTCGTGCCGCGCCGGCCGTCATGACGCTGCGACCGTTCGCCGCCAGGGCCGTCCGCTGAGCGCGGGCACGCGACAAGGAGATCTGCGATGACGTCGAGCGCTTCATTCCTTCACGAATTCACCTTCGGCCTCTATCCGTACATCGCGCTGTCGGTGTTCTTCCTCGGCAGCCTCGCGCGCTTCGAGGAGAGCCAGTACACCTGGAAGAGCGATTCGTCGCAGCTGCTGCGTCGCCGGCAGTTGCGCCTCGGCTCCAATCTCTTCCACTTCGGCATCCTCGTCGTGTTCTTCGGGCACCTGTTCGGTTTCCTGCTGCCCGAGTCGATCTCCGAGCACTTCATGACACCCGCACAGCACCTGTGGCTGTCGATGGCCGGGGGTGGCGTCGCCGGCCTCGTTTCGCTGGCCGGCCTGACGATCCTGATCCACCGGCGCATCGCCGAGCCGCGGATCGACGCGATCACGCGCAAGTGGGACATCGCGATCGCGGTCATCCTGTGGGTGCAGCTGGCGCTCGGCATGTGGACCGTGTACGCGGCCACCGACCACCTCGACGGCAGCATGTTCGTGCGGCTGGTCGCCTACGTGCAGGGCATCGTGCTGTTCCGGGCGCACAACGCCGACCTCCTCATCGGCGTGCCGTGGGTCTACCGGGCGCACATCGCGCTCGGCCTCACGATCTTCCTCGTCTTCCCGTTTACGCGGATGGTGCACATCTGGAGCGGCTTCGCGACCGTGTATTACCTGATCCGGCCCGCGCAGATCGTGCGCACGCGTCGCGTGCAGCGCCAGGTCGCGCGGTCGCAGGGGCGGCGCGCAGCGTGACGGACGAGGTCAGCGTCAACGGCGTCGCGGTCGACGTCGAGGGCCATCCGACCCCGAAGGCCGCGGCGGCACGCGAGTTGCTGCGGCAGGAGGCCGCGCGCGCAGGGTTCGTGGCCGCCGGTGCCGATGCGGCCGCCGCCGAAGCCGGGATCGAGCGCCTGCTCGACGAGGCGGTGCGCGTGCCCGAGCCGTCGCGCGACGAATGCCGCCGCTATTACGACGCGCATTCGCGCGAGTTCGAAAGCGGCGCGCTGGTCGCCGCGCGGCACATCCTGTTCCAGATGACCGACGGCACGCCGCTCGCCGCGCTGCGGTCGCGCGCGGAAGGCGCGCTCGCCGAATTGCGCGCGGCGCCGGAGCGCTTCGACGCGTACGCGCGCGAGTGGTCGAACTGCCCGTCGGGCCGCGAGGGCGGCCACCTGGGACTGCTGCAGCGCGGCGACATGGTGCCGGAGTTCGAAGCGGTGCTTTTCCACGGCACCTGGACGGGCATCGCCGCCGCGCTGGTGCGCACGCGCTTCGGCTTCCACATCGTCGCCGTCGACCGTCGTGTCGAGGCGAAGCAGGTGCCGTTCGAGGCGGTGGAGACGCGCATCGCCGACCGGCTGCGCGCCGGTGTCCTCGAGCGCGCGCTCGCGCAATACGTGCGCGTGCTGGCGGGCCGCGCCGACGTGCGCGGGGCCGACCTCGCGGGGACCGCGACGCCGCTGGTGCAGTAGGGATCGGCCGGCACACCGTATCGGCAGTCGTCGTTCGCGCGCGCCGCCGCATCGCGCCGGTACACTGTCGCCTCGTCGAGACTCCCGCCAATGTCCATGCGCTCCCTCCTGCGTGCCCCGGCTGCGATCGTCGCCATCGCCGCCGGCCTGTATGCCGCCTCCGCCGTCGCCGACATCACGATCGGCCTCATGGTCTCGGCGACGGGACCTACGTCGGCGATCGGCATCCCGCAGCGGAACACCGGCGAGCTCCTGCCGCGCACGATCGGCGGCGAGCGCGTGCGCTACATCTCGCTCGAGGACGGCGGCGATCCTGCGCGCGCCGTGCAGAACGCCAAGAAGCTGATCGAGGGCGACCACATCGACGCGCTGATCGGCCCGTCGACGACGCCCAATGCGTTCGCGATCCTCGACCTCGTCGCCGAGAACAAGGTGCCGATGATGGCGACGGTCGGCACGGCGACGATCGTCGAGCCGCAGGACGCGAAGAAGCGCTGGGTGTTCAAGACCACGCAGAACGACGACCTGATCGCGTCGGCGCTCGTCGGACACATGCGCAGGCACGGCGTCCATTCGGTCGGCCTGATCGGGTTCAACGACCCGTACGGCGAGAACTGGTTCAAGGTGTTCGGCGCAATGGCGGAGAAGGCAGGCATCCGCATCACCGGCACCGAGCGCTACGCGCGCAACGACCAGAGCGTGACGGGGCAGGTGCTGAAGCTCGTCGCCGGCCGCCCGGATGCGGTGCTCATCGCCGCGGTCGGCGGTCCCGCGGTGCTGCCGCAGGCGACGCTGCACGATCGCGGCTACACCGGCGCGATCTACCAGACGCACGCCGTCGCGACCGACGACTTCATCAGGCTCGGCAAGGACAAGGTCGAGGGCACGATCCTCGCCGCCGGACCGATGCTCGTCATCGACGAGATTCCCGCGTCCAACCCGACGAAGAAGGTCGCCATGGCGTACGTCGACGCCTACCGTGCGCGCTTCGGCGTCGTGCCGGCGACGTTCGGCGCCAACACCTGGGACGCCGGCATCCTGCTCGAGCGCGCGATTCCCGTCGCGTTGAAGGCGGCGAAACCCGGCAGCGAGGCGTTCCGCGTCGCGCTGCGCGATGCGCTCGAGGCGGAGAAGGGCATCGTCGGCTGCCAGGGCGTGTTCGACATGTCGCCCGCCGACCATAACGGCATGGACGAGCGCGCGCGCGTGCTCGTCACGGTGAAGGGCGGCAGGTTCCGGCTGCTCACGGACTAGCCGTGCGCGTCGTCGGCGTACTGCTCGCGGCCGGTCGCGGCGAGCGCTACGGCGGCGACAAGCTGCTGGCGCCGCTCGCCGACGGCACGCCGATGGGCGTCGCCGCGTGCCGGACGCTGGTGGCGGCGCTGCCGGTGACGATCGCCGTCGTGCGGCCCGGCGATGCCGCGCTCGCGGCGCAATTGCGGGATGCCGGCGCCGAGGCGATCGAGTGCGCGGACGCCGCGCTCGGCATGGGACGAAGCCTCGCCGCGGCGGTTTCGCGCACGCGCGACGCCGATGCATGGATCGTCGCGCTCGCCGACATGCCGTGGGTGCGTTCGACGACGATCGCCGCTCTCGTCGCGGCGCTCGACGCCGGCGCGTCGATCGCAGCGCCCGTCCACCGCAGACGCAGGGGCAATCCGGTCGGGTTCGCCGCGCGCTGGGGCGGCGCGCTCTGCGCGCTGCGAGGCGACCGTGGTGCGCGCGATGTCGTGTCGGCGGCGGGCGCGGACCTGACGACGATCGACGTCGATGACGATGGCGTGATCCGCGACGTCGACCTGCCCGGCGATCTTGGCGTGCAGGGAGACGGCGACCGCTAAGGCGCCGCGCCGACGTGCGGCGAGAGCCAGCGCAGGATCGCGCCGGCGTCCATCGCGCCCGACTGCCGCGCGACCTCCTTGCCGCTCTTGAACACGATCATCGTCGGGATGCTGCGGATGCCGTAGCGCGCGGCGATGCCCTGCGCGGCCTCGGTGTCGAGCTTGGCGAAGCGCACGCGCGGCTCCATCTCGGCGGCGGCGCGAGCAAACTGCGGCGCCATCATCTTGCACGGCCCGCACCA
>JAICUU010000269.1 GCA_025935675.1 Burkholderiales bacterium
ATGCTCGCGAGCCAGGGCGCGATCGCGCTCGCCAACGCGCGCGCTTCCGAGGACCTCGAGCGCAAGATCGATGCGCGCACGCACGAATTGTCGGTGTCGCTCAAGGAAAGCGAGCGGCGCGCGGCAGAGCTCGCCGTCATCAACCGAATCCAGGAAGGCATCGCCGCCGAGCTCGACTTCCAGGCGATCGTCGACCTGGTCGGCGACACGCTGCGCGAGGTCTTCCATACCGGCGACATTGGCATCGGCTGGCTCGACGCGTCGATCGACCGTTTCGAATACCTCTATGCCTACGAGCACGGCCGGTCGATCCTGCCGCTCGAGCCGACGAAGCTCAAGCCGGGCAGCATCCTCGACCGGATCCTGAAGTCGCGCGAGCCGTTCGTCGTCGGCACCCGCGCGGAGCAAGAAGCCGCGGGGCTGGGACCTCCGGTCCCGGGCACCGACGCCGCGCCGTCGATCATCCGCGTGCCGATCATCGGCACCAATCGCGCGCTGGGCATCATCCAGCTCGAGAACCACGAGCGCGAGCACGCGTTCGGCGAATCCGAGATCCGGCTCCTGACGACCGTGGCGGCGAGCGTGGGCGTCGCGCTCGAGAACGCGCGCCTCTTCGACGAGACGCAGCGGTTGCTCAAGGAAACCCAGCAGCGCGCGGCCGAGCTCGCCGTCATCAACAGCATCCAGCAGGGTGTCGCCGCCGAGCTCGACTTCCAGGCGATCATCGATCTCGCCGGCGACAAGCTGCGCGAGGTTCTGCACGCCGGTGAGATCGGCATTCGCTGGTGGGACGAGGCGAACGGCCTCGTCCACTATCCATACCAGTATGAGCGCGGCGTGCGCCTCGTGGACATCCCCCCCAACCGCCCTTCGCCCGACGGCCCGTGGTCGCGAATGATGAAATCCCGCGAGCCGGTGATCCTCAACCAGAGCGACGCGCCCGCCGCCCATGTCGTCATCGTCCCGGGGACGGTGCAGGCCCTGTGTACGCTCACCGTGCCGGTCTTCGCCGGCGATCGAATGCTCGGCGCCATCCATCTCGAAAACCTGGAGCGCGAGCATGCGTTCGGCGAGGCCGAGGTGCGCCTCGTGACGACCGTCGCATCGAGCATGGGCGTCGCGCTCGAGAACGCGCGCCTCTTCGACGAGACGCAGGTGCTGCTAAAGGAGACCGAGCAGCGCGCCGCCGAACTGGCCGTCATCAACAGCATCCAGCAGGGCGTTTCGGCCGAGCTTGACTTCAAGGCGATCGTCGACTTGGTCGGCGACAAGCTGCGCGAGGTGCTGAAGACCGGCGACATCGGCATCCGCTGGTTCGACTACGACAAGCGCATCGTCCACTACCTCTACGAGTACGAGCACGGCAAGCGCCTCGACGTCCCGCCTGCTGTCCCGAAGGCGCCCTGGGACGATCTCACGGCACGCACCGAGCCCAAGGTCGTCAACACGCTCGACGAGATGCGTGCGATGGGGACGATCCCCGGCACCGAGACCGGCATGTCGAGCGTGCAGGTGCGCATCATCGGCAGCGACCGCGTGCTCGGCTCGATCATCATCGAGAATTACGAGCGCGAGTACGCGTTCGGCGAGTCCGACGTACGGCTCCTCACCACCGTCGCGTCGGCGATGGGCGTCGCACTCGAGAACGCGCGCCTCTTCGACGAGACGCAGCGCCTCCTCAAGGAGACCAACGAACGGGCGGCCGAGCTCGCCGTCATCAACAGGATCCAGGACGGTATCGCCGCCGAGCTCGACTTTCAGGCGATCATCGACCTGGTCGGCGACAAGCTGCGCGAGGTGTTCAAGGTCGGCGACCTTTCGATCGCCTGGTACGACGCCGACAAGGACCTGATGCACCCGCTCTATACCTACGAGCTCGGCGAGCGCAAGCACTTCCCGCCGACGACGCCGCTCGCGAACGGACCGTTCCGGACGATGCGCGCCAATCGCCGCGCGATCATTTGCAACACCCGCGCAGAGCAGGACGCCGCTGGCTTCCGGCTGGTCGAGGGCACCGCCGACTCGCATTCGCTGGCGCTCGTGCCGATCGTCGGTACGAGCGGGGTGCTCGGATCGATCTCGGTCGAGAACTACGAGACCGAGAACGCGTTCGGGCCACCGGAGGTGCGCCTCCTTACGACGGTCGCCTCGGCGATGGGGGTCGCGCTGGAAAACGCGCGGCTGTTCGGCGAGACGCAGCGTCTCTACAAGCAGAGCGAGCAGCGCGCCGCCGAGCTCGCGATCATCAACAACGTGCAGCGCGCGCTGGCCGGCGAATTATCGCTGCAGGGCGTGTACGACGCCGTCGGCGACAAGATCCGCGAGGTCTTCAACGGCGCGGACGTGTCGATCCGGATGGTCGATCCCGACCTCAAGATCGAGCACTTCCCGTACATCCACGGGCTCGGCGAGCGGCGCTTCCTGCCGTCGCAGCCCATGGGCGACAGCGGCTTTGCCGCACACGTCCTGCGGACCGGCGAAACCCTGCTCATCGACGAAAATCTCCCGGCTCGCGTCAAGGAGTTCGGCTCGCGGCTGCTGATCGGCGCGAGCAAGATGCCGGCGACACAGCTGATGGTGCCGTTGAAGCCGGGCGGCCAGGTGCGCGGCATCCTTCAGCTCGTCGACATGGAGCGCGAGCACGCGTTCAGCCCGTCGGACATCCGCCTGCTCGAGACGCTCGCGAGCAGCCTGAGCGCGGCGCTGCTCAACGCCCAGCTCTTCGACGAGACCAAGCGACTCTACAAGGAGAGCGAGCAGCGCGCGGCGCAGCTCGCGATCATCAACAGCATCCAGCAGGGCGTTGCCGCCGAGCTCGACTTCCAGGCAATCGTCGACCTGGTCGGCGACAAGCTGCGCGAAGTGTTCGGCACCCAGGAGATCGGCATTCGCTGGCACGACGAGCGGACGAACCTCATCCATTTCCTCTACGAGTACGAGCATGGCGTGCGGCTGAAGCTGCCGCCCGCCGTGCCGGGGGCGATGGGCACCTGGCGCACGCTGCAGGACACGCGCTCGCCACTCGTCATCGGTACGGCCGAAGAGGCCGTCGAGCGCGGCATCACCACGGTTCCCGGAACCGACTTGAGCAAGTCGATGATCGCCGTGCCGATCCTCGGCAGCGATCGCGTCATCGGCGCGATCGTGATGGAGAACTACGAGCGCGAGCACGCGTATGGCGACGCCGACGTACGCCTGCTGTCGACGGTCAGCGCGACGATGGGCGTCGCGCTGGAGAACGCGCGGCTCTTCGACGAGGCGCAGGCGCGCACGCGCGAGACCGCGGCGCTGGCCGAGGTCGGCCGGGAGATCTCGTCGACGCTCGACCTCGGCAAGGTGCTCGATCGCATCGCGTTGCACGCGAAGGATCTCTTGCACGCCGACAACAGCGCAATCTTCCTGCCGACCGCCGAAGGCGAGATCTACAAGCCGATCGTGGCACTCGGTGACATCGCCGAGGCGATCAAGTCGACGTCGATCCATTCCGGCGTGGGCATCATCGGCAGCGTCATCGCCGGCGGCAAGGCCGAGTTCATCAACGACACCAACGCCGATGCGCGCGCGGTGACGATCTCCGGCACCGTCAACGAGGAGACCGAGCGCCTGATGGTCGCGCCGCTCATCATGGGCACCGCGGTCAGGGGCGCGATGGCGATCTGGCGTACCGGCGGCACGCCGTTCGACCAGCGCGAGCGCGGCTTCCTGGAAGGGCTGTCGCAGCAGGCATCGGTGGCGATCGAGAACGCGCGACTTTTCGCCGAGTCGCAAAAGCGCGCCACCGAGCTCGAGTCGATCAACGAGGTCTCCGGCCAGCTCGCCCGGCTCACCGACCAGCAGCAGATGCTGGCGGTGGTGGGCGACCAGATCCGCGAGCTCTTCGACTCCGACATTGCCTACATCGCGCTGCACGACCGCGAGCGCGGCATCATCGAGTTCCCCTACGCGCACGGAGAGGTCCAGGCGTCGATGCCGTTCGGGCACGGCGTCACCAGCCGCATCATCGCGAGCGGCAAGGCGGTGATCATCAACAAGGACATCGGCACCCACGCCACCTCCTACGGCATGCAGCTCGTTGGCAAGGAGCCCCTGTCCTACATGGGCGTGCCCATCCCG
>JAICUU010000291.1 GCA_025935675.1 Burkholderiales bacterium
CCCGATGGGCGTGGGGATGTGCGCGCCGCAATAGGCGACGCGCGCGTGATGCGCGCCTAGAAGAGATCCTTCTGCGGCGATTCGGCCTGCGCGTCCGCGCCGGTGATCGACACGAGGTCGCCTTCCGCCTCGACGGTCACTTCAACCGGCTCGATCAGCGACGCGTCGTCGTTGCGCACGGCGTTGACGCGCGTCGATACCGGCTCGAAGCTCATCGCGTCGGCGGGATACGGCGCGACGAGGTCGATGGGCGGCTCGCCGCCGACGTCGAGCCAGCGCGCGTAATCGTCGGGCGCGACGATCACCGGCATCCGCTCGTGCACCGGCCGCAGCAGCGCGTTGGCCTCGGTCGTCACGATCGTGCACGAGTCGACGACCTCGCCGTCGGCGCCGAGCCAGCGCTCGGCGAGGCCGGCGAACGCGAACGGCCGGCCGTCCTTCATCGCGACGTGCACCGGCTGCTTGCGCCCGCCCGGCAGCGTCTTCCATTCGTAGAAGCCGTCCGCCGGCACGAGGCAGCGATGGCGCTCGAACGGCCGCTTGAACGCCGACTTCTGCGCGATCGTCTCGCCGCGCGCGTTGATCATCCGCGCGCCGATCGCGGGGTCCTTCGCCCAGCGCGGCACCAACCCCCAGCGCACCTGCGCGAGCTCGCGCGCGCCATCGGCGCCGCGGCGGATCACCGGCACGTTCTGCATCGGCGCGATGTTGTAGCGCGGCGTGATGTCCGGCGGAAACGGCAGGCCGAATGCCAGCGCGAGCACGGCGGGATGCGTGTGCAGCTCGTAGCGTCCGCACATGATCGCGCGGTCAGTTCGCCGGCGGCACGAGCAGCCGGTGCGCGCTCTTCGCGACCTGCAGCGTGTCCCAGTACGCGTAGCCAGCGACCGCCGCGGCGCCGAGCGCCGGCACGAAGCGTCCCGCGGTCGCGCCCGCCACGCGCTGCGTGACCGTGACGCCGAGCGTGGACAGCGCGCCGCGCAACGCGCCGGCGGTCATCTCGCGCACGACGACGCGCTCGCCGGCGCGTACGGCGACGTCGCGCAGCACCTGGCTCGCGGCGTGGCGGAACAGGCAATAGAGCATGTGGGTGCGCGTGAGCTCGCCGGTGCGCCCGTGCACCGCGAACAGGTCGGCGACCATCTGCCGCTGGATCTTCCAGATCAGGTAGAGATCGGGCAGCACGGTGGCGACGCCGAGCGGGCCCGGCGGCAGCGCCAGCGATCCCGACACCAGCGCGGCGCGGCGCGCGGCCGCGCGCATGATCGCGTCGGCCGAGGCGGGCGCCGTCGCGCGGGCGGTGTCGCGCGGGGCCGGGACGTCGGTGATCAGGCGCTCGATGACGCCGCCGATGTCGGTACCCGTCGCAATGATGTCGTTGGCCATGTCGTATGCCCTTGCAGGCGGGGCCGCGCCGTGCGGCGAAAGCTTAGCTTGCGTACCGAGATTGCGCCATTCGCCGCCGTTACAATGATCGCGTGGAGCGCGCGCACGCAAACCGGCCCGATCGCCCTGGCGGACCGCCGCGCGCATTCGGCTTCGCCGGCTGGTCGGGCAGCGGGAAGACCACGCTGATCGAGCGGCTGATCCCGGTCCTCGTCGGGCGCGGGCTCGTCGTCGCGCTCGTCAAGCACGCCCATCACGACTTCGACGTCGACCAGCCCGGCAAGGACAGCTATCGCCATCGCAAGGCGGGCGCGCGCGAGGTGCTGGTCACGTCGTCGGCGCGCTGGGCGCTGATGCACGAGCTGGACGACGCGCCGGAGATGACGCTCGCGGAGGCCATTGCGACGCTTGGCCCCTGCGACCTCGTCCTCGTCGAGGGGTTCAAGGCGGCGCCGCTGCCCAAGCTCGAGGTCTACCGGCCGGCCGTCGGCAAGGCGCTCCTTCACCCGCAGGATCCCCACATCGTGGCCGTGGCGACCGACGACCCGGCGGCGCTGTCCGGCGCCCCCATCCCGGTCATCGGCCTCGACGCCATTGACGCGCTTGCCACGCTCGTGGCCGCGCGAGCCGGCCCTCTGTCGGCCGGTGTTTGACATCGCGAAAGCCCGCGCGTACGTTGATCAGGCGTGGAACCGGCCCCATGCCGGGGGCGTCGAACGACAGGAAGCGCAGCGCGACGAGACCTTCGATCATTCACGCAAGTGTCTGAATATCATGAATAAGCTGCCTCTCGCCGGTGTCGTGCTGGCCCTTGTCGCAGGGGTGGCCGGTGCTCAGGTCCAGCGTCCGGGCATTCCCGCCGGCTTCTACGGCGGCGTGATGCTGCGCGATACCGCCAGCGCGCCCACCGGCGTCGACCTGTCCAGCGTCTCGTCAGCGTGGATCAAGTACGGTTCGGCGATGGCCGACGATGCGGGCTCGCGCGCACTGCTGTTCGGCGGCTACCGATTCGGTCCGCGTGTCGCCGTCGAGGCGGCGGTAGCCCGCAGCGACTCGCTGGCGCTGTCGCCGGTGCGCCCGGGCGTGGGCCTTGCGCTCGAAGCCCCGTTCGACATCCCCGCGCAGCGCGTGCGGGCCGACGTCTACACGAGCTACAACTTCGCGCCGGCCTTCGCGCTCTATGGGCGCGTCGGCTACCAGCAGCAGGACGCGCTGCCGGTCTACGTGTCGCTGGCGCAAGGCGGCCAGCCGACCCACCAGGGCGTCAACGCCGGTGTCGGCCTGCGCTACGACGTGTCGCCGGCGCTCGGGTTGAAGCTCGAATACGCGCGCTTCGGGCGCGCGGCGTTAGACACCTGGAGCGGCAGCTTCCCCGAGTCCGACCAGGTCCAGTTCGGCGTCCAGTACCGCTTCTAGCGCGTCCTCCGGCGCCCCTCGCGCGCCGGTCTGCTATCGTCGTCGCATGGATCCCGCCGCTGCACCCTGCGTGCGCATCGTCTACCTCGCGCGGCTGCGCGAGGCGCTCGCACGCCCGCATGAGGACTGGCCGCTCGACGTCGGCTCGACGAGCGTCGCCGCGCTCGCCGCGGCCCTCGCCGCGCGCGGCGGCGCGTGGTCGCGCGAGCTCGCGGCGGGGCGGGCCGTGCGCGTCGCGGTCAACCACGTGATGGCGACGCCGGCGACCGTCGTCCGCGCGGGCGACGAGGTGGCGTTCTTCCCGCCGGTGACGGGAGGCTGAAGCGTGCCCGTGCGCGTCCAGGAAGCGGCGTTCGACATCGGCGCCGAGATCGACGCGCTGCGCGCGGGCGACCCGCGCATCGGCGCGATCGCCACGTTCGTGGGCACGGTGCGCGACGTCAACGACGGCGCGAGCGTCGCGACGATGACGCTCGAGCACTATCCCGGCATGACCGAGCGCGCGCTCGCCGATATCGTCGCCGAGGCGCAAGGCCGCTTCGACATCGTCGACGCGCTCGTCGTCCATCGCGTCGGGCGCTTGGTACCCGGCGATGCGATCGTGCTCGTCGCGGTGACGGGCGCGCATCGTGGCGCCGCGTTCGCCGCCTGCGAGTTCGTCATGGACTATTTGAAGACGCGCGCGCCGTTCTGGAAGAAGGAAGCGACGCCGGATGGCGAGCGCTGGGTCGA
>JAICUU010000325.1 GCA_025935675.1 Burkholderiales bacterium
GGATCGAGATCTCCGGCGCCGGCGAGTATGAGGCCGCCGATCTCGCGAGCGAGCGCGCGCAGGTCGACGTCAGCGGCGCCGGCAACGTCGTCGTCAACGCGGCGAAGTCGCTCGCCGTCAGCATCTCGGGAGCCGGCCAGGTGAGCTACCTCGGCGATCCTGCGCTGACGAAATCGATCAGCGGCCTCGGCCGCGTGCGGCAATTGAGCGGCAAGCGCGAGACGCGCGTCGACGATCGCCGCCCGCCGGCGCCGCCCCGGCATCATCGCCTGCTGGTCGCCTGACGGCAGACGTCTCGTCATCCAGCCGAATGGCTGTCCGTCATCCCCGCGCAAGCCGGCTCGTCATCCCCGCGCAAGCCGGTTCGTCATCCACGCGCAAGCCGGTTCGTCATCCCCGCGCCAGCCGGTTCGTCATCCCCGCGCCAGCCGGTTCGTCATCCCCGCGCAAGCGGGGATCCAGTCGTGACGCGGCGGCTGTGCTGCCGTCGCATCAATCGTTGCGCCAAAAGGCTGGATTCCCGCATGCGCGGGAATGACGACGGTCATTCGCGCATCTTTGACTTGAACAACAGCGGCAAGCCCGTGTCGCCGTGGCGGTCGGCATGCACGCCGGGCTCGACGCGCACGTCGGTCACTCGGCAATCGCGCAAAAGGTCGTCGAGCATCGTCGCGGCGTCGGCGACGCGCTCGAACGGGAACAGCGGGCAGCGATAGCCTTCCGCGTCGCGCGGCGCGAACGGCGACGCGAGCGAGAGCCGCAGCTCGCCGGTGCCGCCAGCGAGCCGATGCGCGCTGATCGTGGCCACCGGCTCGCCGACGCTCGCGCGCATCCGCCGCAGCGCGTTCGACGCGAAGAGCTGCGCCGCGAGCTCGCGCTGCGCGACGCGGCCCGCGGCGAGCGCCTGCGGCAGCGGCGCCGGCACGCGCGGCAATGCCAGCACGGACAGGCCGGGCGCAGCGAGCGCGCGCGACAGCGCCCTGGCGAGCGGCGTCGCCCAAGCGCCCATCGCGCCCGCTGGCAGCGGTGGCGCATCGGCCGCGCAGAGCGCGGTGCCGACCAGAAAACGCAGGTGCACACCTTCGTGCGCATCGGCGACGATGGCGCGCGGACAAAGGTCGAGCGCGCGCGACGACGCGGCAAGCAACGCACGCACCGCCGCCTGCACGCGCGGCAACGTCGCGACATCGATCGCGTCCGCCGGCACCAGCGCGCCGCCGAGCGCGAGCTCGCGGCGCCCGCCCAGCGCATCGTGCTCGCGGAGGAGCGCGGCGAGCGCGGCGATGTCGTCGATCGAGGTCGCCCATCCCGCGGGCGCACCGGCATCGGCGTCGCGCGCGGCGACGATGGCGACCGGCAGCGCGAAGAGCGCGACGGCGAGATCGCCGGACAACACGATCGGCCGCGCCATCCGCTCGCCCAGGCGTCGCCACAGCAAGCGGTACGCCGCGCCGGGTGGCGCGGCATCGAAGATGCGCGCGAGCGTGCCGCCGTCGACGTCGGCGAGCGCCGCGTCGAGCGCGGCGTCGATCGCGTGCAGGGAGGCCTCGCGCGCCGACTCGCTCGCCGCGGACAGCGCGCGCACCGCCTCGGCCACCGCCGGCGGTGCGTCGGGCATCACGGCAGCAACGGCGCGCGGATCGTCGATGTCGAGCGGCACGCGGCGATTTTCGCACGCGAGGCCGCGCCGAGCCGGCCGCGCACAAGCGGTTACCATGGCGGGTCTCGCACGACGCCATGAAGCTCAAACGCCAATTGCTGCGGCCCGGCGCGCGCATCGAGCAGGTCGCCGGCCTCGCGTCGCACCCGTTCTTCAAGCGCGAGCCCTTGCGCGAACCGGACGCCGCCGGCCCGCCGCCATCGCCACCGTCACCGCCCCGGCGGGGCGTCCTCGTGCGCATCGCCGAGAACGCCGGTGCGGTGTTCTCGATCCTCGTCAGCGTCGTGCTGATCGCGCTCATCGTCGCGCTGGTCGCGGCGTTCGTGAAGGAGCTCCGCCGCGACAGCGTCGTCGTCACGCCGATCGGCGTGCCGCAGGACATCGCCGCGCGCGGCTACGACCCGGTGGCCGCGTCGCAGCTCGTCGTCGACGAGATCGCGCGGGTCGAGTCGTCGGCGCAGACCTCGCACGCGCGCCGCTCGCTCGTGTCGGGCAGCGACATTCCGGACGTGCACATCATCGGCGCCGGCACATCGATGCAGAGCATCGTCCGCTACGCGCGCTCGGCATTCGGCCGCCGCGAGGCGACGATCGGCGCGCGCGTGCTGCGCGACCCCACGGGCTTGCGGATGACCATCAACCTCGCCGACCCGCGCGGCGACCGCCGCCTCGAGGTGGCGCGCCACGACGAGGACATCGCCGCGCTCCTCACCGACGGCGGCCGCGCGATCGTGCAGCTCGCCGACCCTTATGTGCTCGCCTCCTACCTTTACAACGCGGAGGCGCCCTCCGGCGTGTTCACCCGCACCGAGGCCGCGATCGACTACGTGCTGCGCAACCCGCCCGCCGACGACGACGGCTGGGCGCTCAACCTGCGCGCGCTGATCCTCGAGCGGCAGGGCAACCTCGCCGCGGCCGAGGCGACGTGGCGCCGCGCGAGCGTGCTGCGCGGCGCGCCGGTCGCGATCATCGACAACAACCTCGCGACGATGCTCGGCGCGCACGGCCGGCGCGACGACGCGCACGCCGCGGTGATGGCGAGCGTCGCGCACGAGCCGCCGTTCGAGGCGCTGCAGAACGGCTGCGTGACGCTGTTCTGGACGGGCTTCGTCGACGATGGCCGCGCATTGTGCGAGCGCGCCGCGGCGGCGGAGCCGACGATCAGCGATCCCTGGCAATGGCTCGCGCTGTACGAATACGTCGCGGGCCACTACGAGGCCGCGTGGCGTGACATCAC
>JAICUU010000283.1 GCA_025935675.1 Burkholderiales bacterium
ATCTCGCGCCGGCCGCGGCCGACGCTGTCGAGCACGATGCCGCAGGCGATCGCGCCCGCCGCCAGCATCATCAGCGACGCCGCCAGCACCGCGCTCGGCAAGCGTGGCACGAGTCCCGTTTCGGCGTAGTCGATGACCACCGGCACGCCGATCGCGAGGGCGAGGAACGCGAGGACGACGCCGATTCCGCCGAAAAATCGCGCCGGGTGCGTCTGCTCGTAGAGGTGCGCGACGGCGAACGCGATGCGCGCGCCGTCGGTGAGCGTGTTGAGCTTGCTGGCGGAGCCCTGCGCGCGCGACCCGTACGGCGAGTCGACCTCGCGGAAGCGCAGGCCGATGTCGAGCGCATGCACGGTGAGCTCGGTCTCGATCTCGAAACCGCGCGAAAGCGCGGGAAACGAGCGCACGAAGCGCCGCGTGAACGCGCGATACCCAGAGAACACATCGTCGACGCGGCGGCCGAACAGGCTCGACACCGCGCTCGCGAAGGCGCGGTTGCCCCATTGGTGCCCGCGGCGGTAGGCGTCGCCGGCAGCGTCGCGCGGCGTCACGCGACGCGCGACCACCATGTCGCAACGCTCGTCGACCAGGGTACGGATCATCGTGCTCGCGGAGGTCGCATCGTACGTGTCGTCGCCGTCGACGAGCAGCAGCACGTCGGCGTCGGCGGCGGAGAAGAGCGTGCGCACGGCGTGGCCTTTGCCGGTGCGCATCTCGGTCACCACCCGCGCCCCGGCGTCTCGGGCTCGCGCGGCGGTGTCGTCGCGCGAGGCGTTGTCGCAGACCCACACGGCCGCCTGCGGCAGCGCGCGACGAAAGTCGCCGACGACCTTGGCGATCGAGGTCGCTTCGTCCTTGCAGGGGATCAGGATTGCGATCGCGTGAGGCGAATTCATCGGATCGTCGCGGTCGCGATGCCGGCCGTCGGGGGAAGCGAATCTTAGCAAACGGCCACGATCGGGCGTCTCGCCGGGCTCACCGCAACGCCGCGAGACCCGGGACGTCCTTCGCGCGGCCAAGCCCGCGCGACCAGGCGATGCACGGGGCCTCGATCCACCGCCACGTCGCCAGCGCGACGGCGATCGTGATCGGCACGCTCGCCAGCACGAGCGCGGTGCGAACGTCCGGCGTCGCCGACAGGCGTCGCGCCGCCTCGACCGCGAGATCGATGAACACCGTATGCCAGAGGTAGATCCCGAAGCTCGCTTCGCCGAGGCGCATCGCAGAGGCCGCCACGATGCCGCGCGGCGCGGCCGCGTCGCGATGCCGGGCGTGGACATAACGCCCGAGCACGAGGATGAATGCGGCGATCGCGACGGCGACTGCGCTCGGCCCCAGCGCGTACCACGCGTCGAAGCCGCCGTCCTGGCGGCCGTTCACGACGATCACAAGGATGGCCGCAAGCCCGACGGCGAGGACGCGTGCCCGCGACGGGCGCGTCGCCGGCGAGGCGGTCGTCGCCAACGCGCATGCGGCCGCCATGCCCAGCGCGAACTGGTCGATCCGCCCGGGAAGGTAGCTCGACGTCCACGCCAGCGACACGCCCCCGTGCAGCGTGCTCCATGCCGTCCCGACGCGATACGCGATCGCGACCACGATTGCCGCAGCGGCAAATCGCCACGGCCGGTGGCGGTCGACGAGTGGCAGCAGCAGCGGGAACAACAGGTAAAAGCTCATTTCGGTCGGCAGCGTCCAGTACACGCCGCGCAGCGTCGTCACCCATGCGGGCACGTAGTTCTCGAGGAACAGCAAATGGGCGACGACGATCCGAAGGTTCTGCTTGCCGTTGAGCCAATCGAAATGCAGCAGGATCACCACGACGGCGATCGTCACGTAGTAGAGCGGCGCGATGCGGAAGAAGCGGCGACGGTAGAAATCGATCACCTGCGCGCCGCGCATCCGCGAGGCCGCGGCCTCCACGTAGGGCCACGCGATGACGAAGCCGGACAGCACGAAGAAGAGGTCGACGCCCTGGTAGCCGGCGCGGAACAGCGAGCGCAGGCCGAACGTGAAGCCCGACGGGAAGCCGAAGTCGATCGCAACGCCGCCGAGCGTGTGCCACAGGTGGTAGACGAAAACCCACATCGCGGCGAACCCGCGCAGCACGACGACCCAGGTGAGGCGCGGTGATGCTCGCGTGCCGGCGCCCACGCCCGCGTCGTACGCGGGCAGCGCGGCGGCGGCCGCGGCGACCGCACCGCCATCGGCTCGCGCGTGACGGCGTCTATACTGCGCCGTCTTCAACGTGCCCGCCCTGGATGTCGCCCGAACCGCAGCGCCGCTGGTGGCCGAGCCTCGCCGTCGACGCGCTCGCCGTCGTCACTTTCATGCTTATCGTCGTGCGCGCGTTTCGCGTCGCGGACGTCAACTGGGACACGCTTCAGTATCACTGGTCCTACGCGGCGCGCGCCGCGGGGATCTGCGATCCGCAGTGCCTCGCGTTCGATTCGGGCATCGACGTGCGCTATCACGGCTTCCCGATGGTATATCACTGGGCCTACGGGATGCTGTGGCGCATCTTCGGCACGCCGCTCGCCGGCCACGCGCTGACGATCGGCGCCGTCGTCGCGCTGTGCGTCGAGCTGCGACGCCGCTTCGAGGTGCCGCTCGCGTGGTCGTGGCTCGCGTTCCTCGCGATCCCGCTCGTGCAGATCCACTTGAGCGCGAGCTACGCCGACGTCGTCGCGAACGCGGCGATCACGCTCGCGCTCATCGTGCTGGTCGATCTCCTCGTCACGCGACGCTTGGCGACATTCGCGGACCTCGCGATCGCGGCAGTCGCGCTCGCAACCGCCGCCGGCACCAAGCTGCAGATCATTCCCGTGGCGGGGCTCGCGTGGCTCGCGATCGCGATCGTCGCGATCGTTGCGCGACGCCGCCGAGACGGCCGCTTTCCTTGGGCGTTCGCCGCCGGGCTCGCGGTCGCCGGCATCATCGCCGTGCTGCCTCAGGCGCTCGCGAACCTGTGGCGCTTCCACAACCCGTTCTACCCGATCGCGTTCAGCATCGCCGGGCACGTCTTTCCCGGCGAGGAAACGGTCGCCATCATCCAGCAGGCGTCGTCGCTGGGAACGCAGTGGAAGGACACGCCGAGCGCCTTGCGCTGGCTCGCGTCGGTGCTCGAATTCGACGCATTCCGTGGTCGCTCGATGCCCTGGACCATCGACCAGGGCGATGTGCTGCAGTCGAGCCCCTCGTTCCGGATGGGCGGCTATTTCGTCGCATACGTGATCGGGCTCGTCGCGCTGATCGTGTCGCGCAGTCGCGCCCGGGAGCTGCGCCCGCTGGTCGGCGTGATGGCGGCGGTCACCCTGCTCTGCGCGCTGCTGCCGAATTCGCACGAGCTTCGCTACTACATGTTCTGGATGCTGATGCTGGTCGCGTCGGTACTGATCGCGGCGTTCGCGCCGGCCTTCGCGGGCCGCGCGCAGCCCGCGCTACGCCGCGACGGCGGCGCGCTCGTGCTCATCGCGCTGGCGAGCGTCGTGCTGATGACCGGCGCGGCCTACCTCAAGACGTCCGGCATGCACATCCGCGATCTTGTCGCGCCGACCGACGCGGTCGTCGACGCGCTCGCGCCGGGATCCACGCTGTGCGTCGCCAACCGCGATCGGCATGCGATCCTGTACTCGAGGGCGTTCCACCCGAACAGCGACATCCACGTGCGCATGCTGCAGGACGCCGACGCGCCCGGCTGCACGAAGGTGATCACGCTGCCCTGATCGCACGCTCGCCGGCCTCGGCGGGCATCGCGCGTGGTGCCCGGCGCCGCGGCTTGAAGCGCATCGCGCGCCGCTCGATCAGATGCCACGAGGCGGCCGC
>JAICUU010000272.1 GCA_025935675.1 Burkholderiales bacterium
CTCTCCGGCAACCGGTTGGCGAACAACGCGACACTTGCGCCATACGCGTCGAGCCACGCGCCGAGCGTGCCGTCCTCGTACGGCCCATGCACGTAAAGCGTGCCGGGCAGTCGCCAGCCGCGCTCGAGCGCGGTGTCGGTGTAGCCGATGACGACGAGCGTCGCGTCGAGCGATGCGAGCCCTTCCGCCAGCGCGACCAGGCGGTCACTGCCCTTGTGCGGTCCGATCGCGCCGACGATCGCCACGCGCAGGCGCCGCGCCAGCGCCGTAAATTCGGGTGCGACCGCCGGCGGGGTGCGTGCCCCCCCTGCGCGCACGTCGATGCCGGGCGCAACGCAGGTGGTTGCCACACCGGGAAAATTTGCGTGGACGAGGTCGTCGATGAAGCGGGACGGGACGACGACCGCGCTCGCCGTCGCGAGCAACGGCGCGACCGCGGACACTTGCGCCGCGTCGGCCGCCACGTCGCCTTCGAATGCGCGCGGCGCGACGAACGCGATGTCATGCAAGGTGACGACGAGCGGGAGTGCCCGCGCGCGGCCGATGCGTGCGACGACAGCCCGGCATTCCGGGGTGAGACCATGGAGGTGAACGATGCCTGCCGGCGTTTCGCCAAGCCAGCGCGCGAGCGCTGCGTCGCCGGGCGCGGCGTAGAAGCGCCGCGTCGCGATGTCCTCGATCACGCCGGCCGCGGCATGCCAGATCCAGTGATGGCCGGGAAGCGTCGCGAGGTCGCGAATGTAGCGGTCGGCGCCGCCGCCTTCGGCCGACGTCACGTGCAGAACGCCGACGCCGCTCATGCCGGCACGTCGCGACGCTCGAACAGGATGTCGGACACCGTGTGGCCGAGTGCCAGGCCGCGCGCCTCGAACTTGGTCTGCGGGCGCCACGCGGGCCGCGGCGCGAATCCCTGCGCGGTGTTCACGAGCAGCGGCTCGGCGACGCAGGCGGCGAGCACCTCGTCGGCGTAGGGCTGCCAGTCGGTGGCGACATGGAGATAGCCGCCCGGCGCGAGGCGCGCCGCCAACGCATGCACGAACGCCGGCTGCAGCAGGCGCCGCTTGTGGTGGCGCTTCTTGGGCCACGGATCGGGAAAATAGACGTGGACGCCACCGAGCGCGCCCGGCGCGATCGCGTCGACGACGTCGACGGCGTCGTGCTGCACGATGCGCACGTTGCCGAGCCCGCGCGCATCGATGAGGCGCAGCAGGTTGGCGACACCCTGCGCGTAGACGTCGACGGCGAGGAAATCGACGCGCGGATGCGCGGCGGCGATCTCGGCGGTCGTCGTGCCCACGCCGAAGCCGATCTCCAGCACCGTGGGAGCCATGCGGCCGAATGCGGCGCGAAGGTCGATCGGGCGGCCGTCGAACGCCAGGGCGTAGCGCGGCGCGAGCAGCTCGAGCGCACGTGCGGCGGCGGGCGATTGCCGGCCACCGCGCAGCACGAAGCTGCGGATGCGCCGGTGCGGCGGCGCGTCGCTCAGCGCGGCGCCGCGCGCCACGACGGGTCGTCGAGCCTGCGCTCGAGCCTGCGGGAATCGGTCGCGCCCATCGGCGTGTAATCGATCGCCAGCGCGTCGGGACCCTTCCACGCGATAGCAGCGTCGGACCACGCCGGCGATGGCGTCCACGACGATTGGCGTGCGATGTCGTCGCGCGTCACCTTCCAGACGACGATCTCGTTGCTGCAGTCGCGAGGGCAGAAGTCGGCGGTGACGAGGTGCTTGCGATCGGGCGCCAGCACCGGCTCGGCGGGCAAGTCGAACGTACGCCCGTTGCCGCGCATCAGCACCTGGTAGGTGGTGCGATCCTCGCGCGACACCGAGATCACCACTGCGTTGATCTCGCTCCAGTTGTCCCACAGGTTGTACGCGGTTCCACCGTGCAGGTCCTCGGTGTCGGTGAACGCGTGCGAGCCCGACGGGAACAGCGTGATCTTGAGCGTCGCGCCGTCGCGCGCCGCGAGGCCGGGCAGGCGCTGCATCTGCTTCGCCTCGATCAGCCGGCCGCACTGCACGGTGTCCTCGGCGTCGTTGCACCATTGCGCGATCTCCTCGCGCGTCGGCGGCACGGCGCGCGCGACGCAGGTCGACGCGAGGAGCGCGATCGCCACGGCGGCGTGCGCGGCGTGCCGCGCGCGCGGCAGCATCATCCGATCAGGCCCGCGGACGGCGAGCTCGGCGCGCCGGCGTAGAGCTTGCGCGGCATGCGGCCGGCGAGGAACGCCTCGCGTCCCGCGGTCACCGCGAGGCGCATCGCGTTCGCCATCCGCACCGGCTCCTTCGCCTGCGCGATCGCGGTGTTCATCAGCACGCCGTCGCAGCCGAGCTCCATCGCCACCGCGGCATCCGACGCGGTGCCGACACCGGCATCGACCAGCACCGGCACTTTCGCCTGCTCGACGATGAGCGAGAGGTTCCACGGATTGAGGATGCCCATGCCCGAGCCGATCAGCGAGGCGAGCGGCATGATCGCGACGCAGCCGATCGCCTCGAGCTCGCGCGCGACGATCGGGTCGTCGGACGTGTAGACCATCACGTCGAATCCGTCGTCCACCAGCGTCCGCGCGGCGGCGAGCGTCTCGCGCACGTTGGGATAGAGCGTGGCCTTGTCGCCCAGCACCTCGAGCTTGACGAGGCGATGGCCGTCGAGGAGCTCGCGCCCGAGCTTCAGCGTGCGCACCGCCTCGTCGGCCGTGTAGCAGCCGGCGCTGTTGGGCAGGTACGTGAATTCCTTCAGCGGCAACGCGTCGACGAGCGACGGCGTGCCCGCGTCCTGGCCGATGTTGGTGCGACGGATCGCGACGGTGACGATTTCGGCGCCGGACGCGATCGCCGCTTCGCGCGTCTCGGCGAAATCCCGGTACTTGCCGGTGCCGATCAGGAGCCGCGACCGGTAGGCCCGGCCGGCGATGACCAGCGGATCGGCGATGGCGGGGCGGTCGGCGGCGGTGTTCATCGTCCGATTTTACCGCCGCCGCCTTCGTCATCCCCGCGAAAGCGGGGATCCAGCCGTGACGCGCCGAATGGGTGGCATTCGTGCACGTGGCCGCCTTTACGGCTGGATTCCCGCCTGCGCGGGAATGACGAGTGACACGGCAAAGCCTTTGCGGCCGGCCGGCCTAGCCGCCACCCACCGCGCCGACGATCTCGAGGCGGTCGCCGTCGGCGAGCGACGTGTCGGCATAGCGGCTGCGCGGCACGATCTCCCCGTTCAGCTCGACGGCGACACGCTTGCCGGCGAGCGCCAGCGTGTCGAGCAGCGCGGCGACGCTGTGCGGCGCGTCGCCGAGCGCGCGCGCCTCGCCATTGATGCGGAGGTTCATTGTGGAAAGTGTACCCGCGTCAGGCGCGGTAGCGCTGCATCGCCTCGCGCAGGAACGCGAGCTGCGCCTTGAAGCGGGTGCAGCCGTCGCAGGCGGTGAGGTGCATTTTCAGCATGAAGCGCCGCAGGGGAGGGAGCTCCTCGTCCTGCATCCGCGACAATAGGCGCGAGGCTTCCCTGCACGAGAGCATGTGGCCAAGCCGTGAAACCCATCGTGTCATGGTCGTCGGGCGGTCAGCGCGCGGGGGTGCCGGCGAACCAGTTCTGCTCGAGGCATTGCCGCAGCGATACCCGGGCGCGGTAGAGGATCACCCAGAGGTTATTCGCGGTGATCGCGAGTTCCTTACAGATTTCATCGGTCTCGAGCTCCATCACCTCGCGCATCATGAACACGCGGCCGGTGTTGGGCGGCAACTTGTCGAGGCAGAAATCGACGACGTCGAGGAACTCGCGGCGGTCGAGGGCGGCGACCGGGTCGCCCCAGTCGGCGGGCGGGGTGTCCCAGGCGCCGTTGCTCCTGAAGAGCGCATCGAAGTCGTCGAGGTCGAGCTCCTCCTCGAACGAGGCCGTGGCACGCGGCTCGCGCTGGCGGCGGCGGATCGCGTCGACGATCTTGTGCTTGAGGATGCCCGTAAGCCAGGTCTTGAGCGACGAGCGACCGCTGAAGCCGTCGCGAGCGGCGATCGCGGCGAGGAGCGTCTCCTGCACCGCGTCCTCGGCCGATTCGCGGTCGCGCAGCTGGAGCTGGGCGA
>JAICUU010000280.1 GCA_025935675.1 Burkholderiales bacterium
CGACGGCGCGCATTTCTCGCCGGGCGAGGCCGATCGCCTGCGCCGCTCGATGGCGGCGTGGCGGCGCAAGGGCCAGCTCGACCTGTTCGAGCAGCGCCTTGTCGACGGCTTGCGCGAGAGCGGCTGCAACGAGGCGTTCGCGCGGCAGATCTGGCAGCAGATCGAGGGCTTCGGCGAATACGGCTTCCCGGAGTCGCATTCGGCGTCGTTCTCGCTGCTGGTCTACGTGTCGTCGTGGTTGAAGCGCTACCACCCGGCGGCGTTCACCGCGGCGCTGCTCAACTCGCAGCCGATGGGCTTCTACGCGCCGGCGCAACTCGTGCAGGACGCGCGCCGCCATGGCGTCGAGGTGCGCCCGCCCGATGCCACCGCGAGCGACGCGGACTGCACGCTCGAGCCGGTCGCCGCGCTCGGCGACGCGCGCAAGCCGCCGGCCGCGCGGCCGCCGGCGCTGCGGCTCGGGTTGCGGATGATCGCCGGGCTGCGCGAGGCGTCGGCGGCGCGCATCGTCGCCGCGCGCGCCGCAGCGCCGTTCACCTCGGTCGCCGACCTGGCGCACCGCGCGGCGCTCGACAAGCGCGACCTCGACGCGCTCGCCGACGCCGACGCGCTCGCCGCACTCGCCGGCCATCGCCACGACGCCGTGTGGCACGTCGCCGGCGTCGAGCGACTGCCGGCGATCCTCGCGGGCGGCCGGTTCGACGAGGCGCCACTCGCGCTGCCCGCGCCCAGCGAAGGCGAGGACATCGTCGCCGACTACCGTCGCGTCGGCCTGACGCTGCGCCGACATCCGCTGGCGCTGCTGCGCGAGCGGCTCGCGGCGCGCCGGCTCGTCACCGCGCAGGCGGTGCAGGATGCGCCGGCCGGGCGCCTCGTGCGCACTGCCGGCATCGTCATCGGCCGCCAGCGCCCCGACACCAGGAGCGGCGTGGTGTTCGTCACGCTCGAGGACGAGACCGGCCAGACCAACGTCATCGTCTGGCGCGATCTCGGCGACCGCCAGCGCCGCGAGCTCCTCGCCTCGCGGCTCCTCGCCGTGTACGGCAAGGTCGAGCGCGAGGACATCGTCGTGCACGTGCTCGCGCAGCATCTCGTCGACCTCTCGCCGATGCTCGGCGCGCTGGCGACGCGCTCGCGCGACTTTCATTGAGGCGGCGCGGCGCCGGCGCCCGCAGCCCGGCGTGCGCGGCGCGCTTGCGATCATCCTCGCCGGCGTCGGATGATGGCGGCTGCGGCCGCGCTCGATCGCGCCCGCGACTTTGCGATGCCCGCCATTTCGATCGTGCTCCCGGTGTTCGACCGCCGCAACGTCGGCTGGCGTTCGCTCGCGTCGGCGCTGGCGCAGGACTTCCCGCACGACGACTACGAGGTGATCGTCGTCGTCGGCCGCGACGGCGCCTCGCTCGATGTCGATCCGCTCGCGCGCGCACTGCTGGCGGGTTGCGATCGCGTCGTGCGCACCGACCTCGACACCGGCGACGTCGCCAGCGAGGCCGCGCTCTACGCGGCCGGTGTCGCGGAGGCGCGCGGCGACTGGGTGATGTTCATGGAAGGCCACACCGCACTGGAGGCGGATTGCTGCCGTACGATCGACGCGTACGTCCGCGCGCATCCGCATGCGACGATGGCGTGGGCGCCGCGCTTCAACCACGACACGACGCCGCTCGGCAGCCTCGTCACGCTGCACAACCTGCGGCACGAGCGCCGCGCTGCGACGGCGGGCACGTTCTCGCTGGGGGCCAACAGCGTCATACGCCGCGACGCGCTCGCGCGATTCGGCGGCTTCGATCCGCGCTACCAGCGCTTCGCCGAGACGGCGATCCTGCGGCGCGCGCGCGCCGCGGGCGTTGCGATCGGCCGCATCGACCGGCCGCTCGCGACCCACTTCAACGACATGGACGTCGCGCACTGGCGCGCGTTGGTCATGCAGATGGGCGAGGCCAAGCACGCGTACTACGCGATGCTGCGCGCGCGCGGCGACGACCTGCGCGGGCAGGTGCGCCATCCGGCCTACCGTCTCGCGTTCCGGCCAATGTGGGCGCGCGTGCTGCGGCCGCTTTTCCGCATCGGCGGCGCGACGATGCTGCGCCTCGCCCTCGCCGCGCGCCCGCTGAGCGAGCGCCTCGCGTCGACGCTCTACGTCCCGGCCGTCGGCTTCACCGACCTCGCCGGCTATTGCCGCGCGCGCGCAGCCGCGGTCGAAGCGGAGCGGACGCGCCACGCCGTCAGCAGCGCGCGCGCCGCGTCGTCGGGACGCGCGGCCACCTTGCGGTGTTCGGAGCCGTCGGAGGTGCGCGACAACGACCGGTGATCGACGCGCTCGCGGCGCAGCGTCCCGTGGTCGCCGAAGGCATCGGCGCGGGCGGCGCGGTGCGTCAGGCGTCGACCGGGCACGCCGGTGACGCCGCGAGCCCCGCCTTCGCCTCCGCAACCGGCACCATCGCGTCGCGGGCGACGCCATTCTTGACGGCGGTGATCTCGGCGAGGATCGACACGGCGATCTCGGGCGGCGTGCGGCTGCCGATGTAGAGGCCGATCGGGCCGTGCAGCCGCGCGATCTCGGCGGGCGTCACGTCGAACTCGCGGAGGCGCTCGCGGCGCTTCGCGTTGTTGGCGCGCGAGCCCAGCGCGCCGACGTAGAACGCCGGCGACTTCAACGCCTCCATCAGCGCGAGGTCGTCGAGCTTGGGATCGTGCGTCAGCGCGACGACGGCGCAGCGCTCGTCGAGGCCCATCGCGCGCACGGTGTCGTCGGGCATCGTACGCACGAGCGTGACGCCGGGAATGTCCCACGTCTCGGTGTATTCCTCGCGCGGATCGCAGATCGTCACGCGGTAGTCGAGGCCGACGGCGATCTGCGCGAGGTACTTCGAGAGCTGCGACGCGCCGATCACCAGCATCCGGTAGCGCGGGCCGTGGATCGTCACGAGCGTGCGGCCGTCGAACCTGAGCCCTTCGGTCGCGCGCGTCGGATGCAGCGTGGCGAGGCCGCTCGCGATGTCGAGCCGGCGCGCGACGAGGTGGCCCTCCTCGATCTCACGCAACAGCGCGCGAATGCCCGACTCGCGCGTCAGCGGCTCGAGCACCAGCCGGATCGTGCCGCCGCAGGGGAGTCCGAAGCGGCGCGCCTCGTCGGCCGACACGCCGTAGGTGACGGCCTCGGCGCGCGTCGCCTTGATGCCGTCCTTGCGCACGCGATCGATGAGGTCGTCCTCGATGCAGCCGCCCGATACCGAGCCGACGACGTGGCCGTCGTCGCGCACGGCGAGCATTGCGCCTTCGGGCCGCGGCGAGCTGCCCCAGGTCTTGACGACGGTGACGAGCAGCACGCGCCGCCCCTGCTCGACCCAGTCGGCGCTGCGCTTCAACACTTCGAAATCGACGCTGTCCATCAACGATCTCCCGGCCGCGTCAACCGACGCCGCGGCCTCTGAAATAAAGGTACGCGAGGATCACGACCAGCACCCCGATGGCGATGAAGCGCGTCCATGCGCCCTTCTCGGCGAGCCGGCGCGGCGTCGGGCCGTCCTCGTCGGCACGCCCTGGCGGCACGGACCCGCCCGCGTTCACGGCTTCGGCATCGGCGCTCGCGGCCGGTTCCGCGAAGCGCGCGGTGAAGCGCGCGAAGAAATCGTCGGCCATTTTCGCCGCCGCGCCGTCGACGAGCCGCGAGCCGATCTGCGCGAGCTTGCCACCGACCTGCGCGTCGACGTCGTAATGCATCGACGTCTGTCCGCCCTCCATGGGCTCGAGCCGCACGCGCGCCTCGCCCCGCGCGAAGCCCGCGGCGCCGCCCTGCCCCTCGAAGCGCAGCGTGTAGCCGCGCGGCGGGTCGACGTCGGCGAGCGTCATCTTGCCGCTGAACTTCGCCGACACCGGCCCGATGCGCGCCGTCATCCG
>JAICUU010000024.1 GCA_025935675.1 Burkholderiales bacterium
GACGAGGTGGGCGATGACCTCGGTGTCGGTTTGCGTCGCGAACACGTAGCCCTGGGCCTTGAGCTTCGTGCGCAGTTCCTCGTAGTTCTCGATGATGCCGTTGTGCACGACCGCGACCTCGCTGCCCGACACGTGGGGATGCGCGTTGGTCTCGCTCGGCGCGCCGTGCGTCGCCCAGCGCGTGTGCGAGATGCCGGTCGTGCCCACGAGCTTGCACGCGTCGGCCTGCGCGGCCAGGTCGGCGACGCGGGCGACGCTGACGAGGCGCTGCAGCGTCGGCGACGACCCGGCGCCGATGACGGCGAGGCCGGTCGAGTCGTAGCCGCGGTATTCGAGGCGGCGGATGCCGTCGATCAGGATCGGGACGATATTGCGCGTGGAGGCCGCGCCGACGATGCCGCACATGGTTTCAACCTTCCTGCGAATGGAGGATGCGCGCGGCGCGGCGGCCACGTACCCGAGCAAGTGCGCGTGCGAGCGACCCGCGCGGCACGCCGGCGATGCACGGGAAGCGCGCGGCGCTCATGCCGGCTTCTTCTTGCGCGGGCGTTTCCAGCCGGCGACGGTGACCTGCTTCGCGCGCGTCAGCGTGAGCTCGCCCGCCGGCGCGCCGCCGGTGATCGTGCTGCCGCCGCCGATGGTCGCGCCCGCGCCGACCTCGATCGGCGCCACCAGCACGCAATTGGAGCCGACGTGCACGTGGTCGCCGATCGTCGTGCGGTGCTTGTTGGCGCCGTCGTAGTTGGCGGTGATCGAACCGGCGCCGAAGTTGACGTCGGCGCCGAGGCTCGCGTCGCCGATGTAGGCGAGGTGATTGGCCTTGCTGCGGGGCCCAAGGCTCGCCGCCTTGACCTCGACGAAGTTGCCGATGTGCACGTCGTCGGCGAGCACCGCGCCCGGCCGCAACCGTGCGAAGGGGCCGATGCGCGCGCCCGCGCCGATCGTCGCGCCGTCGAGGTGCGAGTACGCCTGGATTTCGGTGTTCGCGCCCACGCTGGTGTCGCGCAGCACGCAATACGGGCCGATCGTCGCGCCCACGGCCAGCGTGACCTTGCCCTCGAACACGCAGCCGACGTCGATGAACGTGTCGTTCGCGGCGTCGAGCGTGCCGCGGATGTCGATGCGCGAAGGATCGGCGATCGTCGTGCCGGCGCGCATCAGCGCCTCGGCGCGGCGCCGCTGCACGATGCGCTCGGCGGCGGCGAGCTGCGCGCGATCGTTGACGCCGCGCGCGACGTCGGCGTCGTCGGCGAGCGTCGCCGCGACCGGCACGCCGTCGGCGAGCGCCATCGCGACGACGTCGGTCAGGTAGAACTCGCCCTGCGCGTTGTGCGGCGTGAGCTTGGCGACCCACGCAGCCAGGAGCGCGGTGGGCGCCGCGAGCGCGCCGGTGTAGATCTCGTCGATCGCGCGCTCGGCATCGCTCGCGTCGCGGTCCTCGACGATCGCGCGGACGCTGCCGTCGTCGGCGCGCACGATGCGCCCGAGGCCCGCGGGGTCGGGGACGCGCGCGGTGAGCAGTGCGAGCCGGCCATGCGCCGCGTCGGCGGCCAGCGCCGCGAACGTCTCCGGCGGAATCAGCGGGCAATCGCCGTTGGCGACGACCGTCACGCCGTCGTGCGGCAGCGCGTCGAGCGCGCAGCGCACCGCGTCGCCGGTGCCGCGCGGCGGATCCTGCCGGACGAACGCGAGGTCGCCCGCCGCGAGTGCGCCCTGCGCGGCTTGCGCGCCGTGGCCGATCACCACGGCGATCGCGAGCGGCCGGGTCGCGCGCGCGGCGTCGATCGCGTGTGCAACGAGCGGCTTGCCGGCGAGCGCATGCAGGATCTTGGGGCGCGCCGAATGCATGCGCTTGCCCTGGCCCGCGGCGAGGATCACGAATTGGTGGGAAGACGTCGGCACGCGGTGCTCGGTGGATCGAGAATTCGGTCAGGAATGCGGCGGCGGCGCCGCGTTTTGCGGCAGCGCAATGATAGCGGGATTCCACGGCGGGACCTTGCGCCCGGCGCAGCGCAAGCACTGGTGTACCCTCGGCTCTTTGTGCATCGAGCAAGCAGCGTGCCGATCATCGCGGTGTTCAACCTGAAGGGCGGCGTCGGCAAGACGACCACCGCCTTGAACCTGCTCGCCGCCATCGCCCAGCGCGGACAGCGCCCGCTCGGCATCGACCTCGACCCGCAGGCGCACCTGTCGCACATCCTCGGCGTCGAGCCGCGCAATGCCGACGACACGATGTTCGCGTTCTTCATGCGCCAGCGCCCGCTCGACGAGATCGCGGCGATCTCGCCGTCCGGCGTCATGCTGTGCCCCGCCCACCTGGACCTCGCCAAGATCGACGCGCTGCTCGGCAAGGGCGTCAACATCGTCACGCGGCTGCGGCTCGCGCTGCGCGACGCGAAAATGCCGTCGATGCCGGTGGTGATCGACTGCGGGCCGCTGCTCAACGCGCTGTCGCTCAACGCGGTGTTTGCCTGCGACCTCGTGCTGGTGCCGGTGTCGGCGGACTACCTGTCGCTGCAGGGGGCCAAGGAAGTGGAGCGGGCGCTCAACGCGCTCGAGCCGGTGTTCAGGCGCCGGCTGCCGCGGCGCTACCTGCTGACGCGCTACGACCTGCGGCGCAAGATGAGCACCGCGATCGACGCGACGATGCGCGAGACCTTCAGGCCCGAGGAAGTGGCGCAAACGCGGATCCGCGAGAACGCCAAGTTGGCGGAAAGCCCGTCGATCCGCCTCGATATCTTCCGCCATGCGCCGTCGTCGCGCGGCGCGCACGACTACGAGGCGCTGGCGGGGGAGCTAGCCGCGCACGGCTTCGTGCGGTGAGACGCCGGCGTTGCTGATGAGGCCGATGATGCTCTCGACGTCCAGCGCGTCGACCTTGCGGGGAACGGCGTTCTCGCGGCGCTCGAGGATCTCGCAGTGCTGATACATCTGCCGCAAGCGTCGCTCGGCGTCGGCCGGCGTGACCGCCATGATCTGGATGCTCTCCACCCGCTGGCCGTGCCGGGTCTTGATGGTGAAACCGTAGCGTGTCATTGCCTCACTCCCCTGATCGCGGGTCCGCTGCGGCGCCCCTTTTCGATCAGGGGCTTGGCCGGCGGGCTTCATTGCTTCGCTGAAGAGGCTCGTGCAAATCCCGTTCCCAGTTCGCCAAGCGGACGACGCAATCGCCCGAAAGGATGAGGGGATTGGACACCGTGCTATCGCCACATCCCGACAACCTGTGTGCTGCAATAAGGCGTCTGCTGGAAGTGAGCGCTGACACACCGCTCAAGCTCCAACCGCTGGACGGTGGCGTATCGTCCGATATCGTCCGTGTCGAGACCCCGTCGCGGACGCTTTGCGTCAAGCGCGCGCTGCCGCAATTGAAGGTGGCCGGCGACTGGCGGGCACCGGTGTCGCGCAACCGCGCCGAGGTCGCGTGGCTCACGCGGGTCGCGGCCATCTGCCCCGGCAATGTCCCGCGAATCCTGGGCGACGATCCGGCCAACGGCCTCTTCGCGATGGCGTGGCTGCCGCCCGAGACCTATCCGATCTGGAAGACGCGGCTCCGCGACGGCGTGATCGACGCCGCCGATGCCCGCGCCGTCGGCGACGTGCTCGGCCGCATCCATGCGGCGACCGCCGACGACCCGGTGGTCGCGAAGGCCTTCGCCCACGACGCCACGTTCCACGCGATCCGCCTCGAGCCGTACCTCGTCGCGGCCGGCCGCGCGCACCCCGACCTCGCCGATGCGCTTGCGGCGCGCGTCGCCGCCACCGCGGCGACCCGGCGCGTACTGGTGCACGGCGACTGGTCACCGAAGAACATCCTGATCGGCCCGCAGGGTCCGGTCATCCTCGACGCCGAATGCGCGTGGTTCGGCGACCCGGCGTTCGACGTCGCGTTCGTCGCCAATCACCTGTTGCTGAAGGGACTGTGGCGGCCGCATTGGCGCGCGCGCTACCTCGACGCGCTGGCGGCACTGCTCGGCGCCTATCGCGCGCATGTCGACTGGGAGCCGGCCGGCGCGCTCGACGCACGCGTCGCCGCGCTGTTGCCGGCACTGCTCCTAGCCCGCGTCGACGGCAAGTCGCCGGTCGAGTACCTCGGCGATGCCGACAAGGCGCGCGTGCGCGACTTCGCGCGGCCGCGCATCAAGGCGCCGCCCGCATCGATCGCGGACGTCGTCGACGCGTGGCGCGCGGCATGACGACCGATACGACGATCGCCCGCGTGCACGCGAGGCGTGTGTTCGATTCGCGCGGCCACCCGACGGTCGAGGTCGACGTCGAGCTCGCCGGCGGCGCACGGGGCCGGGCGATCGCTCCCGCCGGCGCGTCGCGCGGCTCGCGCGAGGCGGTCGACCTGCGCGACGGAGGCTCGCGCTTCGGCGGCCGCGACGTCATGGTCGCGATCGACAACGTCAACCGCGCGATCGCCGACGCTCTGGCCGGCGTCGACGCCCACGACCAGGCGCTTGTCGACGCGACGCTGATCACGCTCGACGGCACGCCGCTCAAGACGAAGCTCGGCGGCAACGCCACCGTGGCGACGTCGCTCGCGGTCGCGCACGCCGCGTCGGCCGCGGCCGGACTGCCGCTGTGGCGCTACCTCGCCGGCGAGGGTCCCGTGTCGCTGCCACTACCGCAGATCCAGATCCTCGGCGGCGGCGCGCACGCGGCGCAACGGATCGACATCCAGGACCTGATGGTGATGCCCATCGGCGCATGGACGTGGAGCGACGCGCTCGCGATCGTCGCCGGCGTCTACCGTGCCGCCGGCGAGCTGCTCGCAGCCGAAGGCCGCCTCGTGGGCGTTGCCGACGAAGGCGGCTACTGGCCGGCGCTCGACCGCAACGAGGATGCGCTCGACCTCGTGCTCCGCGCGGTCGAGCGCTCGGGGCACGCGCCCGGCGACGACGTCGTCATCGCGCTCGATCTCGCGGCCACCGAATTCTGCAGGGACGGCCACTATGTCCTCGCGCGTGACAACGCGCGGCTCGACCGCGACGCGTGGGCCGAGACGCTGCTGCGCTGGGTCGAGCGCTACCCGATCCGCTCGCTCGAGGACCCGTTCGCCGAAGACGACCGCGACGCCTGGGTCGCGTTCGCGCGCGCGGCGCCCTCGCGGCTGCAGATCGTCGGCGACGACTACCTCGTGACGTCGGCCGCCGCGATCGACGCGGCCGCCGTCGACCATGCGTGCAACGCCGCGCTGATCAAGGTCAACCAGGCCGGCACGCTGACCGAGGCACGCGCGGCCCTCGCCGCCACGGCGCGCGCCGGGTTCGGCGCGATCGTCTCGGCGCGCTCGGGCGAGACCGAGGACGTGTCGATCGCGCATCTCGCCGTCGGCGCCAACGCCGGGCAGATCAAGGTCGGCAGCTTTGCGCGCAGCGAGCGCATGGCGAAGTGGAACGAGCTCCTGCGGATCGAGGAGGCCGGCGGCGCGGCGATGGCGTTCGCCGGCGTCGGCGCCTTGCGGCACGCCTGACGGGGCCATCGGCGGGCGTGAATGCGACCATCCGCCGCGCATGATCCGGTCGCAATCGCCTGATCGCGCCCATCGCAGTACCCGATAGCGCCGCCCGTCGCCGCGCCTCGGCGCGCCGTGGGCCGCGGCGTGAAATCGCCGGTGAATCGCGCGAGAATGGCCGCCTCGAGCGGCGGGAGACGCGCAACACGCAGCGGCGCGAAGCGCTGCCGCCCACGCGTTCCCGCTGGCGCGCACCCCACGATCAAGGAGGCAGCATGTTCTGCGGACAATGCGGCAAGCCGATCGACGCGGATTCGAAGTTCTGTCCCCATTGCGGAGCGCGAGTCTCGGCGGAGCCCGCCGCGGCGTCACCGCCGCCTCCCCCGCCGCCGCCGCGCGCACAGCCGGCGGTGAGCGGCACGTCGACAGGCGCATCGCCAGTCACATCGGCAGGCGGATCGTCCGCCGCATCGGCGAGCGGATCGTTCGGCGCGACGCCGGGCAGCGTCGGTGCGGCGAGCGGCGCCGCGTCGCCCGGTGCAGGTACCGGTACCGGTGCCGGCGCCGCGGCCAGCGCGGCCGCCGCGAGCATGAGCGCTGCCGCGTCGGACGCCGCGCATGCCGCGGGTGCTGCGCTCGACAAGGTCGACGCCCGGGGCATCGTCGCGCGCGTCAAGGCCATCCTCCTGACGCCGCGCACCGAATGGCCGGTCATCGCCGGCGAAGCGAAGACCGCCGCCGATATCTGGGTCGGCTACGTGCTGCCGATCGCCGGCGCCGCGGCCATCGCCGGCGCGATCTGGCTGATGATCTTCGGCAAGTCGATGCCGCTCGTCGGGCGCTTCCACGTCGGCTTCGGCACGGCGATCAGCAGCGCCGTCATCGATCTCGCCGGCGCGTTCCTCGGCGTGTTCGTGATGTCGCTCATCATCAACGCGCTCGCGCCGACGTTCGGCGGCCAGAAGGATTCGCTGCGTGCGGTGAAGGTGATGGCGTACAGCGCGACGGCGGCCTGGGTCGGCGGCCTCGTCGCCAACATCCCGGTGCTCGGCGTGCTCGGCGGCCTGTTCGGCTTCTACGGACTGTATCTCCTCTATACCGGCCTTCCCGTGCTGATGCGCTCGCCGCCCGAGCGCGCGTTGGGCTACACGGTTGTCGTCATTCTGTGCGGCATCGGCGTCGGCATCGTCATCATGCTGATCGGCATGATGTTCGGGATGCAACGCGCGATGATGGGCGGCATCGGCATGTCCGGCAGCGATCGCGACAGCGCGGCGACTGCGAGCGTCCTGTCGAGCATGATGGGCGGCAAGTCGGACGCCGACCGCCAGCGCATGCAGGACGCGATGTCGACGATCACGAAGATGGGCAAGGACGCCGAGCAGGCGGAGCGCACGGCCAAGGCCAACGGTCAGGATCCGGGCGCGGCGGCGGCCAAGGCGATCGACCTCAACACCGCGCTGGCCGCGGTCGGCACGATGGCATCGGGCGGCAAGGAAGTGAAGCCCGTCGACTTCCATGCGCTGGAGGAGCTGCTGCCGGCGAGCGTCGACACCTTCAGGCGCACGGAAGCGACCGGCCAGAGCGGTGAGGCGGCCGGGATGAAGGGCAGCAGCGCGAGCGGGCGCTACAGCGACGGCGGGCAGGGCACGCTGACGATCGAGGTGACCGACATCGGCTCGCTGTCGGGGCTCGCCGCGTTCGCGACCAGGTTCAACCCGAACAGCGAGAAGGAAACCGGCACCGGTTACGACCGCACGCGCACCGTCAACGGCAATCTCATGCACCAGCGCTACGACCGGCAGTCGAAGTCCGGCGAGTACGGGGTGATGATCGCCAACCGCTTTGCGATCGCGGCGTCCGGCAGCAACGTCAGCGAGTCGACGCTCGCCGACGCCGTCAAGTCGGTCGACCTGAAGAAGCTCGCGGCGCTCGCGCGCTGATCATGTCATTCCCGCGTAGGCGGGAATCCAGCCGTGGCGCGGCGGCGGGGCATGTCGGCGGCCAATCGCACTGTCAATGCTGGATCCCCGCATGCGCGGGGATGACGGCGTCCGTCGGTCAACCGAGGAGGTGGCGGGCGAGCTCGGCGAAGCCCGCGCCGCCCGCGGCGTCGGTGACGAACGCCGGCGGCGTGGCGATGCGGTCGATCTGCGCGCGCACGTTGGCCACGCCCACGGAGCGCGGGAAGAACGCGAACATCGGCGCATCGTTCGGCGAGTCGCCGGCGAACACGAACGCGTCCTTGCCCGCGTCGAGGTCGATCGCGAACGCGTCGCGCAGGAACGTGCGCGTCATCGACAGCTTGTCGTACCGGCCGAACCAGCCATTGACGTGGATCGACGAGACCTTGGCCGTCATTCCCTCTTCTTCCATCAGTGCGACGATGCGGTCGACGTCGATGCGCTCGAGCGGCGCCACGTCCTCGCAGAAGTCGATCGCGAGGTCGGCGACGCGGTAGGCCTGGTCGGAGGCAAGCGCGCAGCCCGGCACCTCGCGCAGGATGCGCTCGCCGATCGCGGCGAGCCGCGCGCGGTTGGCGGCCATCGTTGCTTCATCGACGACGAAGCGCCGCTCAAGGCGGCGATGCGCATGGTCGTGGCGCATCCACAGCGCGCCGTTCTCGCCGACCACGCCCGCGACCGGCCACATGCGCGCGATGTGATCGCACCAGCCGGCCGGGCGCCCGGTGATCGGGATCACCAGCAATCCCGCGTCGTGCAAGCGCTGCAGCGCCGCGTACGCCTCGGCGGTGAGGCGGCCGTCGGTCGTCAGCGTGTCGTCGATGTCGGTGAGGACCCCGCGCACGTTCGCGCACGGCATGTCGGCGAGCGGGAACATCGTCATTGCGTGGATGCCCTCTCGCGCACGCGGAGAGGGAGGCTGGCCCGGCGCATCACGGCTTCACGTCGGCAGCCGCGACGGCCGCAGGCACCGCCACGGGCCGCCATGCGCGGATCGCGGGCAGCACCTCTTCGACGCTCGACACGACGGTGAGCATCGCGCGGTGATGCGGCTTCAGCACGCCGTCGGCGACGGCGCGGTCGAGCTGCACCAGGAAGCCCGCGTAGAAATCCTCGACGTTGACGAGGATCACTGGCGTGGCGAGGATCGCGAGCTGGTTCCACGTCAGCATCTCGCAGGTTTCGTCGAGCGTGCCGTACCCGCCCGGCAGCACGACGAACGCATCGGCCCTCGCCGCCATCATCGCCTTGCGCTCGTGCATCGTCTGCACGACGTGGAGCTCGGTGATGTCGCGGTTGCCGGCCTCGCGCGCCATCAGCGCCTCGGTGATGATGCCGATCACCGTGCCGCCGGCGCGCATCGCCGCCTGCGCAGTCTCCATCATGAGGCCGATGCCGCCGCCGCCGTAGATCATCGCGACGCCGTTCTCGGCGAACGTGCGGCCGAGCGCGCGCGCCGCCTCGACGTACGCCGGCCGGTTGCCGACGTTGGCGCCGCAGAACACGCAGACGTGGTCGAGCTCGGGCGTCCTCATGCGATCGCGTACTGCGCGTGCAGGTGCTCGCCGACCGCTTGCCGCTCGGCGCGCGTCATCGGCAGCCCGCACTTGGTGCGTCGCCACAGCACGTCGTCGGCGTCCTGCGCCCACTCCTCGCGCACGAACCAGTCGAGCTCGCGCTCGGTGAGGTCGTGGCCGAAGTCGCGGCCGAGATCTTCCGGCGCGGCGGCGTCGCCCAGCACGTCGAACGCGCGCGTGCCGTGGCGGTGGGCGAGCGCGCGCAACAGCGTGAACGCGAGATGCGGGAAGCGCGCGCAGAGCTCGGCGAAGAGCGTCGCGCGATCGCCGTCAAAGTCGCCGCCGGGCAGCGGCTCGCCGTGCGTCCACGCGCCGCGCATCGTCGGGAAGAACGGCGCCAGCTCCGCGAGTGCCGCTTCCGCGAGCTTGCGGTAGGTGGTGATCTTGCCGCCGAAGATCGACAGGAGCGGCGCGCGGCCGGGCGACTCGCCGGCCTCGAGCTTCAGCACGTAGTCGCGCGTCACCGCGGACGGGTTGTCCGCGCCATCGTCGTACAGCGGGCGCACGCCGCTGTACGTCCACACGACGTCGCGGCGCGCGAGCGGCTTCGCGAGGTACGTGTTGGCGATCGCGATGAGGTAGTCGATCTCGGCATCGTCGATCGCCGGGTCGACGTACGAATCGACCGGGACGTCGGTGGTGCCGATCAGCGAATAGCGCTGCTGGTACGGGATGACGAAGACGATCCGCTTGTCGGCGTTCTGCAGGATGTAGGCGTGCTCCTCGTCGTGCACGCGCGGCACGACGATGTGGCTGCCCTTGACGAGGCGCACGCCGGCGTCGACGTCGCGATCGTCGACGCGCTCGATCAGGTCGCGCACCCACGGTCCCGCGGCGTTGACCAGCGCGCGCGCGCGGATCTCGCTGCGCGCGCCGCCGTGCTCGATCTCGCATCGCCACAACGGGCCGTCGCGGCGCGCGCGCAGGAGCGTCGTGCGCGGGCGGATCGTCGCGCCCTTGGCGCGCGCCGACAGCGCGTTGGCGATCACGAGCCGCGCGTCGTCGACGCGCGCGTCGGCGTAGACGAAGCCACGCGAGAACTTCGGGGCGAGCCCCGCGCCCCAGCGGCTGCCGTCGAGGCGCACGCCGAACGAGCGCGGCAGCGAGGTCTTGCCGCCGAGCCGGTCGTAGAGGAAGAGGCCGGCGCGGATCATCCACGCCGGCCGCAGGTGCGGCTCGTGCGGCAGTACGAATGCGAGCGGCTCGATCAAATGCGGCGCGAGCTTGAGCAGCACCTCGCGCTCGGCGAGCGCCTCGCCGACGAGGCGGAACTCGTAGTGCTCGAGGTAGCGCAGGCCGCCGTGGATGAGCTTGGTGCTCTTCGACGACGTGTGCGCGGCGAGGTCGTCGCGCTCGACGAGCGTCACCGAGAGCCCCCGGCCGGCGGCGTCGCGCGCGATGCCCGCGCCGTTGATGCCGCCGCCAACGACGAGGAGATCCGAGGTTGTTTCAGCCATGGGAACGACCTTCGATTCTACCGGATGGAGTACCATCGCCGCGTCCACGGGGTTACCGCCGCCCATGCAGGAACCACCGCCGCCGAGCCACGACTATCTGCGCGTGTTGACGATGGTCGTCATCGTCGGCGCGCTGATCGCGTGCAGCCTGTGGGTGCTGAAGCCGTTCCTCGGCGCAATCGTGTGGGCGGCGATGATCGTGGTCGCGACGTGGCCGCTCAAGCAGGACCTCGAGCGCCACGCCGGCGGCCGCCGCTGGATCGCAGTGACGCTGATGACCACGGCGATCCTGGTCCTGCTCGTCGTGCCGCTCGTGGTGGCTGTCGCCCAGTTCGTCGAGCACTACGACGACATCCGCGCGGCCATCGGCTGGCTCACGTCACACGATTTCCCGCCCGCGCCCCTCTGGGTCGAACGCTTGCCGCTCGTTGGCCCGACGATCGCCGCCAAGTGGACCGAGCTCGCCGGCGCCGATCCGCTGTCGGTGTTGCGGCCGCTCTTGCCCTACGCCGGCAACGTCGCGACGTGGCTCGCCGCGCGCGCCGGCTCGCTCGGTGCCGTGCTGCTCGATCTGCTTTTGATCGTCGTGTTCAGCGCGATCCTGTTCGCCACGGGCGCCACCGCGGCCAAGGAGGTGCTGCGCCTGGCGCGCCGCGTAGCCGGCGATCGCGGCGTGCGCGCGACGGAGCTGGCCGGCCTCGCCGTGCGTGCCGTCGCGCTCGGCGTCGTCGTCACCGCCGCGGCGCAATCGGTGCTGGCCGGCGTGGGCCTTGCGATCGCGGGCGTGCCGAACGCGCTGTTGCTGACCGCGATGATGTTCGTGCTGTGCCTTGCGCAGATCGGCGCCGTTCCGGTGCTCGCGCCGGCGGCGATCTGGCTGTTCTGGCGCGACGCGACCGGCTGGGGCACCTTCCTGCTCGTCTGGTGCGTCGTCGTGAGCGCGCTCGACAACCTGTTGCGGCCGATCCTGATCCGCCGCGGCGCCGACCTGCCGCTCCTGCTGGTGATGATCGGCGTGATCGGCGGGCTCCTGGCGTTCGGCGTCATCGGGCTCTTCGTCGGCCCGGTCGTGCTCGCGGTCACGTTCACGCTGATGCAGGCCTGGGTCGCCGAAGGCGACCCGAACGCGGGGCCGATCACGGTCGCACCGAAGCCTGCCGCGAATCCGCCGCGGAACGCGCGGCGGCGCAAGGGTTAGCTGGCCACCGCCGCCCCCGGATGTTGCGGGCGATCGCCCGGCCGATCCTTGGCGGCTGCCACGCCAAGCTGCTTTTGATCAAGGAAGTGAGGCGTGAAGGGTGGTGACCGGGCAGCCGCCCCTCGCCTGACGCCACCCTTGATCAAAGTTTCGCCGGCTTGCTAGACTGCCCCGGTGGACAACGGGCTGACCACCGCATCGATCGCCATCCGCGACCGGGTCCGCGACGACATCGTCGCGGGCACGCTGTCCTTCGGCAGCCGGCTCACGCTCGAGCTCCTCGCCCGTCGCTATTCGGTCGGCCACATGCCGGTGCGCGAGGCGCTGCGGCAGCTCGAAGGCGAGGGGCTGGTCGTGCTCACCCCCAACCGCGGCGCACGCGTGCGCGCCGCGGACGTCGACTTCGCCCGCAACATCTTCGACCTCCGGATCGCGATCGAAGGCATGCTCGCGCGCCGCGCGGCCGAGCGCATCGGCGACGCCGACATCGCGAGGCTCCAGTCGATCGAGGCGCGCTACGAGGCGCAGTCGCGCAAGCGCGACTTCGACGCCCTCCTCGCGCTCAACCGCGAATTCCACGACGTGATCAACGACGCGGCGGCCAATCCCGAGGCGGCCAACGTGCTGGAGCGGCACTGGCACGTTGTCGCGGCGTTGTGGAATCGCTACGGCTACGGCGAGAAGCGCATCGCCGGCGTGATCTCCGATCACCGCCAGATGATCGAGGCGCTGATCGCCCACGACGCGGAAGTCGCGGCCTGCCTCGCGACCGCGCACGCCGCGAAGGCGAAGCAGGCGCTGATCGCGCGGATGCTCGCCAGCCAATCGTTGCCCGCGGCCGCTGAGGCGCCGGGTCGCACTAGGTGAGCGACGCCGCGCAAGTCGTGCTTGCACCGCCGCCACGGGCCGGTGTGGCCGGTCGGCGCCTGACGCGCGTGCTGGAGATCGTCGTCGCGCTCGCCGTCGTCGTCGGACTCTGGCAGGTCACCAGCATCACGATCAACAACAGCACGCTGCTGCCCTCGCCGGCGCGTGTCTTTCATGCCTGGCTGGACCTCCTGCACGCCGACCTTCGCCAGGACGTGCTGGCGAGCCTCGCGCATCTTGGCATCGGCTATGCCCTCGGCATCGCCACGGGGCTCGCGCTGGCCGCGATCAGCACGCGCTTCGCGCTCCTCGAGTCGATCGTCGACCCGCTGATCGAGCTCCTGCGGCCGATCAGCGCGATCGCATGGATCCCGATCGCCATCCTGATGTTCGGGATCAGCGCCGGCGTGCCGGTGTTCCTGATCTTCTACGCGTCGCTGTTCCCGATCTTCGTCAACACCGTCGCCGGCGTGAAGCAGGTCGACGCGAAGCTGGTGCATGCCGCACAGATGCTGGGCGCCTCGCGGCGGATGATCCTGACGCACGTCGTCATGCCGGCGGCGCTCCCGTATGTGCTCGCCGGCGCGCGCCTCAGCCTCGGCGTCGCCTGGATGGCGATGGTGGCCGCCGAGCTGACCGGCTCCGACGCCGGGCTCGGCTGGCGGCTGTTCTGGTACCAGGAATTCTTCGCCATGGACAAGGTGATGGCGGTGATCCTGACGATCGGCGTGCTCGGGTACTGCTTCGACACGCTGCTCCGCGCCTTGCAGGCGCGGATCACGCGCTGGAGCCCCGACAGCGTGGTGGACGAAGCGCGATGAACGCACGGCGCGCGCTCCTGCCGCTCGGCTTCTTCACGGTCGCGATCCTCGCGTGGCAGGCGGCCGTGCTGCATTCGGGGCAACGCGCGCTGTACCCGTATCCCACCGGGGTGTTCGAGGCGGCGACGCGCACCATCGAGGATGGCTCGCTGTTCGCCGCGACGTCCCAAAGCCTGTTGCGCGTGCTGATCGGCTTCGCGCTCGGTGCCGCGTTCGGCATTCCGCTCGGCGTGCTGATGGGATTCGTGCGGCCGGTCGGGCGCGCGGTGAGCCCCATCGTCGATTCGCTGCGATCGATCGCGCCCATCGCCTGGATCCCGATGGCGCTGCTGTGGCTCGGGATCCGCGGCAACGCGGCGCTCTTCATCGTCGCGTACGCAGCGTTCTTTCCCTTTGTCGTCAACGCGGCGCAAGGCGCGCGGCTCATCGACCGCAACCTCGTCAACGCCGCGCGGGCGCTCGGCGCGGGCCGCGCGCTCGTCGTCCGCTCGGTGGTGCTGCCGAACGCGCTGCCGGCGATCCTCACCGGCGCGCGCATCTCGATGGCGTTCGCATGGGGCTCGATCATCGCGGCCGAGCTCGCGATGGGCATCAAAGTGACGTCCGGCGGATCGGGCGCGGTGGGCCTCGGCCAGCTGATGGTGAGCACGCTCTACGTTCGCCGCGACGTCAACGGCCTCGTCCTCTACATGATCGTGATCGGCGTCATCAGTTTCCTGATCGACCTCGCGATGCGCCGGCTGCAGCGCAGCCTCACCCCGTGGCGGACATGAACGACCCGTACTGACATGACCGGCAAGATCGACGCGCAATCCCTCTCCAAGACCTACGTGTCGGCGCGCAGCGGCGAGCGCGTCGAAGCGCTGCAGAACGTTTCGTTCTCCGTCGCGCCGCACGAGTTCGTCAGCATCGTCGGCCCGTCGGGCTGCGGCAAGTCGACGCTCCTTGCGCTCGTCGCGGGCTTCGTCGCGCCGACGTCGGGCCGCGTGCTCGCCGACGGCGCGCCGATCACCGGCCCCGACCCGCGCCGCGGCGTGATGTTCCAGGACTACGCGCTGTTCCCGTGGCGGACGGTGCTCGGCAATGTCGAGTTCGGGCCGCTCGCCCGCGGCGCGACGCGCGAGGCGATGCGCGCGACCGCGCATCGCTACATCGAGCTCGTGGGGCTCGAGGGCTTCGAGCACCGCTATCCGCACGAGCTGTCCGGCGGCATGCGCCAGCGGTGCGCGCTCGCGCGGCTCCTCGCCAACGAGCCCGAGGTCTGGTTGATGGACGAGCCGCTTGCCGCGGTCGACCTGCAGACGCGCAATATCCTGCAGGACGAGCTCCTGCGGCTGTGGGGCGACGGCGGCGATCCTGGCCAACGCCGCGCCGTGCTGTTCGTCACGCATGGCATCGACGAGGCGGTGTACCTGTCCGACCGCGTGATCGTGCTCGGCCGCCGCCCCGGCCGCATCAAGGAAACCGTCACCATCGACCTCCCGCGGCCGCGCAAGGCGCTGCGCAACTCCGCCGAAGCGGGCCGCTACAACGAGTACATCTGGAACCTGATTCGCGACGAGGCCGCGCGCGCCATCGTCGAGGAATCCGCCTAGACCGCATCATCCCGACCGAAGGAGGAACGTCATGCGCCATCCCTCGCAACTGCGTCGTTCGCTGCTCAAGGCCGGCAGCGCCGCCGGCGTCGGCTCGATCCTGGGGCTGCCGTTGTTCGCCGCGAGTCCCGCGCTCGCGCAGGCGCTCAAGATGACGATGGGCATCGGCCTCACCAACGACGGCGCGCCGCTCGTGTTCGCGATGCAGCGCGAGAAGCTGCTCGAGAAGGCGATGCAGGAGCTCGGGCTCACCGCCGAGGTGGAGTACCTCAACTTCCCCGTGCTGCTGCGCATGCTGCAGGGCCTCGCCGCCGGGCAGCTCGACGTCGGCATGCTGGGATCGACGCCGACGATCCGCAACCTGGCGCTGCCGACGCCCTCCATTCCCATCGCCAACGCCGGTGGCGGCATCAAGTTTCCGTTGCAGGTGCCGCCCGGCTCGCCGATCAGGAACCTGCAGGGGCTCAAGGGCAAGTCGGTGCTGACGATCGTGGGCTCCGACCTGCACCTCGTGCTGAACCTCATGCTGCAAGCGGAATTCGGCACCGACGACCCGAAGGCGCTCGGCATCACGGTGAAGAACATCCAGGCGTTCGCCGAGCTGACGCGCGCACAGCCCGGCATCGACGCCGTGTTGAGCGTGGAGCCGGCGGCGCAGGGCGCCGTCAACTCCGGGCAGCTCGTCAACCTGCTGCGCAACGACGGCACGACCGGTCCCGCGTACGACGGCCCCGAAGGCAAGGGCGAAGGCCACCGAATCGCGAGCTTCGCGAAAACACCGTTCGCGCCCGAGGCTTATTACCCGCACCGCATCTGGTGGGTCGTGCGCGAGGAATTCCTGCAGAAGAACCCGAAGGCCGTCACCGCGCTGATGATCGCCAACCAGCGTGCGTGCACGATGGTCACCAAGATGACGCCCGACGCCGTCATCGACATGTCGGCGCAGGATTGGAACAGCGATCGCGCCGCGCAGCGGCCCTACGTCGAGAACATCCTGTATCGGCGGCGCGGCTGGTCGTGGATCACCGAAGGCGACGCGCGTACGCTGGTGGGCCTGTCCAAGGTGAAGTCGATCTACCAGCAGGAGCTCACGCCCGATCTCGTCAAGAAAACGCTCGCCAAGGCGGCGCCGCTGGCGCGCGAAGCGTACGAGAAGACCGGCCGCTTTCCGGAAGCGGCGGTGTTCACGGACACCAAGGTCAGCGACATCCGCGGCTTGCCGGTGTGGGAGATGGCGAGCTGGAAGACGTTCTGAGTCGGCGCCCGCCCGGCGCCGCCGTGACTCGGCGCCGCGGTGCCGGTTGCGGCGTGCCGGCTCAGCCCGGCCGCGTCATCGCCTCGGCGTCGACCCAGCGCTCGAAATCCTCCGCGGACACGAGGCCGAGCGCGAGCGCGGCTTCCTTGAGCCCGGTGCGCTCGCGATAGGCTTTCAGCGCGATCTTCGCCGAGTTCTCGTAGCCGATGTGCGGATTGAGCGCGGTGACGAGCATCAGCGACTGCGCGACATGCTCGCCGATGCGCGCGCGATCGGGCTCGATGCCGCGCGCGCAGCGCAGCTCGAACGAGTCCATCGAGTCGGCGAGGAGGTTGGCCGCCTCGAGCAGGTTGTGCAGCATCACCGGCTTGTAGACGTTCAACTGGAAGTTGCCCTGCGTGCCCGCGAACGCCACCGCGGCGTCGTTGCCGAACACCTGCACGGCCACCTGCGTCAGCGCCTCGCATTGCGTCGGGTTGATCTTGCCCGGCATGATCGACGAACCCGGCTCGTTGTCGGGGATCGTGATCTCGCCGAAGCCGGCGCGAGGTCCGCTCGCGTAGAGCCGCACGTCGTTGGCGATCTTCATCAGCGCGCCGCCCAGCGTGCGCAATGCGGCGCTGGCGGTGACGATGGCATCGTGCGCAGACATCAGCGCGAACTTGTTTGCAGCCGACGTGAACGGCTTGTTGGTGACGCGCGCGATCTCGGCGGCGACGCGCTCGCCGAACTCGCGGTGCGCGTTGAGGCCGGTGCCGACCGCCGTGCCGCCGAGCGCCAGCGGATAGAGGCCCTCGAGCGCGTGGCGGATCGTCGTGCGCGCATCGTCGAGCTGCGCCGCCCAGCCGCCGATCACCTGGCCGAGCGTCACCGGCGTCGCGTCCTGCAGGTGCGTGCGGCCGAGCATCACCACGCCGGCGAACGCCGCCGCCTTGGCCTCGAGCGTCGCGTGCAACCGGCCGAGCGCCGGCAGCATCCGCGACTCGATCGCGTCGACGCCGGCGATGTGCATGACCGCCGGGAACACGTCGTTCGACGACTGCCCGCGGTTGACGTCGTCGTTGGGATTGACCGGCTTCTTCGAGCCCACGACGCCGCCGGCGATCTGGATCGCGCGATTGGCGATCACCTCGTTGGCGTTCATGTTGGACTGCGTGCCGGAGCCCGTCTGGAACGCGACGAGCGGAAACTCGGCGTCGAGCGTGCCGTCGACGACGTCCTGCGCGGCACGCTCGATCAGCGCCGCCTTGTCGGCTGAAATCTCGCCGAGCGCGGCGTTGACGCGCGCCGCGGACTGCTTGACCACGCCGAACGCGCGGATCACCTCACGGCCGAAGCGGAAGCGCGGCTGGCCGATCGGGAAGTTGTCGATCGAGCGCTGCGTCTGCGCGCCCCACAGGTGATCGGCGGGAACCCGCACCTCGCCGAGCGCGTCCTTCTCGATGCGTTCGCTCACGTGACGACCCTTTGCGCTGCGCGCTCCGGTCATTCTTCGCGCATGCGACGGCCCTGCGCGCTCAAGCCGAAATGATACCCCGGGTGTGGCGCGCGATCATGCGCTCCTCGTCCGTCGGGATCGCGTACACGGGCTTGCCGTCGTGTGGCGCGATTCGCAGCGCGTTCTGCGCGTTCGCCGCCTCGTCGAGTGCGAAGCCGAGCCACGCGAGCGCGAGAACGATCTTCTCGCGCACGGGCGCCGCGTGCTCGCCGATGCCGGCGGTGAACACCAGCGCGTCGATGCCGCCCATGGCCGCCGCCAGCGAGCCGATCTCGCGCACCGCGCGGTAGCAGAAGAGGTCGATCGCCGCCGCCGCATTCGCGTCGTCACTCGCTTCCAGCGCGCGCATGTCGCTCGATACGCCCGACACGCCGAGCAGCCCCGATCGCTTGTAGAGAAGCTCCGAGAGCGCCGGCTCGTCCATGCCGCGTTCGCGCATCAGGTACAGCAACACGCCGGGATCGATCGATCCCGTGCGCGTGCCCATGACCAGGCCGTCGAGCGCAGTCAGTCCCATCGTCGTGGCGACGCTGCGGCCCTCGACCATCGCGCACATCGACGCGCCGTTGCCGAGATGCGCGACCACGACGCGGCCCGCGGCCGCCGCGCCGTCGATGTCGCGCAGGCGCTCGGCGATGAACTCGTACGACAACCCGTGGAAACCGTAGCGGCGGATCCCCGCATCGCTGAGCTCGCGCGGCAGCGCGAACGCCTGCGCGATCGCCGGCGCGGTGGCGTGGAACGCGGTGTCGAAGCACGCGACCTGCGGTACGCCGGGCGCGCGCTTCGCGAAGATGCGGATCGGCGCGAGGTTGTGCGGCTGGTGCAGCGGCGCGAGCGGCGACAGCCGCGCGAGATCGTCGACGATCGCAGGCGTCAGCCGCACCGGCGCGACGTAGCGCTCGCCGCCGTGCACGACCCGGTGCCCGACCGCGGCGAGCGTCGTGCCATCGTTCGACTTGCCGAGATAGTCGAGCAGGAACTCGATCGCGCCGTCGTGCGCATCGAGCTCACCCACGGCGAATGCGCGCTTCGCAAGCGGCGCACCGCCGACATTTCGCGCGGCGAACGTCGCCGCGCCGAGCAGGTTGTCGACGATGCCGGTCTGCGCGAGCGCGAGGTCGTCGCCGTCGATCGAGAACACGGCGAACTTGAGGCTCGACGAGCCCGCGTTGATGACGAGGATCGCGTCGCTCACCGCGGCGTCCGCCGCGCGTGCACGCAGAGCTTCATCACCGCGGTCGACGCGAGGCGCGAGCGCACGCTGTCGGCACGCGAGGTCAGCACGATCGGCACGCGCGCGCCCATGACGATGCCGGCGCTCGCGGCGCCGGCCAGGTATTGCAACTGCTTCGCCACCATGTTGCCGGCGTCGAGGTCCGGCGCGAGCAGGATGTCGGCGCAGCCTGCGACCGGCGAGACGATGCCCTTGGTCTTCGCCGCTTCCGGGCTCACCGCGTTGTCGAACGCGAGCGGCCCGTCGAGGACGCCGCCGGTGATCTGGCCGCGGTCGGCCATCTTGCACAACGCCGCGGCATCGAGCGTCGCCTGCATCTTGGGGTTGACGACCTCGACGGCGGCGAGGATCGCGACCTTCGGGCACTCGATGCCGAGGATGCGCGCGAGGTCGATCGCGTTCTGCGCGATGTCGGCCTTGGCCTTCAGGTCCGGCGTGATGTTGATCGCCGCATCGGTGACGAACAGGAGCCGCGGATACGCGGGAACGTCGAGAATGAACGTCTGCGACATCCGCCGCGCCGTGCGCAGGTTGGCGGCATCAGCGACCACCGCTTCCATCAACTCGTCGGTGTGCAGGCTGCCCTTCATCAGCGCGTCGACGTTGCCGTCGCGCGCCATCGCCGCGGCGGCCGCGGCAGCGGCGTGGCTGTGCTCGGTCGCGACGATCGCGATGCCGGCAAGATCGGCGCCGCATGCCGCCGCCGCGGCGCGGATCTTCGCCTCGGGGCCGACGAGCGTCGGCACGATCATGCCGCGCGCGGCCGCCTGCAGCGCGCCTTCGAGCGAATCGCGGTCGCAGGGATGCACGACCGCGCAGGTGACCGGCGGCAGCTCGGCGCTTTGCGCGAGCAGCGCTGCGAAGCGGTCGCTGCGGCGGAACACGAGGCTTGGGTCGGCGATGTCGTCGAACGCCAGCGTTTGCACGGGGGCTGTCACGACGAGCGTGCCGTCGACGAGGGCCTCGCCGCGCTGGTTGCGGCAGTCGCAGGCGAGGCGGATCGCGCGCACCGCAGCGTCCTTCGCGATGACCTCGACACGGGCGTCGAGCACGTCGCCCGCGGCAATCGTGCCACCGCTGCGCACCTGTGTTTCGACGATCGCGCTGCCCGGCCCCGGCAACTGCCGCAGCACGAGGCTCGAAACCAGTGCGATCGCCGCGGCGCCCGGCGCGCGCTCGTCGAGATCGCCCGGCTTGCCGACGAGTTGCGCCGGCTCGACCTCGCCGGCGACGAACGCCAGCGCATCGACGTCGGCCGCGCTCATGACGCGGGTCGCCGCCGCGCGATCGCCGATCGCGATCTCGTCGAACGTCCGATTGCGCGCGGCAGCCATCGGACGCCGCTGCCCGCTACGCGGAAGCGGCGCGCGTGGCGCGGCGACCGCGCGATCCAGCGCGCGCGTTGCGGCGCGTCCGCGCCGGAGCCGCTTCGGGGCTCCCGGCGGGCAACATCGCGCGAAGTTCGGCAATCAGCGCACGCTGGCGCTCGTCGATGCCGCCGCTCGCCGCCGCCGCGTCGAGGAACCGGTGCGCGCGGCGCCGTTCCGCCTGCGTCCGCAGCACCTTGGGCAGCGAGCGCTTGGCGCGCAACGGCTCGAACTCGACGACGATCGTCTCTTCCTGCAGGAGCCGGCGCTGCTCGTCCTCGCTCAAGTGCGCGATGCCACCTTCGGGCGAGAGGATGTCGCGCGTGCGCTGCATCTGCGACAGGCGGTGCGTGCCCTGCCCCGCCTTGGCGATCAGCATCGCGATGCGCACGAGCCCGTCGATGGCCTTGCCGTGCTCGATCGTGTCGAGCAATTCGCGCACGGCCGGCAGGCCGCGCGGATCGAATTTCTGCTTGCGCTTGTAGTCCGCGCGCTCGTCGGCCATCTCGAGCGAGAAGAGGTTGCCGTAGACCTCGTAGAACGCCGCCTCGAAGCTCGCGTCGCGCAGGTCGCGATAGAGGTCGAGGTTCGCGCTCATCGACGCCGACAGGAGCGTCTCGTAGCGGATGACGGCGTTGTCGTCGACGCGCGGCGCACGATGCGCACGTGCCGCTTCCGCAAGCGACGGCAGCGCGGCGAGCCACGGGTTGCGATCCGAGAACGCCCACTGCTGGACACGCAGCGGATGGAGGTCGCGCGTCGCGTTGGCGAACCACTCGGGCGTCGCCGCGCGCACCAGCGGATGGACGAGCAGCGAGTAAGCGCGCTCGAGGAGCTCGGAGAGCGCGGCCACCGCCTCGAACGGCTTCTCGTCGACCCGCTCCTCGCCGCGCGCGGCGCGCAGGCCCTCGAGCGAGCGCTCCTTCAGCGTGACGTCGTAGCAGACGCTGCCGTCCTTCGCGACGTGCTCGTCGATGTTCATGCCGTAGAGCCCCGGCGGCAGCGACTGGATCGTGCCCAGCACCTCGACGATCTGCGTGTGCTCCTTCTTCGCCACCTGCCCCGACACGAAGATGCCGAGATGGCCGATCTCCTCGTGCAGGAGGCCGACGATCGTCTGGCCGTGCGCCTTGATCTCCTCGGTCGACTCGTAGACGTCGGCGATCCAGTTGAAAGCCTGCTGCGGCGGCGTGATGTTGTCGCCCATCGACGCGAACACGATGATCGGCTGCTTGATCGACTTCAAATCGAAGTAGCGGCCGGGGCCGAGGCGCGCCTCGCCCGCGGTGAGCTTGTTGCCGACGAAGAGGTTGTTGACGATCCAGCGGATCTCCTCCTCGTTCATCAGGTAGAAGCCGCCCCACCAGCGCTCGAACTCGAGGAAGCGCTCGGGCTCGGTGTCGATGTTGGCGAAGAGGTGGTACCACTTTCCCCACCACGTGTTCGCCGGGTTGAGGCGCTCGAAGTTGTCGACGAGCGATGCCCCGTCGAACTTGCCGCCGCCCAGGTCGCTGGCGAAGAGCGCAAGCCATGCACCGCCGAGCAGGCCGCCTGCGTAGCGCATCGGGCTGCCGCCGTCGCCACCCGCCCAGTACGACATCGGCGCGCCGTTGATGACGAGCGGGCCCGCGATGTCGGGGCGCGCCGCCGCGAGCATCATCACCGCCCAGCCGCCCTGGCAGTTGCCGACGACGACAGGCTTTTGCGCGTCGGGATGGCGCTCGTCGACGATGCGGATGAACTCGGCTTCGGCGTCGGTGACGTCGGCCAGCGTCTGGCCGGGCTCCGGCTCCGGGAAGAAGATGACGAAATAGACGGGGTGCCCGGCGCGGAGCGCAACGCCGACCTCCGAATCGTCCTTGAAGCCGCCGATGCCCGGGCCGTGGCCCGCGCGCGGATCGACGATGACGAACGGCCGCTTGCGCGGGTCGACGACGACACCCTCGGGCGGCACGATGCGCACCAGCGCGTAGTTCGCCGGGCGCTCGTAGGTGCGCGCGTCGGCGATCATCTCGTAGTCGTAATGCAGCACGGGCGGCTTGCCGGCCGCCTCATGCGCGAGCCACTGGTTGCCGCGCTGGCGCAGCGTATCCATGAACAGGATCGACCGCTGGATGAAGTCGACCTGGTATTGCCCCGCATCGCGCCAAAAGTCGGCCGGCGTCTTGTGCCGCGGCGCGGCGGCGGCGAACGCCGCCTGTGCGCCGCGGATTCGCGCGTCGTAGCTCGCGCGCGCATCGGCGACGCGGCGCTGGAATTTGTCGGCGACCGTGCGCGAGATGCGCACCGAGCGGTCGAGCGTGCGATTGAGGTCGGTCATTTTCGTCGTGCGATTGTGCAATGCACAATCATAGCATCGCCACCCTTGCGCACTCACAAAGTCAAACGCCGCGACGGTGACTCGCGGCGTTTGTTGTGCGACTGATTCGGCGTGGTGCGTATTACGCGCGGTTGCGCATCCGCCGGATCGCGTCGAGCTGCGCCATCGCCACGGCGAGCTCGGCCTCGGCGGTGGCGATCTCCTCCTTCGAGGTCTTGTTGGCCATCGCCTGCTCGGCCTCGCGCTTGGCCTCCATCGCCTTGGCCTCGTCGAGGTCCTTGCCGCGGATCGCCGTGTCGGCGAGCACGGTGACGAGGTTGGGCTGCACCTCGAGAAAGCCTCCCTGCACGAACACGAGCTCCTCGCGGTCGATGTTCGGCAGCTTCATCCGCACCGCGCCCGGCTTGATCTCGGTCAGGAGTGGCGTGTGGCGCGGATAGATGCCGAGCTCGCCGGAAATGCCCGGCAGCACGACGAACTCCGCCTCGCCCGAGAAGATCTGCTCCTCGGCGGACACCACGTCGACGTGAATCGTATTCGCCATTGCATGAACCCTTGTCATCGCGCACCGGTCATGCCGACCGTCGCCCGAGTGTTATCGCCCACACTCGTCTCATCGTCATTCCCGCGAAAGCGGGAATCCAGCCTTCGACGCATCGTCACTACTGGATCCCCGCTTTCGCGGGGATGACATTCGTTCGAATCCGCTTTCGCGGGAATGACGATCTACTGCATCGACTTCGCCTTCTCGAACGCTTCCTCGATCGTGCCGACCATGTAGAACGCCTGCTCGGGCAGCGCGTCGCACTCGCCGTTGACGATCATGTTGAAGCCGCGGATCGTGTCCTTCAGCGACACGTACTTGCCCGGCGAGCCGGTGAATACCTCGGCGACGTGGAACGGCTGCGACAGGAAGCGCTGGATCTTGCGCGCACGCGCCACCGCGAGCTTGTCCTCGGGCGAGAGCTCGTCCATGCCGAGGATCGCGATGATGTCGCGCAGCTCCTTGTAGCGCTGCAGCGTCGCCTGCACGCGGCGCGTCGTCGTGTAGTGCTCCTCGCCGATGACGTTGGGGTCGATCTGGCGCGACGTCGAGTCGAGCGGGTCCACCGCCGGGTAGATGCCGAGCGAGGCGATGTCGCGCGACAGCACGACCGTCGCGTCGAGGTGGCCGAACGTCGTCGCCGGCGACGGGTCTGTCAGGTCGTCCGCCGGCACGTACACGGCCTGGATCGACGTGATCGAGCCGACCTTGGTCGACGTGATGCGCTCCTGCAGCCGGCCCATCTCCTCGGCCAGCGTCGGCTGGTAGCCGACCGCGGAAGGCATGCGGCCGAGCAGCGCGGACACCTCGGTGCCGGCCAGCGTGTAGCGGTAGATGTTGTCCACGAAGAACAGCACGTCGCGGCCTTCGTCGCGGAAGTACTCGGCCATCGTGAGGCCGGACAAGGCGACGCGCAGGCGGTTGCCGGGCGGCTCGTTCATCTGGCCGAAGACGAACGCCGTCTTCTCGATGACGCCCGACTCGGTCATCTCGTGGATCAGGTCGTTGCCCTCGCGCGAGCGCTCGCCGACGCCGGCGAAGACCGACACGCCGGCGTGCTC
>JAICUU010000179.1 GCA_025935675.1 Burkholderiales bacterium
ACGCTTCGTCCTCGCGCCCCATGCTGCGGCCCGGCATCACGAGGAGCTCGTGCATGTACGGCGCGCCGGTGACGATCGCCTTGGTGCCGCTGATGACGATGCCCCTGGCGTCCTGCTCGACGACGTGGACGTAGGTGTCCGCGTTGGCCTGCTGGTGCGGCTTTTTGCTGCGGTCGCCCTTGGCGTCGGTCATCGCGACGCCGATCGACAGGTCGCGGTCCTGCGCATGCGCGAGGTAGGCGGCGAAGCGCGCGCGATGCTCGGTCGTACCCTTCGCGTCGTCGATCCGCGCGACCGCCTGCGCGATGCCGTTGAGCGCATCGTGCGCGAGGTAGCGCTGCGCGCAGCCGGTCTCCTGGCACAGCACCCGCACCGCCTCCAGCTTGTTGAGGAGGTCGCCCGACGACTCGTCCACGTGCAGCATGCGGCTGACGACGCGCTTGCGGCTTGCCTGCGTCGCGAGCGCGATCGGCTCGAGCTCCGGCCGCAGCGCGTAGTCGTAGGTGAACGCGAGCGCATTGACGCCGGGGCGCAGCGCCGGCTCGTCGACGACGCTCGGGACTTCGCGGCCGTCGCAATAGACCTTCGGCGAGTATTCGCGCAGCGACTCGCGGTATGCCGCGCCTGACATGAGGCTTGCCCGTCCGGTGGTAGTGCCGCTGGTTCCTTCCATGATCGTCCTCCGGGTCCGGAACGTGGATTAAACACTGTTCAATTTTATTGTCAAGCGTAGAATCCCGTCATGCCAAGCCGGATTGCGAAGGCCTCTCGCCCACCCTCGGATGTTGGAGAAGGCGACCCCCGCGAGCGCCGCCACCTGGCGCTGGCGCAAGCGCGGCGGGACCTGGTGCTCGATGCCGCGCGATCGGCGTTCTTCGAGCTCGGCATGGACAAGGCGAGCATCCGCGAGATCGCCCGGCGCGCCGGCTACACACCGGGCGCGATCTACAGCTATTTCGCCAGCAAGGAAGCGATTTACGGCGCGCTGCTCGGCGAATCGCTCGATCGCCTCAACGAAGCGGTGCAGCGAGCACGGCGCGGCGCGGCGACCAACGCCGACGAGCTCCGCAAGACCACGACGGCATTCTTCGACTTCTACCGCGAGAATCCGCGCGACCTCGACCTGGGCTTCTATCTCTTCCAGGGCATGCAGCCGCGCGGCCTCACGCGCGAGCTCGACGCGACGCTGAACGCGCGCCTGCGCGCGTCGCTGCAACCGGCGCAGGACGCGATGGAGCGCCTCGGCCTGGCGTCCGCCGTCGCGCTCGCGGAGGTCACCGCGCTGTTCGCGCACGTCGTCGGGCTGCTGGTGCTGAGCCACACGGGCCGGATCCGGATGTTCAAGCAGACCTCGCAACGCCTCTTCGACGCGTATCTCGAGCGGCTCGTGGCCCGCGCTGAAGGAGGCAACACGTGACGACGAATGCCATCGATGCGAGCACGAGCGCTCTGGTGCTGGTGGACTTCCAGACGCGGCTGATGCCGGCGATCCATGACGCGCCGAACGTCGTTGCGAATGCGCTCTTGCTCGCGCGCGCCGCGCAGCTTCTCGGTATACCCGTGCTCGGCACCGAGCAGAATCCCGCGGGACTCGGACCGAACGTCGCCGAGGTGAGGCGCGCATGCGACCGGACACTCTCGAAGCAGCGCTTCGACGCCTGCGCCGACGGCCTCGTCGAGGCGCTGCGCGCGGCGCGCGCCGGATGCGAACACGTCGTCGTCGCCGGCTGCGAGGCGCACGTGTGCATGATGCAGACGGCGCTCGGCCTCTTGCGGGCGGGAATGCGCGTATGGGTGGTCGAGGGTGCGAGCGGATCGCGGCGGCCGAGCGATCACGCGGCCGCGATGCGCCGCCTCGCGCAGGCCAACGCCACCCTCGTGACGCCGGAAATGGTCGTGTTCGAGTGGCTGCGCGACAGCGACCATCCGAAGTTCAGGGACGTGCTGGCGCTCGTCAAGGCCGCTCCGTAGCGGGCGCGCGGCACGTTTCGTCGCTGCGCGCACATCGCCCACCGCGCCACCATCGCCCGTCAACGGAGACGCGCGTCAATCGCCGCGCAGCATCCAGCGGCCGATCTCGCGATAGCGCGCGCCACCGGCCACCCCGCTCGACTCCCATAGCGCGAAGTGGTGCACCGGCCAGTCGACCGGCGCGACCGCGGCACTCGCCTCCGGCAGCGATCGGCAGTGCCTCGCCAGCGTCACGTGCGCGGCGAACGGACGCGCCTCGAGGCGAAACCCGTCGCCGGTGAGTGCTTGCGCGAGCGCCTGCTGCAAGGCGCGCAGCGCGTCGGGCGCATGTGACGGCGCGATCCACGCGACGCGGGCGCGGCGGAATCCGCCCTCGGTGTCGAGCGCGAGCATGAACGGCGCGCCGCGAATGCGCGAACCGATCGAATCGAGCAAAGGCAGCTTCGCGACGTCGACGTCGCCGACGAACGCGAGCGTCAGGTGGATCGAGTCGGCGCGCGTCGCGCGGCCTTCCACCCGCTTCGCCGCGGCGCCGGCGAGGCGCGCGAGCGCGTCGCGCACCGCCGGCGGCGGTGGCAACGCGAAGAAGACGCGTGACTGGGGCATCGGGGCGGTGCGCCGTGATGCGCCGAGTGTAGACCGCGCGCGCCCTTACCCCGGCGCTCTCCCGCGAAGCGGGAGAGCGAGTTCCTCACCCCCGACACTCTTCCGCAGAGCGGGAGAGGTAGTTCCTCAGCCCGCGAGCGGAAGAGGGAGCAGCGTGTCAGTCGGCCGCGGCGATGGCCTTCGCCTCGGCGCCCTCGTCGCGCTCGTCGAAGAACTGGGCGTCCTCGGTCGAGTGCTTGAGCGCGGTGGTCGACGCGTCGCTGCCCTGGATCGTGGTCGTCACCGCGTCGAAATAGCCGGTGCCGACCTCGCGCTGGTGTTTGACCGCCGAGAAGCCCCGCGCGACTGCCGCGAACTCGGCTTCCTGCAGCTCGACGAACGCGCTCATGCCGCGCTGCGCGTAGCCCTCCGCCAGGTGGAACATGCCGTAGTTGAGGCTGTGGAAGCCGGCGAGCGTGATGAACTGGAACTTGTAGCCCATCGCGCCGAGCTCGCGCTGGAAGCGCGCGATCGTCGCGTCGTCCAGGTTCTTCTTCCAGTTGAACGACGGCGAGCAGTTGTAGGCGAGGAGCTTGCCGGGAAACCTCGCGCGGATCGCGTCGGCGAACGCGCGCGCGAACGCGAGGTCGGGCTTGCCCGTCTCGCACCAGATGAGGTCGGCGTACGGCGCGTAGGCAAGCCCGCGCGCGACCGCCTGCTCGAGCCCGGCGCGGGTGCGGAAGAAGCCTTCCACTGTGCGCTCGCCGGTGATGAACGGCCGGTCGTTGTCATCGACGTCGGAGGTGACGAGGTCGGCGGCCTCGGCGTCGGTGCGCGCGAGCACGATCGTCGGCACGCCGAGCACGTCGGCCGCGAGCCGCGCGGCGACGAGCTTGTCGACGGCCTCGCGCGTCGGCACGAGCACCTTGCCCCCCATGTGGCCGCACTTCTTCACCGACGCGAGCTGATCCTCGAAGTGCACGCCAGCGGCGCCCGCCTCGATCATCGCCTTCATCAGCTCGAACGCGTTCAGAACGCCACCGAACCCGGCTTCGGCATCGGCGACGATCGGCGCGAAGAAGTCGACGTCGCCGCTGCGCTCCATGTGCTGGATCTGGTCGGCGCGGACGAACGCGTTGTTGATCCGCCGCACCACCGCCGGCACCGAGTTGACCGGGTAGAGCGACTGGTCGGGATACATCTCGCCGGCGATGTTCGCGTCGGCCGCGACCTGCCAGCCCGACAGGTAGATCGCCTTGAGGCCGGCCTTCACCTGCTGCATCGCCTGGTTGCCGGTCAGCGCGCCGAGGGTGTGGACGTACGGCTCGTCGTTGACGAGCTTCCACAGCTTCTCGGCGCCGCGCCGCGCGAGCGTGTGCTCGATCGCGAGCGAGCCGCGCAGCCGCACGACGTCCTCGGCGGTGTAGCCGCGGCGGATGCCTTTCCAGCGCGGGTTCTCGGACCAGTCCTTGCGCAACCGTGCCGATTCGAGGTCGTAGTTCATCGCGTTCTCCGTTCGTTCGTTTGTGCGGCCCACGCAAAACGTAACAGAGGTGCGGCACGCGATCAACGCGTTTTATTGCAATGCACGATAAATTTTTAATCGTATTTTCATGTGCTTAGAATACGATTCCATCGGATGGAATTACCGCCTGCCCCGTTGGTACCGTTTACTTCCGCATCGCATCGAAGGAGGGCCCGCATCGGCCACAGAGGCGCTACGTTTCCATAGAGCAGATCGGTCGGCGCCACGGTTTTCGCGACGCTGCATAGGCCTTCCACTTCGTGGAATCGCGTTCCGCTACGCCGGTCGCGCGCGGCGCGAACGGCGCGGCGCGCCGATGCATTAAGCTCGGGCCATGCGATCGCAATCTCCTCGCGTGGCGATCGCGGCGATGGCCGCACTGCTCGTGTTGGCGGCATCGGCCGCACCTGTCGCGCCGCCCTCGACGCACGCGCGGGCGCTCGCCGCGACCTGCACGACCTGCCACACGCGCGGCGGCGCCGGGCTCGCGGCGATTGCGCCGCTCGACGGCCGCGCGGCCGATGGCATCGCCTCGGCGATGCGCGCGTTCCGCTCGGGCGAGCGCGCCGGCACGGTGATGCCGCAGCTCGCGCGCGGCTACACCGACGCCGACATCGACGCGCTCGCGCAATGGTTCGCCGCGCAGCGATGACGTCGCGCCGGCGCTTTCTCGCGGCTTCCGCGGCGCTCGCGCTCGCGCGAGGCGAAACCGCACGTGCGGCCGCGCGCGCGCACGGCCGCATCGTCGTCGTCGGCGGCGGCTACGGCGGCGCGACGGCGGCGCGCTACCTGCGCCTGTGGAGCGGCGGCGCGCTCGACGTCACGCTGGTCGAGCGCGACCGCGCTTTCGTGAGCTGCCCGATGTCGAACCTCGTCATCGGCGGCAGCCTCGCGATGGCCGACATCACGACGGGATTCGACGCGCTCGCCGCCGCGGGCGTGCGCGTCGTTCACGCAGCGGCGCGCGGCGTCGATCCGGCGGCGCGCACCGTCGCGCTCGACGACGGCACGACGCTCGCCTACGACCGCCTCGTGCTGTCGCCGGGGATCGACTTCCAGTTCGACGCGATTCCGGCGTTCGCCGACATCAAGCTGCGCGACGCGTTTCCGCACGCGTGGCGCGCGGGGCCGCAGACGCTCGCGCTGCGCAACGCGCTCGTGTCGATGCGCGCAGGCGGCGTGTTCGCGATCGCGATCCCGCTCGCGCCGTTCCGCTGCCCGCCGGCGCCGTACGAGCGCGCCTGCCAGGCCGCCGCGTATTTCACGAAGGCGAACCCTCGCGCCAAGGTGCTGATCCTCGACGCCAACGACGACGTGCTCTCCAAGAAGGAGCTCTTCAAGGCCGCGTGGCAGACGCTCTATCCCGGCATGGTCGAGTACCGGCCGAACAACGCGCTCACCGACGTCGATCCCGCGACACACGCCGCGAAGCTCGAGTTCGCCGACGACGTCAAGGCCGACGTCCTCAACGTCATCCCGCCGCAAAAGGCAGGCGCGATCGCCGATGCCGCGGGTGTCGTCACCGCCAACGGCCGCTGGTGCGAGGTCGACTTCCTGACGTTCGAGTCGATCAAGGTGAAGGGCGTGCACGTGCTGGGCGACGCGATCCAGACCGCGCCGCTGATGCCGAAGTCGGCGCACATGGCGAACCAGCAGGCGAAGGTTTGCGCGGCGGCGGTCGTCGCGATGATGGCGGGCGAGCCGGTCGATCCCGCGCCGGTCGCCGCCAACACCTGCTACAGCTTCATGAGCGACACGCTCGCGGCGCACGTGACGTCGGTGCATCGTTACGACGCGGGGCAGAAGACATTCCTGCCAGTCGAGAATGCCGGCGGCGTGTCGAGCGCGAGCAACGCGCTCGAGGCGAGCTACGGCCGCGCCTGGGCGAAGAACATCCGCGCCGATACCTTCGGCTGAGGCGTCGCGTTACGCCGGCTCGGCTTCCGCCGGCGTCTCGTCGAAGTCGAGCTTGGCTTTGTTGTCGTCGGTCAGGTCGATGGTCACGCGCCCGCCGTTGACGAGGCGGCCGAACAAAAGCTCGTCGGCCAGCGCCTTGCGGATGAGATCCTGGATGAGCCTCGCCATCGGCCGCGCGCCCATCTGCGGGTCGAAGCCCTTCTTCGCGAGGTACTCCTTCAACTTCGGCGTGAACGACGGCTCGACCTTCTTCTCGTGCAGCTGGTTCTCGAGCTCGAGCAGGAACTTGTCGACGACCTTGAGGATGATCTCGTGGTCGAGCGCCGCGAACGAGATCGTCGCGTCGAGACGGTTGCGGAACTCGGGCGTGAAGAGCCGCTTGATCTCGCCCATCTCGTCGCCGGCCTCGCGCTCGTTGGCGAAGCCGATCGACCCCTTGGCGAGCTCGGCCGCGCCCGCGTTGGTCGTCATGATGATCGTGACGTTGCGGAAATCGGCCTTGCGCCCGTTGTTGTCGGTCAGCGTGCCGTGGTCCATCACCTGGAGCAGCACGTTGTAGATGTCGGGGTGCGCCTTCTCGATCTCGTCGAGCAGCAGCACCGCGTGCGGCTTCTTCGTGACGGCCTCGGTCAGCAGCCCGCCCTGGTCGAAGCCGACATAGCCCGGAGGCGCGCCGATCAGGCGCGACACGGCGTGGCGCTCCATGTACTCCGACATGTCGAAGCGGATCAGGTCGATGCCCATGATGTAGGCCAGCTGCTTGGCCGCTTCCGTCTTGCCGACGCCCGTGGGGCCGGAGAAGAGGAAGGAGCCAACCGGCTTCTCCGGCGAGCCGAGGCCGGAGCGCGACAGCTTGATCGCGGAGACCAGGTTGTCGATCGCCGCATCCTGGCCGTAGATCACCTGCTTCAGTTCGTCCTCGAGGTTTGCGA
>JAICUU010000328.1 GCA_025935675.1 Burkholderiales bacterium
GCGTCGGCGCCGACTTCGCCGCCAAGCGCACGTTCGAGGACATCATGGTCGCGAAGCTCCGCGCGCGCGGCGTCGAGGCGCTGCCGGGCTACAACTACCTGCCGCCGGGCCGCGCCAACGAATCGCAGCTCGACGGCGGCGTCGTGCGCTCGGGTGCCGACGCGCTGATGCTCGTGCATTTGCGCCGCGTGCAGACGCGCACCGAGGTCACGCAGACGATGGTGCCCGGTCCCGCGTACCCGGGCTTCGGCTGGTATGGCGTCTACGGCGGCTGGTACTCGGTGCCGGAGCTGCGCCAGTACGACATCGCCACCGTCGAGACGACGGTCTACGCGGTCTATGGCAAGCAGCTCGTCTGGTCCGGCGTCACCGACACGTTCGACCCGCGCTCGGTCGCTCAGGAGGCGCCGGGATTCTGCGATGTCGTGCTCGGCGCGCTGGCGCAGCACGCGATGGTGCCGCCGGCGAAGGGATGAGGCGGCGCGCGCTCCTCGCGGCGCTCGCCGCAGCGACGCTCGCCGCGGGCTGCGCGACGCTGACGGCGAACTCGGGCGTCAGCCGCAGCCTGGGCTCCGCGAAGCATCCGTATCGCAAGATCGTCGTCATCGCGATGAGCGCGTCCGCGGACGAGCGCAAGGTGTTTGACGAGGCGGTCGTCGCGCGGCTTCGCGCCTCCGGTGTCGAGGGCATCGTCGGCGAGCGCTACATCGACAACGCCGCGGTGGCGAACGGCGTCGCGCCGATGGACGCGATCAAGGCCGATGGCGCCGATGGCGTGATCTACGCGTGGCTGCGGCCCGACAATTCCGATGCGCGCGTCGATCCCTCGCCCGGGTCGTGGGGATGGGTGGGTCCGCGCGCCGCCTGGTATCCGTCGGGCGGCACCGTGAACGCGATGATGGTGCGCTTCGACGTGCGCCTCTACGACGTCGCGACGCAGGCCCTCGCGTGGTCGGGCGACGTCACCAAGCTCTACCCGAAGACGATCGCGGTCGACGCTCCCGACGTCGCCGACGCGACCGTCCGCGAGCTCGTCAAGCGCGGCTTCATCGCGCACTGACCGGGGCCCGGCGCCGCCGATGTCGCTCAACCTGCGCGTGGTGCTGCTCGGCATCGCGCAGATCGTGTCGTGGGGGACGCTGTTCTACGCGATCGGCGTGCTCGGCGAGCCGATGCGCGACGCGCTGGGCGCCTCCGAGGTGACGCTGTTCGGCGGGTTCTCGGCCGGCATGGTGCTGTCCGGCGTGATCGCGCCGCGTGTGGGCCGCGAGATCGATGCGCGCGGCGGGCGCGGCGTGCTCGCCGCAGGATCGGTGCTCGCGGCGGTCGCGATGGCGGTGCTGGCGCTCGCGCCGAATCCGGTCGTGCTGGTGATCGGCTGGCTGCTCGCCGGCATCGCCAGCACCGCGGCGCTCTACGACGCGGGCTTCGCGACGCTGCACCAGTTCGCGGGGACGGGCTTTCGCCGCGCGATCACCGTGCTCACGCTGCTCGGCGGGTTCGCGAGCACGGTGTTCTGGCCGCTGTCCCGCTACCTGCTCGAGACGCTGGGCTGGCGCGAGGCGTTCGCCGTGTACGCGCTCCTGCATCTCGCGGTGTGCCTGCCGATCCACCTCGCCGCGATCCCGCGCGGCGCCGCGCCGGCCGCGACGCCGCCCGCGCCCGCGGCGCCCGTGGCCGACGCCCGCGCCGGCGCGTCGATGCCGCCGGCGATGGCGTGGCTCGCGCTAGCGATGTCGATCACGTCGTTCATCGCCGCAGGCGTGTCCGCGCACCTGATGACGATCCTCGGCGACAGCGGGCTCGGCGCACGCGATGCCGTGCTGATCGGCTCGCTGATCGGCCCGATGCAGGTGGCAGGGCGCATCGTCGAGTACGGCGCCGCGCGCGACGTCGCGGCGACGACGACCGGCACGTTCGCATTCGCGCTGATGGCGGTCGCGCTCGCGATCCTGACGCAGGTCGGCGGCGTATGGATCGTCGCGCTGGCGTTCGTCGTCACGTACGGCTGGGCGAACGGCGTGTTCACGATCGTGCGCGGCACGGTGCCGCGCGCGATCTTCGGCGCGCGCGGCTACGGAAGCCTCCTCGGGCGCCTCGCGCGGCCGCAGTTCTTCGCGCGCGCGATCGCGCCGGTGACGCTGTCGCTGGTGCAGGGCGCCGACGCGTCGCGGCGCGTCGCACCCTACCTCGTCGCCGCGCTCGGCATCGCGGCGCTCGTCGCGTACCGCCGCGCGCTTGCGCTCGCGCCGCGCGTCACGCCGCCGCACGCCGGCGGCGAATGAGGCGCAGCGCGTAGCCCAGCGCGATCGCGACGATCCCCGCCCAGACGGCAAGTGCGACGTCGGAACGTCGCGCGGCATCGCGCGCGACGTCGGGATCGCGCAGCGCCGCCGGGAACGGCCGAGGCGGCACCTCGACCGTCACCATGTCCGCGGGATCGCTCGGCAGCTTCGCGAAATACTCGCCCGGCGTGACGACCGGAAAGCTGCCGAACTTCCGCGACGACGGCCACTGCGGCAGTCGCAGCACCGCGATGGCCGCGATATCGCGGGCAAGCGTGCTGGCGAGCGCGCCATCGCCCGGCGCGGTGCCGTCACGCGCGAGGCGCAACAGCGTCGCCAGCGTGTCCTCGAACGCCGCGGCGGGCAGCAGACGCGTCACGTCCTCGGTGAGGTACTCGTAGATCGTGCGTGCCTCGTCGAGCGATCGATATTTGGCGAGCGCGTACGGGACTGCGAGCCACGCCGCGCCGTAGCTCGTCGCGCCGCGCGACGGCACCGGCAGGCCGAGTGCGCGCAGCGTGTCGACCGAGATGCCGGTGCAGTTCATCGTCGCGTGGCGATAGACGAGCCGGTGCCGCCAGAACTGCAGGAA
>JAICUU010000317.1 GCA_025935675.1 Burkholderiales bacterium
CGCGTCGGCCACCTTCTTGTCGCGCCGCATCAGCGTCATCCAGCGCTCGAACGCCATCGCCGGCGGTTTCACGGGCAGCGCGAGCCGCGCGAGCAATGCCTCGATACGCGTTGCGTCGGCGGCGGCGAGCGTGTCCGTCGCCACCGAAAGCCTCGCCGCCAGCACCATGCCGGCGGCGACCGCCTCGCCGTGCAGCCACTCGCCGTAGCCCGTGCCGGTCTCGATCGCATGCGCGAACGTGTGGCCGAAGTTGAGATGCGCACGCTCGCCGGTCTCGCGCTCGTCGCGCGCGACGACACCCGCCTTGATCCGGCAGCTCGCGTCGATCGCCTCGGCGAGCGCCGCGGCGTCGCGTGCGAGCAGCGAATCGGCGTGCGCCTCCAGCCAGGCGAAGAACGCCGGGTCCTCGATCGCGCCGTACTTGACGACCTCGGCGAGCCCCGAGCGGAACTCGCGATCGGGCAGCGTCGACAGCACGTCGGTGTCGATCAGGACCGCGCAGGGCTGCCAGAACGCACCGATCATGTTCTTGCCGAGCGGGTGGTTGACGGCAGTCTTGCCGCCCACCGACGAGTCGACCTGCGCGAGCAGCGTCGTCGGAACCTGCGCGTACGGCATGCCGCGCTGGTAGACGGCGGCCGCGAAGCCGGCGAGGTCGCCGATGACGCCGCCACCCAGCGCGACAACCAGCGAGCGGCGCTCGGCGTGGCATTCGATCAACCGCGTCAGCACGTCGTTCAGCGTCGCGAGGCTCTTGTGCGCCTCGCCGTCCGGTACGACCACGACCTCGACGGCGATGCCGCGCGACGCGAGCGACGTACGCAGCGGCGCGAGCCAGTGCGAGGCCACGACCGCGTTGGTGACGACGATCGCATGGCGAACCGACGCGTCGGCGACGAGCGTGCCGGCGTCGGCGAGAATGCCGGCGCCGATGTGGATCGGGTAGGCACGCTCGCCGAGCGCGACGGTGCGCGTGCGCGCCTTCGCGGCGTCACGCATGCTGGGGAGCATCGGAGTCGAGCATCCTGACGTAGCGCAGCACGTTCTCGCGCACCGCGTCGACGACGTGGTCGGCGACCTCGCGGTACAGCGCGTCGCGCTCGGCATAAAGCTGGTGCAGGCGCGTCTGCGGGTCGCCGATCTGCAGCAGCGGGCGATGTCGTGCGTGGCGCACGCGCTCGTACAGCACGCCCGGCTCGACGTGCAGGTACAGCACGGTGCCGTTGGCCTTGAGGTAGGCGCGGTTCTCGGCGCGCAGCACGACGCCGCCGCCGGTCGACAGCACGATGTTGTCGAGCGCCGCGAGCTCGCCGAGCGTCTGCACTTCGCGCTCGCGGAACGCGGCCTCGCCCTCGATCTCGAAGATCGTCGGGATCGGCACGCCGGTGCGCGCCTCGAGCTCGTGGTCGCAGTCGACGAAGCGCTTGCCGAGACGGCGCGCGAGCTGGCGCCCGAGAGTCGACTTGCCGGCGCCCGGAAGACCGACGAGATAGAGGTTGCCGCGGTGCAGCGTCATCGCGGCGATTGTAGCGGAGGCATCTGCGCCAATCGCGTGCTTGTCCGACGATGCAGCGGCGCACGATTCGCTCGGTGCGATGCCGCAAGGGGCTGGGGGCTTCGACGGCTTGCGACTCAAGCGTCTGGTTACATGCGACGTCGATCGCGAATCGCTCGCCGCGACGCCGCAAGGGGCTGTGGGCTTCGACGGCTCCTCCGTAGGTGCCGGGTTGCCTGCGCTGTCGCGCCGTAGGCGCCCCCAGCCCCTTACGGCATCGCAGCTCGGGTCGAGTTTCCGAACGGCGTTGCATCTCCGGGCTTGCGTTTGCGGACGGCGATGTCCCGGAGCTGCGCCGCGAGGGGCTCGGGGGGCGCCTACGGCGCGACAGCGCAGGCAACCCGGCACCTACGGAGGAGCCGTCGAAGCCCACCGGGCCCCTCGCGGCGTGGCTCCGCGGGTCGGGAGCCGAGCGCGCAAACGCACGTCGAGCCTGCGAACGGCGTTGCGGCTCCGCGGATCGGGAACCGAGCGCCGGAACGAAAAGGGCCGCATCGCGCGGCCCCGTTTCGTCGTCGGTGAAGCGAGCTCGATCAGCGCACCGCGTTGACGGTGTCCTTGATGATCCGAGGCGTCAGGAAGATGAGGAGCTCGGTCTTGTCGCTCGAGCGGTCCGTCGTCTTGAACAGGTAGCCGAGGAACGGGATGTCGCCGAGCAGCGGCACCTTGGTCGTGTTGTTGGTGATCGTCTCCTCGTAGATGCCGCCGATCACCGCCGTGTCGCCGTTGTTGACGGCGATCTGCGTGGTCACGTTCTTGGTGTCGATCGCCGGGTACTGGCTGCCCTGGATGACGATCGTCTGGCCGATCGCGTCCTTGCGCACCTCGACCGTCATGATCACGCGGTTGTCGGGCGTGATCTGCGGCGTGACGTCGAGCGACAGTACCGCCTTCTTGAACTGCACGGTCGGCACCGAGTTGTTCGTGCCCTGGATGATGTACGGGATGTCGGTGCCCTGCTCGATGTGCGCCTTGGTGTTGTCGAACGCCACCACGCGCGGGCTGGAGATGATCTTGCCGCGGTTGTCGGCCTCGAGCGCCGAAAGCTCGAGGTTGATCAGGTTGCCGCTGCCGAGGTTGATCAGCGTCAGCGCGAGCTGGCCGGCGGCGCCGGACACGGGCAGGTTGACGTTGAGGCCGGCGGGATCGGAATAGCCCGGGTAGCCGGCCGGCGCGGTCGTCGGCGACGCGATCTCGAACGGCGTCGGCGTCGTCGTCGTGCGCACCAGGCGGTCGCCCTGCGTCTGGACAGCCGGCTGCGTGGCGAGGCTGCCCGTCGAGCCGACGGAATAGCGGCCGTTGGCGAACGTGAAGCCGGTCTGCTGGCCGAAGCGCACGCCGAGCTGGCGGCTGAACGTGTCGCTCGCGACGACGATGCGCGCCTCGATCAGCACCTGCCGCACCGACACGTCGACCTGGCGGATGATCCGGCGCACTTCCTCGAGCCGCGACGGGATGTCCTGTACGAACAGGATGTTCGAGCGCGGGTCGAGCG
>JAICUU010000144.1 GCA_025935675.1 Burkholderiales bacterium
ATCGCGCTGGCGGGCACGCTCAATGCACTGCTCTTCAACTTCACGTCGCCGCAGGACCTGCACTGGATCCTGTCGGGCAACTTCGTCATCATGATCGTGCTGGGCGGCATGCGTAATTTCTGGGGCCCGCTCGTCGGCGTGATCATCTTCGTCGTCGCGCAGGATTACCTGTCGAGCCTGACCGACAACTGGATGACGCTGATCGGCCTTTTGTTCGTGCTGATCGTGCTGCTGTTTCCAAAGGGAATCCTCGGCATGCTGCAACGGCGGAGGTCGGCATGAGCGCGCGCGAAGCGGCCGGCGCGGCGCCGAGCCTTTTGCGGCTTTCCGGCGTCAGCCGCCATTTCGGCGAGCTGAAGGCGGTGCAGGACGTCTCGTTCTCGATGGCCGAGGGTGAATTGCGCGCGGTGATCGGTCCCAACGGCGCGGGCAAGACGACGTTCTTCAACCTCATCACCGGCTTCTTTCCGCCGACCGCGGGAGAGATCTGGTTCGACGGCGAGGACATTCGCGAGCGCCCGGTCGTGCACCGCGTGCGCCGCGGCATCGTGCGCACGTTCCAGATCACCGAGGTGTTCCTCGACCTGTCGGTCTACGAGAACGTACGCTTCGCCGTCGAGACCGCGGCGGGGCTCAACGGGCGCCCGTGGCTGTCGCGCACGATGCGCCAGTCGGTGGCGCGGCAGATCGACGAGCTCCTCACCGTCGTCGACCTCGTGCCGAAGGCCGATCGCGTCGTCGGCGAGCTCGCGCACGGCGACCAGCGCGTCGTCGAGATCGCGCTCGCGCTGGCGATGAACCCGCGCCTCCTGCTGCTCGACGAGCCGACCGCCGGCATGGGCGACGCCGAGACCGAGCACATGGTCGCGCTGATCCGCAGGCTCCACGACGAGCGGAAGCTGTCGATCCTCTTCATCGAGCACGACATGGGCATCGTGTTCGGGCTGTCCCAGCACATCACGGTGCTCGACCAGGGCCGCGTGCTCGCCGAGGGCGCGCCCGCGGAAATATCGGCCAACGAGCGCGTGCGCGCCGCCTATCTCGGCGAGGAGGCGGCATGACGGCGATGCTCGCAGCGCGCGACGTCCACGCCTTCTACGGCAAGAGCCACATCCTGCACGGCGTGTCGCTCGAGGTGAACAAGGGCGAGATCGTCACGGTGCTCGGCCGCAACGGCGCCGGCAAGACGACGACGTTGCGCAGCCTGGTCGGCCTCACGCCGCCGCGCACGGGATCGGTGACGATCCTCGGCCGCGACACGACGCGCTCGTCGCCCTACCAGATCGCGCGGCTCGGCGTCGGCTACGTGCCCGAGGGCCGGCGCATCTTCGGCAACCTGACGGTGCTCGAGAACCTGCTGGTGCCGGCCGAGCGCCCGGGTCCATGGAACCTGGAGCGCGTATTCAAGCTGTTTCCGCGCCTCGCGGAGCGCAAGTCGCAACTCGGCCGCCAGCTTTCCGGCGGCGAGCAGGAGATGCTCGCGATCGCGCGGCCGCTCTTGCTCAATCCGGCGCTGATGCTGCTGGACGAGCCATCGCAGGGCCTCGCACCGCTGATCGTCCAGGAAGTGATGGGCGTGGTGCGCTCGATGCGCGAGGAGGGGCTGTCGGTGCTGCTGGTCGAGCAGAACGTGCCGCTGTCGCTCGGCGTCGCCGACCGCGCCTACATCCTCGACGACGGCAAGGTCGTCTACGCAGGCACCTGCGCCGCGCTGGCCGAGGACCGCGACCTCGTGCAGCGGCTGGCCGGGGCGACCGCGCAACATTGACGCGGCCGCGCGTCAGCGCGCCTTGATCTCCGTCCACAGGCGGTTGCGCAGGCGCCGCTGCGCCGCCGTCAGGTCCTTCAACTGCTCGAGCTTGGCGGCCACCACCGGCGTCGGGAAGATCGCCGGGTTCGCGCGGATCTCGGGCTTGATGAACGGCAATGCCGCGGTGTTGGGATTACCCGAGCCGATCAGGTTGGTGAGCTCCGACGAGTTCTGGCCCTCGAGCATGAAGTTCATGAACGCGAGGCCGAGGTCGGGCCGCGGGGCGCCCTTCTGCAGCACCATGTTGTCGACGGCGAGCACAGCACCCTCCTTCGGCATGCCCTGCAGGATGTGGAACGGCCGCTTCGCGGCCTCGGCGTCGAGGTTCGCCTGGAAGATGTCGTTCGAGTACCCGTGCACGAGCCAGATGTTGCCGACCGTCAATTCCTTGATGTACGACGACGCGTTGAACGCCGCCCAGTAGGGCTTGGCTTTCTTGATGGCGGCGGCGGCCTCGTCCCAATGCTTCGGGTCGACGTCGTTGGCGCTGTAGCCCAGGTACTTGAGCGCGGCGGCGAAGAGCTCGTTGGCGCTGTCGAGGACGGTGACGCGGCCCTTCACCTTCGCGAGGTACTTCGGGTCGAAGATCACCGCCCACGTGTCGGTCGGCAGCCCGAGCTCCTTCATCTTGGCGTCGTTGTAGCCGATGATCGTCGTCGACATCGCGTACGGCACCGAGTAGGTGTTGCCCGGGTCGAACGACGTGTCGAGGTAGCGCTTGTCGATGTTCTTGAGATTCGGCAGCTTCGACTTGTCGAGCGGCATGAGCTGCTTGCCACGGATCAGCGCCTCGACGGCGTTGGACGTCGGCACCATGACGTCATAGCCTTTCGCGCCCGCGGCGATCTTGGCGAGGAGCTCCTCGTTGTCCGAGTAGTACGTCTGCACGACCTCGCACTTGCACTGCGCCTCGAAGCGCTTGATCGTCTCCGGCGCGATGTAGTTGTTCCAGTTGTAGAGGTGCAGCTGGTCGGCGGCGAGCGCCGGTGCGGCGGGCGCGAGCGCCACTGCGGCGAGGACGCAGGCGGCGAGCTTGGCGATGCGATTCATGGCGTGGATTCCTGTGAGCGCAAGAGGCTGGGCGAAAGGCGCGAGGCGATGACGATCAGCAACAACGTGAGCAGCATGAGGAGCGTTGACACGGCGTTGACCTCCGGCGTCACCGCGATCTTGATCATCGAGTAGATCTGCAGCGGCAGCGTCACCGTGCCGGCGCCCGCGGTGAAGAACGTGATGACGAAGTCGTCGATCGACAGCGTGAACGCCATCAGCGCGCCGGCGATGACACCCGGCATGATCAGCGGCAGAGTCACGTAACGGAACGCCTGCCACGGCGTCGCGCCGCAGTCGCGCGCCGCCTCGGTCAGGCTCTCGTCCATCCCCGCCATCCGCGCGCGCACGACGATCGCCACGAAGCCGATGCAGAACGCGATGTGCGCGATCGCCACCGACACGAGCCCGAGCGTGAAGTTGAGCAGCACGAAGAAGATCAGGAGCGATACGCCGACCAGGATCTCGGGAATCGCGATCGGCGTCAGCACCAGGATCGGCAGCACGCGCGTCTTCCAGCGATGCATCGCGAAGCCCGCCATCGTGCCGAGCACCGTCGACACGGCGCTCGCGCAAAGGCCGATGACGAGCGAGTTGCGCGCCGCCACCAGCATGTCGTCGTCGGCGAACAGCGTCCGGTACCAGTTGAGCGTGAAACCCACCCATTCGGCGTTGAGCCGCGAGTCGTTGAACGAGTAGACGACGACGATGACGAGCGGCAGGTACAGGAACGCGTAGCCGAACGCCGCGGCCACCTTCGCGAGGGTGATGCGGCGCTTACGCATCGACGAGCGCCCGCGCGCGGGTCGCGCGCTGGCCGAACCACGCCGCGAGCCCGGCGAGCGCGAGCGCAGCGACCGTCAGCACGATCGACAGCACGCTGCCGAACGGCCAGTCGCGGGTTTCGAGGAACTGCTGCTTGATGAGGTTGCCGATCAGCGTGTCGTTGGGACCGCCGAGGAGATCGGGAATGGCGAAGATGCCGAGCGCGGGAATGAACACCAGCGCGGCGCCCGCGTAGACGCCCGGCAGCGACAGCGGGAACGTGATCCGCCAGAAGCGCTGCCACGCGTGCGCGCCGAGGTCCTGCGCGGCGTCGAGCAGCGCGGGATCGTGCTTCTCGAGGTTCGCGTACAGCGGTAGCACCATGAACGGCAGGTGCACGTAGACGAGGCAGACGAGCACGGCGAACGAGCTGAACAGAAGCGGCACCGGCCCCGCGCCGAACCACGCGAGCATGCCGTTGACGCCGCGCGCGAGCGCCGCGTTGGGGCCGAGGATGATCATCCAGGCGTAGATGCGGATCAGGAAGTTGCTCCAGAACGGCAGGATGACGAGCAGCAACAGCAGGCTGCGCACGCGCTTCGGGCTCGTCGCGATCACGCTCGCCAGCGGATACGCGATCAGGAGGCACAGGACCGTCGTCGCGGTGGCGAAGATCACCGACTTGACGAACACCTCGAGGTAGACGGGCTCGGTGAAGAAGCGCGCGAAGGAATCGAAGTTGAGGTCGAGCTTGCCGGCCTCGTCGACGAGCGGCGCGAGGCCGCCGAACTCACCCGGCGTGCGCAGCGACGCCGCCGCCATGATGAGCGTCGGCGCGGCGAAGAACACCAGCAGGTAGAGGATCGGCGGCCCGCTGACGAGCCACTTGCCGCGCGCCTGCGCGGCCTCGCGAGCCCCGGTCGCCATCGCGTCAGTCCTCGATGAAATGGCCGGCAGCCGCCGGCCAGTCCATCTCGACCGCGTCGCCCGGCTCGAAGAACTTGGCGCGGCCGGTCTGCGAATTGGCGAGCAGCGCCTCCACTTCCGCGCCGCCGTCGGTCCTGACGCGGTAGACGGTGACGTCGCCCATGTAGAGGAGATCCGACACCGTGCCGCGGAAGCGGTTGTCGCTCGCGGTGTCGCCCTGGCTCGCGCCGATGCGGATCTGCTCGGGCCGCAGCGCGATGCTCGCGCGCGTGCCCGGCGCGATGGTTGACGGCGTCGCCACCCGCACGGTGCCGAGTGCGTCGACCGCGATCGACACGATGCCGCCGTCGCGCGCGGCCACGGTGCCCGAGAAGAGGTTGCACTGGCCGATGAAGTCCGCGACGAAGCGCGACTTGGGGAAGCGGTAGACCTTCGATGGCTCGTCGACCTGCTCGACGTTGCCGCGATTCATCACCGCGATGCGGTGCGACAGCGCGAGCGCCTCGGTCTGGTCGTGTGTCACGTAGACGAACGTGATGCCGGCCTGCTTCTGCAGGTTGATGAGCTCGATCTGCATCTCCTCGCGGAGCTTGGCGTCGAGCGCCGCCAGAGGCTCGTCGAGCAGCAACATCGTCGGATGGGTGACGAGCGCGCGCGCGATGGCGACGCGCTGGCGCTGGCCGCCCGAGAGCTCGTGCGGGTAGCGGCGGCCGAAGCCTGTGAGGCGCACGTCCTCGAGCGCCTCGGCGACACGCTTCGGAATCTCACGCGCCGGCGTCTTCGCCATTTGCAGCGGGAACGCGACGTTGCCCTCGACGCTCATGTGCGGGAACAGCGCGTAGCTCTGGAACACGGTGCGCACCGGCCGCGCCTCGGGCGGGCTGTCGGCCAAGTCGACGCCGTCGAGGAGGACCTGCCCTTCGTCCGGCTGCTCGAAGCCGGCGATCATCCGCAGCAGCGTGGTCTTGCCGCAGCCGGAGGGCCCGAGCAGCGTGAAGAATTCGCCCGCGTCGATCGCGAGGTCGACGTGGTCGACGGCGGTGAAGTCACCGAACCGGCGCGTCACCTGGCGGAGTTCGAGCAGCGGCATCGCGCGCCGGAGGCCTTCGTTTGCGACGCGCAATTGTATAAGAAAGCCCTGTCGCGACCGCGGGCCCGGCTTTTGCATATGCCCTTCCGGCAGGCCGTGCGGACAGCGCGCAGGCGGGTCATTCCGCGGGCGTCTGCCCTCCATTCCCCCGTCATAAGGCGTATGCCGGGGGCTGCTGCGGCGTGTTACCTTTGACGCGATGGCCACCGACAAGAAGTCCGGCAACCTGCTCGACACGCTGCGCGCGCAGTCCGATGCCGTGCGCGGGCAGGACAAGGGTGTCCGCAGCACGCCCGAGGACGCGCTGAAGGAGCTCGACCGCAAGGTCTGGAAGGCCTTCAAGTGGCTCGACGAGGCGATCGGCCACCTCGCGGTCATCCGCCCGGTCGTCGCGCACGAATACCGGATCGCCGACATCCTGACGATCGCCTCGCCGCAATTCGACCAGGGATTCGTGTCGTATCGCCGCAAGGCATTTGCAGGCTACGAGGCCGTCGAGTACATCGAGCTCTTCTACCGGCTCGCGCTGCCCAAGGCGATCGACGTCGTCGTGCCGGTGAGCGCCGTCGGCGGCGTCGACGACCGGCTGCGCGCCGCGCAGCTCAAGTTCCAGTACCGGCCGGTGCAGGACGACGACCGCGTCGTGCGGCGCGGGATGTTCAGCGTCACGCCGGCCGTCACCGGCTTCGTCAAGTTCCAGCCCGACTACCGCCGCCAGGCCGTCGAGGTCACGCTGCGCAACGTCGACCGCTTCGAGACGGTGATCGTCGAGTTCGCCGCCGACAAGTTCGTCGACTCAACGCTCGAGGACCTCGTGCGCTTCATCCTCGGCGAGGACAACGCGTTCCTGCGCCGCGCGCCGCTGGTCGGCATCGGCGCGCGCAAGCCGCAGCTATTGCCCAACGAGGAAGTGACGTCGTATCGGGTGTAGGGCGCCGCGACATCTCGCCCCGTCATTCCCGCGAAAGCGGGAATCCAGTTCTGGCGCGGCGACGAGGGCGACCGGCGCGGACCTTCGATGCGTTACGACTGGATTCCCGCTTTCGCGGGAATGACGGAATGGCTTTCGCCGGCGCTCAGCGCGGCCACGCCAGCAGCACGATCACCACGGCGAGCAGCACCGCGATCAGCGCGAGCCAGCGGTTGCGCGAGCGCTGCACGGTGGCGAGCGCGAGCAGCGCCGCGTCCCCCGCGGCGGGCGCCGCGAGCAGTCGCTGGTGGATCAACCGCGGCAGCTCCGGCAGCGCCGCGACCAGATAGGGCGCCTCGGCGAGGAAGCGCCGCTCCAGCGCGCGCAGGCCGATCTGGTCCTCCATCCAGCGCTCGAGGAACGGCTTCGCCGTCACCCACAGGTCGAGGTCGGGATCGAGCTCGCGGCCGAGGCCCTCGACGTTGAGCAGCGTCTTCTGCAGCAGCGTCAACTGCGGCTGGATCTCGACGTTGAAGCGGCGTGACGCGCGGAACAGCTGCAGCAGCACGCGGCCGAGCGAGATCTCCTTCAGCGGCCGGTCGAAGATCGGCTCGCAGACGACGCGGATCTCGGACTCGAGCTCGTCGACGCGCGTGTCGGGCGGCACCCACCCGGACTCGATGTGCGCGGTGGCGACGCGGCGGTAGTCGCGGCGGAAGAACGCGAGGAAGTTCTGCGCGAGGTAGCTCTTGTCGGTCTCCGACAGCGTGCCCATGATGCCGAAGTCGAGCGCGATGTACTTGCCGTGGTCGGCGCCCTCGGTGGCGACGAAGATGTTGCCCGGGTGCATGTCGGCGTGGAAGAAGCCGTCGCGGAACACCTGCGTGAAGAAGATCTCGACGCCCGAGCGCGCGAGGCGCTTCAAGTCGATTCCCGCCTCGCGCAAGCGGTCGATGCGCCCGATCGGGATGCCCTCCATCCGCTCCATCACCATCACGTCGCGGTCGGTAAAGTCCCAGTGCACGAGCGGCACGCGCAGGAGCGTCGAGTGGGCGAAGTTGCGGCGCAGCTGCGAGCAGTTGGCCGCCTCGCGCGAGAGGTCGAGCTCGTCGCGGATCGTCTTCTCGAACTCGGCGACGACCTCGCGGGGCCTCAGGCGCCGCCCGTCCGCCGAGACCTTCTCGACGAGCCGCGCCGCGGTGTGCATCAGCGCGAGGTCCTTCTCGATCACGACGTGGATGTCGGGACGCAGGATTTTCACGGCGACGGGCGTGCCGTCGTGCAGCTCGGCCAGGTGCACCTGCGCGACCGATGCGCTCGCCACCGGCGTCGTGTCGAAGCGCGCGAAGGTGGCGGCGATCGGCCGCCCGTAAACGCGCTCCAGCGTGGCGACCGCCGCCTCGCCGGGAAACGGCGGCACGCGATCCTGCAAAAGCGCGAGCTCGTCGGCGATGTCGGTGGGCAAGAGGTCCCGCCGTGTCGAGAGCATCTGGCCGAACTTGACGAAGATCGGGCCCAGATCCTCGAGCGCGCGCCGCAGCCGCACGCCGCGCGGCGACGAGAGGTCGCGCCAGAACAGCGCGCCGTTGACGAATGGCGAGAGCGGCGCGAGCCGCGGATGCGCGAGCACGAAGCCGTCGAGGCCGTGTCGCAGCGAAACGTGGAGGATGCGGGCGAGGCGGGTGATGCGCATCGTTCAGCGGGCGGCGCCGGCGCGCGTCGCGACGCGTGTCGTGCCGCGTCGCCGATCGCGCGCGGCGGCCATCGCCGGGCGGAGACTAGCGACGCGCGGCAAGCGCGTCGATGCGGGCGGCGAGCGCATCCACCCGCGCGGCCAGCGCGCGCGCCTCGCTGTCGAAGTCGGCGGCGGCGTCACGCGAGATGCCGAGCGCCGCTTCCTCGGTCGCGTAGCGTTGCACATGACGGGCGAGTCCGGTCGCCGCCGACTCGGGAAAGCCCAGCAGGCGCCGGCCGGTGTCG
>JAICUU010000263.1 GCA_025935675.1 Burkholderiales bacterium
CGGGTAGTTGATCGGAATGGTCACCGGCGCCGCCACCGCGCAGCACGCGGTCGCTGCGAGGCAGGTGGCGGCGAAGCGTCGCAACATCGCGATCGCGATTGTCGTGTTCAAGAGACTCTCCCTGTTTGTTGTCGTCATCGCGTGGCGCGACGCTCGTGTTCGATTGTCCGACAACGCGGCACGCACGCCAACGCCGCGGCGCACGCGGACCGCCTTTTCGCGACGGCAGTGCGGCAACCGTACAACGTCCGCGTGGCCGCCGTGCTTGAATCGATGTCACGCGCGGCGTGCGCCGTGACCGATTCGCGAGCGCCTCTTTGCTTTCCGACAACCTCGACCTGCCGCAGGGGCTCAGCTACCGAACCGAGTTCGTGAGCGTCGCGGAGGAGGCGGCGCTGGTGGCCACCGCCGCCGCACTGCCGCTGCACGAGGCGAAGTTTCGCAGCTACCTCGCAAAGCGCCGCGTCGCGCATTTCCACACCGAGCCCGATGCGCCGTATTACGAGGAAGGCGAGGGCGACGCGGGCAGCGGCGCCGAACTGCCGCCCGCGATCGCGGCGCTGCGCGCGAAGGTGGCTGCGGTCGTCGGCGTGGCGCCAGAGGCGTTCGTGCACGCGCTCGTCAGCGAGTACCGGCCCGGCACGCCGATCGGCTGGCACCGCGACAAGCCGGTGTACGGCGTCGTCGCCGGCGTGTCGCTCGCCGGCTCCGGCACGATGCGCTGGCGCCCGTACGCGGCGCAGGATGCGAAGCACACGCTGTCGCTCGAGCTCGCGCCGCGCTCGCTGTACGTGATGCGCGATGCGATCCGCTGGGAGTGGCAGCACAGCATGCCGCCGATGAAGATGCTGCGCTACTCGATCACGCTGCGCACGCGCGCCGGCGCGCGTTGAGGGAAGATCCGCGGATGGACGTTGACGACGACGCCTGGGAAGCCCGCCTTGCCGCGGCATGGATGACGCTCGACGAGAGCGACGCCGAGGCGTTTCGCGCCCGTATCGACACGCTCGCAGCCGAATTGCCGCCGCGAAGCCCCGTGGCGTTGTTCGAGCGCGCATCGGCTTGGGATTCGACCGGGCATCCCGAGCGTGCCGTGCCGCACTACCGCGAGGCGCTCGCGGGCGGCCTGGGCGGCAGCCGGCGCCGGCGCGCGGTCATCCAGCTCGCGAGCTCGCTGCGCAATCTCGGTCACGCGGACGAGAGCGTCGCATTGCTGAGGGGCGAGCTCGCGCGGCCATCCGACGCGCTGGACGATGCCGTGCGCGCATTCCTCGCGCTCGCGCTGGCCGACACCGGCGAGCCGCGCGAAGCGCTGTCGATCGCGCTCGCGGCGCTCGCGCCCCACTTGCCGCGCTACCAGCGCTCGCTGGGCAACTACGCGCAGGATCTCGTCGCAAGCGACGACTGACCCGCGGCGCACTGACGCGGTCGACCTCGCCGACGATCATCCGCTGCGCGCTGACGGCCTCGCCGCCTTGCATTCGCGCGCCCGGCCGGCGCACCGCAATGAAGCTCCGCTCAACCCGCGGCGACGATCTCGCCGGTGGGCACGACCCGCGCGAACGCGCCGTTGAGCGCGGCCATGTACGCCGCCTGCACGTCCGCCGCCGCAACGCTGCGGCCATCGAACGCCTGCGTCCGAGTTGCGCAGGCGTCGTGCGCGAGCGTGCAGGCGAAGCCCATGTCCGCCGCGGCGCGCGTCGACGTGTCGACGCACATGTGCGTCATCATGCCCGCGATCGTGAGCTTCGCGATCCCGCGCCCGCGCAGCGTTGCCACGAGCGGGGTCTCGCGGAACGCGTTGGGAAAATGCTTGACGATAACGGTTTCGCCGTCGTTCGGCGAGACCGTCGCGTGGATCTCGGCACCGCGCGTGCCGGGCAGGAAGAACGTCGCGCCGGGCCGCGTCGACAGGTGCTGGACGTGCACGATCGGCCACCCGCGCGCGCGGAATCGATCGAGGAGCCGCGCGGCGTTCGCGACGGCCGCATCCGCGCCATCGAGCGTCATCGTGCCGCCCTCGAAATAGTCGTTCTGCAAATCGATCAGCAGCAGCGCAGTGTCCATTGGCGTGTCCTTCATCGAGCCGCGAAGCCGAACAGCCGGCTCGGCGTGTCCCACAGGATCGCACGTCGCGCCATCGCGTCCGGCACGGCGCGCGCGAAGAGCCGCACGAGCGGCCCGTAATCGACGCGCATCGGCGCGCGCAGGAACGGAAAATCCGACGCCCACAGGAGCCCGCGCGGCGTGAAGGCATCGACCAATGCCTGCACGAACGGCCACGCGTCCTGGTGCGGCTGTGCGCGCCGCGCGAACTTCGCATAGCCCGAGAGCTTCACGAACGTGCGGCCGTTGCCGGCCAACTCCAGCAGCGCGCGAAACCCTGGCTGCGCGACGCCCGCCGCAACGTCCGGCCGCCCCGCATGGTCGAACACGATGCGCGCGCCGCTGGCCTCGAGCATCGGCCTCATCGCGACGAGCTGGTCGCGCTCGACCTGCACGTCGGCGCAAAGATCGAGATCGCGCAGCCGCTCGAGCAGCGGGCCGATGCCCGCGTAGCGCTCGACGCCGAGGAGCGCCGCGTTGAACGCGATGCCGACGATGCCGGCCGCCTTGAGACCCTCGAGCTCGTCGCGGCTCGCGTCGTCCCGAACCATGGCGATGCCCTTGTAACGGCCGCGGCCGCGCGCGAGCGCATCGAGGAGGCAGCGATTGTCGAGGTCGTAGCCGGAGTTGGGCGCGACGATCAGCGCGTGCGAGACGTCGTGCGCGTCGAGCACCTCGTCGAGCTGCTCGACGGGCGCGATCTCCTGGCCCGAGGGCCGGTAGTACGCGCCGTCGGCGTACGCGAAGCGCGCAGGGTCGAGCACGTGCACATGGCAGTCGACGCTCGGCGGCTCAGACATTGAAGCGGAAGTGCATGACGTCGCCGTCCTTGACGACGTAGTCCTTGCCCTCGAGCCGCATCCGGCCCGCCTCCTTGGCGCCCGTCTCGCCCTTGAGGCGCACGTAATCGTCGTAGCCGATCGTCTCGGCGCGGATGAAGCCCTTCTCGAAATCGGTGTGGATGACGCCGGCGGCCTGCGGCGCGGTCGCGCCGACGTGTACGGTCCACGCGCGAACTTCCTTCGGCCCCGCAGTGAAATAGGTTTGCAGGCCGAGCAGCTTGTAGGCCGCGTGGATCACGCGATCGAGGCCCGGCTCGGCGACGCCGAGATCGGCGAGGAATGCGAGCTTGTCGTCGCCGTCGAGGTCCGCGATCTCGGCCTCGAGCGCCGCGCAGACGGCGACCACCGGTGCGCCTTCCCGCGCGGCGTACGCGGCGACCGCGTCGAGCAGCGGATTGCCGACGAATCCCTTCTCGTCGACGTTGGCGACGTACATCGTCGGCTTCATCGTCAGCAGGAAATACGGCGCGAGGAGCACGCGCTCCGCGCTGTCGAGATCGGCGCTGCGCGCGCTGCGCCCCTGGTCCAGCATCGCCGACACCTTCTGCAGCGCCTCGTACAGGCGCTTCGCCTCCTTGTCGCCGCCGGCGCGCGCGAGCTTCTCGACCTTGACGAGCTGCTTTTCCACCGACGCCAGGTCGGCGAGCGCCAATTCGGTGTTGATCGTCTCGATGTCGGAGACCGGGTTCACGCCGCCCGCGACGTGCACGACGTTGTCGTCGGCAAAGCAGCGCACGACGTGCGCGATCGCGTCGGTCTCCCGGATGTTGGCGAGGAACTGGTTGCCGAGGCCCTCGCCTTTCGACGCGCCGGCGACGAGCCCGGCGATGTCGACGAACTCGACGACCGCCGCGATCACCTTGTCGGGCTTCGCGATGGCCGCAAGCGCGGCGAGCCGCGCGTCGGGCACCTCGACGATGCCGACGTTGGGCTCGATCGTGCAGAACGGATAGTTCTCCGCGGCGATGCCGGCGCGCGTCAGCGCATTGAAGAGCGTCGACTTGCCGACGTTAGGCAGGCCGACGATGCCGCACTTGAGGCTCACTTCGTATCCTTCGGCTTGGTATGCAGCACGAGCATCGCGCGCTCGAAGTCGCCCGCGGCGATGTCGGGCCACGCGCCCAGCGCCGCGTCGATCGCCGCGTCGATCGCGCCGCGCTCCGCGGCGGGCGGCGGGCGCAGCACGTAGTCGACGACCGCCTGCTCGGCGAACTGCGAATCGCGCGGATGGCCGATGCCGAGCCGCAGTCGCCAGAAATCGGCGCTGCCGAGGCGCGCGCGGATGTCCTTCAATCC
>JAICUU010000289.1 GCA_025935675.1 Burkholderiales bacterium
AGGATGATCACGGGCATCGCCGGATGCTGGCGATGGATCGCCTCGAAGAGCGCTAGGCCGTCGATGCCCGGCATGCGCAAGTCGCTCACCACCGCCGACGGCCGCGACACGGCGATCGTCGCCAGCGCGGTCTCGCCGCTGTCGGCGGTGCGCACGCGATAGCCGGCCGACGTGAGGCGCAGGCTGATGAGCTTCAGGAGATCGGGGTCGTCGTCGACGAGCAGCACGTCGCCGCTCGCCCGGGTATCGGTCATGGCCATGTCGTTTCTCAGTGTCCTCCGCCGCCGGTGCCGCCGCCCGCGCCGCCACCACCGCTCGACACGCGATCGCGCAACAGGCTGCGCTCCATCTGCCGCAGCGCCTCCAGCTTCTGCGTCGCGTCGTTGGCGCGCTGCGCCTCGTCGCGCACCGCGCGCGAGCGCTCGGCGACCTGCACCTGGATGACGGCCGCAAGGTGCTTGACGGGTGTGCTGCCTCCGCCGCTCCTCGCGACGTTGTCGAGGAGCTGCAGCGCGCGCAGGTCGTCCTGCGCCGAGTGCGTCAGCGTATAGAGGACGGCGAGGCGCACGCGGTTCGCGTCGTTGCGCTCGCGGTTGAACGCCTGCGTCATCGTCACCACCTCGCGCTTCACCTCGTCGACGCCGAGCGCGTTGTAGCGAGCGAGGTCGCTCATCAGCGTGACGAGCTCGAGGTCCTCCGGCGGGGGCGTCGGCCCGGCCGGCGGCGACGGCGGAATGGCGGCGACGACAACCGGCGGTTGCGCGGTCGACGGCGACGACGCGGCGCTCGCAGGCGGGGTTGCCGCGGGCGTCGCCGGCGTCGTGTCGGCTGCTGCTGGCGCAGACGGGATCGGCGTCGGCTCGACCGGCGGCGGCATCGTCACCGGCTCGATCGGCGGGTACTCGACCATCGGCGTCGCCGGGAGCGCCGCCATCGCGCGCTCGTCGAAATACGCGGTGTCCTGCGGCTGCGGCAGCGACGAGCATGCCGCCAACGCCGCCGCGGCGAGCGGAACCGCGAGCGCGCGCCGCATCACTTCGCCACCGCCGCGGTCAACCGTGCTCCGGCCGCGGCGGCGCGCGCCGAGCCGAACGCGAGCGGCAGGCAGAGCCGGAAGACGGCACCACCGCTGCCGTCGACGCGCTCGCGCGCCTCGATGCGGCCCCCGTGCGCGAGCGTGTACTCGCGGGCGATCGCGAGCCCGAGCCCCGAGCCCTTGACGCGGCCTTCCATCTTGGCGCGCCCCTGGTAGAACGAGCCGAAGATCTTCTCGCGCTCGTCGGCGGCGACGCCGGGGCCATGGTCGGCCACGTCGAGGACCGCCTCCTCCGCCATTGCCGCAAGCCGCACCTCGATCGTCGACGAGCGCGGCGAGAACTTGATCGCGTTGGTCACCATGTTGTCGACGATCGTGCGGATACGCTCGGCGTCGCCGGTGATCATCACCGGCGCGAGCTCGAGGTCGAACGTGACGATGCGCGCCAGTGCCGCGAGCTTGTTGTCGCGCACGACACGATTGACGACGTCGACAAGCATTACCGGGCCCAGCGTCGCCGGCTCCATCGCGCGCGTCTGGTGGTACTTGAGCAAGTCCTCGATGAGCTTGGTGAGCGAGATCGTGTTCTCGCGGACGATGCGCACGATGTCCTGCTGCTGCCGGGACAGCGTGCCGCCGACCTCGTCGCGCAGGAGCTCGGCGCCCTCGCGCACGGCGGTGAGCGGGGTCTTGAGCTCATGCGACACGTGCCGCAGGAAGCGGTTCTGCTGGTCCTCGAGCTCCTTCAGCCTAATGCGCAGCCACTCGAGCCGCTGGCCGAGGTAGCGCAGGTCCTGCGGGCCGTTGACCTCGACCGCGTGCGTGAAGTCCGCCGATCCCATCTGCCGCACCGCGAGGTCGAGCTGCCGGATCGGCCGCGCGATCAGCACGGCGAACACGATCGCGAGGATGAGCGCGATCGCGAACGCCGCGACCGACAGCGCCTGCCACGACTCGCGGCCGCGCGTCGCGGTGACCTGCAGCCGCTCGATCGCGCGCTGCGTCAGTTGATTGGCGGCGGCAAGCGTCGCCTGCGATGCGTCGACCAGCTTGGCATAGCCGTCCGCCAGCGCGGTGTTGGCCTCGGCGCCGCGCGCGGGATTGGCGAAGGTCTTGTAGAGTGTCGACTCCTGGTCGACGAGGCGCTGCACCGCGCTGCGCGATTCGGGCTCGAGCGGAAGCGAGGCGAGCTGCGCCGCCGACGCGCGAAATTCCTGGCGCACGCGCGCGTAATCGTCGATCAGCGCCGGATCCTCGAGGATGATGTTCTGGCGCACCACGCGCTCGAGCGTCGTCGTCTGCTCGAACAGGAACCGCGACGTGCGCGCCGCCTGCGCCGCCTGCTGCACCTCGACGCTCGCCTGCGTCGCGAGACGGTCGAGCGTGAGCACGAGCTCCGCCAGCGCGTAGAGCAATGGCAAGCTCACGAGCAGGAAGCCCAGCAGGATGAACTTGAGGAATGATCGCGGGTAATACACGGCCGGGGCCGCCTATAATCGCCCGCCCTATTATGACATTCGCCCCTCAGGCGACATGACCGCTCGAGACCTCGGCCATACCGGCGCCGGCAGCGATGCACGCGACATCGCCGTGATCGCCGCGGTCGCCGCGAACGGCGTCATCGGCGCGGACTTGACGCTGCCATGGCGGCTGCCGGGCGACCTCGCGCGCTTCCGGCGGCTGACCACCGGCCACGCCATCGTCATGGGGCGCCGCACGTGGCAATCGCTCGGCCGCGCGCTGCCCGGGCGGCAAAGCATCGTCGTGAGCCGCGACCCCACGTTCGAGGCTGACGGCGGCATCGTCGTGCCCTCGCTCGACGCGGCGCTCGCCGCCGTGGCGATGCCGCCGCCGGCGTTCGTCATCGGCGGCGCGGCGCTGTTCGCCGAGGCGCTGCCGCGCGCATCGACGTTCCACCTGACCGAGGTCCACGCCGAGCCCGTGGGCGACGTCGTGTTCCCGGCATGGGATCGCGCCGGCTGGTGCGAGACCGCGCGCGAGGAGGTGCCGGCGTCGGGCGACGCGCCGGCGCATGCATTCGTCACCCTTGCGCGCACGCTCTGACGCCGCGATGACCGACGATCGCTCGTTCCTCACGCGCTACGCATGGTTGTCCGTCGGTGCGGCGGTGGTGGTGATCGCGCTCAAGCTCGCCGCGTACCTGGTCACGCAATCGGTCGGGCTCCTGTCCGACGCGATCGAGTCGCTCGTCAACCTCGCGGGTGCCGGGATGGCGCTGTGGATGCTGCACGTCGCCGCGCGCCCGCCCGACGCCGAGTTCAACTTCGGCTACAGCAAGGCCGAGTATTTCTCGAGTGCCGTCGAGGGCGCGCTGATCGTCGCTGCTGCCGGCAGCATCGCCTACGCAGGCATCGTGCGCCTCATGAATCCCGCGCCGATCGAAGCCCCCGGCATCGGCATCGGCATTTCGGCGGTCGCCACGGCGATCAATTTCGTCGTCGCGCGCGTGCTGATGAACGCGGGACGCAAGCACCGGTCGATCACGCTCGAAGCCGACGCGCAGCATCTCGACGCCGACGTCATCACCTCGGTGGGCGTGCTGGTCGGCGTC
>JAICUU010000290.1 GCA_025935675.1 Burkholderiales bacterium
CAAGGACACGGTGATCGCGTTGAAGAGCATCAAGGTCGAGGTCGAGCTCGGCTTCGATCCCGCGCTCGCGTTCGCGGAGGCGCAGCGCTGCCTCAACTGCGACGTGCAGACGGTGTTCAGCGACCGCCTGTGCATCGAGTGCGACGCCTGCGTCGACATCTGCCCGATGGACTGCATCACGTTCACCGCCAACGGCGACGAGGCCGACCTGCGCGCCCGGCTCAATGCGCCGGCGCTGGACGTCGCGCAGGACCTGTACGTGTCGGGCGCGCTCAAGACCGGCCGGGTGATGGTCAAGGACGAGGACGTGTGCCTGCACTGCGGGCTGTGCGCCGAGCGGTGCCCGACGGGCGCCTGGGACATGCAGAAATTCCTCCTCGAGACGGCGCAGGCGGGCGACGCGGTGACCCGGCCGTCGCCCCGGCCCGCGCGCGAGCCGGCGCTGGCGGGGGCGCGATGAAGTCCGCACGCCGCGTCAACGACTTCGTCGTCAAGTTCGCCAACGTCAACGGCTCGGGCTCGGCGTCGGCGAACGGGCTTTTCGCGCGCGCGATCCTGCGGATGGGCGTGCCGGTCGCGGCGCGCAACATCTTCCCGTCGAACATCCAGGGCCTGCCGACGTGGTACGAGGTGCGCGTCGCCGAGGCCGGCTGGCGCGGCCGGCGCGGCGGCGTCGACCTCATGGTGGCGATGAACCCGCAGACATTCGACAAGGACGTCGCGGAGATCGAGCCGGGCGGCTACCTGTTCCACGACTCGACGAAGGCGCTGCCGCGCACGAAGCTGCGCGACGACATCACGCCGGTCGGCATGCCGCTCACCGAGATCTGCAACGCCGAGTACGCCGATCCGCGGCAGCGCCAGCTCTTCAAGAACATCATCTATCTTGGCGCGCTGTCGGCGCTGCTCGGCATCGAGTCGGCCGAAGTCGAGCGTCTGCTGCGCGAGCAGTACAAGGGCAAGGAAGCGCTGGCCGACGCGAACGCCAAGGCGTTCCATCTCGGCCGCGATCACGCCGCGGCCGAGCTCGCGCCGATCGCGCTCGGCGTCGAGCGCCGCGACAAGGTCGGCAATCGCATCTTCATCGACGGCAACACCGCCGGCGCGCTCGGCGCCGTCTACGGCGGCGCGACCGTTTGCGCGTGGTACCCGATCACGCCGTCGTCGTCGTTCGCCGAGGCGTTCGCGCGGCATTGCCGCAAGCTGCGCAGCGGCGAGGGCGGCGGCGACAACCGCTACGCGATCGTGCAGGCGGAGGACGAGCTCGCGTCGATCGGCATGGTGATCGGCGCGGCATGGAACGGCGCGCGCGCGTTCACCGCGACCTCGGGTCCCGGCGTGTCGCTGATGCAGGAGTTCCTCGGGCTCGCGTATTTCGCCGAGATTCCCGCGGTGCTGATCGATGTGCAGCGCGGCAGCCCGTCGACCGGCATGCCGACGCGCACGCAGCAGGCCGACCTCGTCTCGTGCGCCTATGCGTCGCACGGCGACACGCGGCACGTGTTGCTGTTCCCCGAGGATCCGAAGGAGTGCTTCGAGCACGCCGCGCTCGCGTTCGACCTCGCCGACCGGCTGCAAACGCCGGTGTTCGTGATGTCGGACCTCGACATCGGCATGCAGGACTGGCTGTGCGAGCCGCTCGCCTGGGACGACACGCGCGCACTCGACCGCGGCAAGGTTATGACGAAGGCGGACCTCGACGCAGGCCGCGATTTCGGCCGCTACCTCGATGTCGATGGCGACGGCATTCCGTATCGCACCTATCCCGGCACGCATCCGACGCGCGGCAGCTACTTCGCGCGTGGCACCAGCAAGGACCGCTACGCGCGCTACACCGAGGAAGGGCCGGCGTACGTCGACAACATGCAGCGGCTCTTGCGCAAGTTCGAGACCGCGCGCGAGCTCCTGCCGCCGCCGGTGGTCGAGAAGGCGAAGGAGCCGACGCGCGCCGGCGTCATCTGGTTCGGCTCGACGGGTGCGGCGATGGCCGAGGCGCTCGCCGAGCTCGCGCGGATGGGCATCCACCTCGATCGCCTGCGCCTGCGCGCGTTCCCGTTCGCCGACGCCGTCGGCGACTTCGTCGCCGCGCACGAGCACGTGTTCGTCGTCGAGCAGAACCGCGACGCGCAGCTGCGGATGCTGATCGTCAACGAGTGCGAGGTGGATCCCGGCAAGCTGATCCCGGTGCTGCATTACGACGGCACGCCGATCACCGAGCGCTTCATCACGCGCGAGATCGCCGAGAAGGCGCGCCTCTTCAACGTCGTGCCGCTGCGCCAGACCGGCGCGGCGTGAGGACGCCCCGATGACCTACCTCGCCAAGCCGAAGATCCATCACCCGTCGCTGCCGGTCAACGCGCTCGGCTTCACGCGCCGCGACTACGAGGGCGCGGTGTCGACGCTGTGCGCCGGCTGCGGTCACGACTCGATCTCGGCGGCGATCATCCAGGCGCTCTACGAGCTCGCCATCGCTCCGCATCGCGTCGCCAAGCTGTCCGGCATCGGCTGCTCGTCGAAGACGCCGACGTACTTCCTCGGCAACTCGCACGGCTTCAACAGCGTGCACGGCCGGATGCCGTCGGTGCTGACCGGCGCGGCGCTCGCCAACCGCGATCTCGTCTACCTCGGCGTCTCCGGCGACGGCGACTCGGCGTCGATCGGCCTGGGCCAGTTCGCGCACGTGCTCCGCCGCGGCGTCGACATGGTCTACGTCGTCGAGAACAACGGCGTCTATGGCCTCACCAAGGGACAGTTCTCGGCGACCGCCGACAAGGGCAGCCGCAGCAAGCGCGGCGCCACCAACGCCGACGAGGCGATCGACCTCGCGATGCTCGCGCTGACGCTCGGCGCGACGTTCGTCGCGCGCGGCTTCTCGGGCGACAAGGGCCAGCTCGTGCCGCTCGTCAAGGCGGCGGTCGCGCACAAGGGCGCGGCGTTCATCGACGTCGTGTCGCCGTGCGTCGCGTTCAACAACCACGCGGGCTCGACGAAAAGCTACGACTATGTGCGCGAGCACAACGAGTCGGTCAATCGGCTCGACTTCATGCCGGTGCGCGAGCCGATCGCCGCCGATCCGCCGCAGGGCGGCGTCGAGGACGTGATGTTGCACGACGGTGGCACGATAAGGCTGCGCAAGCTCGCCGCCGACTACGACCCGCGCGACAAGCTCAACGCGCTGTCGTATCTCGAGTCGCGCCGCGCCGCCGGCGAGGTGGTCACCGGCCTCCTCTATGTCGCGCCCGCCAGCCGCGACCTGCACGACGCGTTGGCCACTACAAGGACGCCGCTCAACGCGCTGGCCGACGCCGATCTCGTCCCCGGGCAGCGCGCGCTCGACGCGTTCAACGCCTCGCTGCGCTGACGCACGCATCGCGTGTCGCCGGCATCCGGTAGGACGCCGACCGACGACGGAAAGCGGCGCGCCGCCGGCAAAGCCGGCCCGCGACCCCGTGCTAATGTGGCGCCACCTTCGAAACCGACGCCGCCTCGCGCGGCGACACGCTTCCGATGCGCGACCTCGTGCCACACGCGACACGTCTTTGCGCCGTCCTCATTCTCATCACGGCGACCGCCGCACGGGCTGATCC
>JAICUU010000150.1 GCA_025935675.1 Burkholderiales bacterium
CGCTGCGGCTGAAGGCACGAAACGCTTCGGCGGGACCGGGTGCTAGTCGGGTCCGCAACTCGGCGATTTCGCGGGTGGCCTCCGGATAAAGGGGATCATGGTCTGGCATGAATTGCTCCTTGGATTCCTGCGGATGCCGGCAGGTGAGGCGGCGCCTGGCTGGAAATCGGTCACGCGCAACTTCTTTACGCGCGCTTCACCGTTGTGCATCGCCATGCGCCACGTGGCCGACGCAGACTCAATCGCGCGACCGGACGACGGCCCGGCGATAAGACGTCGAGATTCGGCGAACCCGCGACGAGCGAGCGATTGCGGGAATCCTCGACCGGTCAATCGGCACTATCAACAGGAACCGCAACGCGAACATCAGCGGCGATTCGTACACGCGAGAGAAAAGCCTATTCATGTGAATCCTCGGTAGCGGCAAGTTGCAAATGCATGGCTCGTACGGGTTCCCCGGACGCGCCACGCCGATCGAGGCGGGCCGATAACGGCGTCACCCCGAGCCTTCAGTCTGCGTGCATATCCCGGGGCCGAGTAACGGGCAAATCTCGATATCCCGGGTCAGGTGTTCTCGATTCCCGCTGCCAAGGCGCAGCGGAATGGCCATGATTCAATGCGAGTTTCCACATGGGGCCGTGCGAAGCGTCGACAAGACGCACGCGGTACGCCCGGGCTTACGCCGGCGGCACGACTCATGCCGGGGACAGCGGCCCGTCGGACGATCGGCGGCCGATCTCGCCACGACGTTGGAGGTGCGCGAGCAGCGGATGTGGATGGCCGCACCCATCGGCAAACGCCTACGCGACGTATCCGAGTCTCCCGATACCGCGATGGCGTGGATGAATGCACCGTAACCAGGCATGCGCGAACACGCGCGCCTCGCGCCCCATCTCGGGCTCGGTGATGAGATCGCATGACCGGCCCGTCGCGCAGCACTGAACAGGAGTGATGCGATGTTGCACAACGTCAAGGAACTGGAAGGTGCATCCGTGGAAGCGGTCGATGGCCGGCTTGGTACGGTCAAGGATCTCTATTTCGACGACGAGCGCTGGGCGATCCGCTACGTGATCGTCGAGACCGGCACCTGGCTCAAGGATCGCCGGGTGCTGATCTCCCCAAACGCCGTGCGCGAGGTCGCCTGGGACGACGGCGTCATGCATGTGAGCCTCACCCAGAAGCAGGTCAGGGATAGCCCGAGTATTGATACCGACAAGCCTGTTTCCCGGCAGCAGGAGGCTGCGCACCACACCTACTATGGCTTTCCAAATTACTGGGACGGCACCAACCTGTGGGGACTCGACGCATTTCCGATCCCGTGGGTCGGCGCGTCGCCCGATCCCTCGCTCGCCCCGCACGGATCGCGCGATGAAGCCATCGTCCGCGCGCGGCAGGCGCGCCTCGACCGGACGCTCGAATCGGCCGATTCGCACCTGCGCAGCAGCAACGAAGTCATTGGTTACGAAATCATGGCCAGCGACGGCCCGATCGGCAGCGTGGAGAATTTCGTCATGGACGACAAAAGCTGGGCGATCCGCCACATCGTCGTGGATACGCGCAAATGGCTTCCGGGCAAGCAGGTGCTGCTGTCGCCGGAATTGATCGATTACATCAGCTGGCCCGAACGCGAAGTGTGTGTAAAGTCCACTCGCCACGCGATCGAGACGCGTCCCGAATACGATACTTCGCATGTGCTTTCTCCGGAGCGCGAAGCAGCGCCTGGCGCGCACCGCAAGCGTGCCGGCTACTACTGACGTACCCGCGGTCCACGGTCGTCGAGCACCGCCAGCGCACGCGTGGCACGGCGGTTGATTTCGCCCGAGGTCCGGTCGAATGCGGGCATTTGACGGTCCCGACTGTCATTCCGGGCTGAAAGCTGCGCGCCGCTGGTGGTGGGCGCCACCTGTCGATCGTCAGGGAGGCGTCAATCCGGAGGCAATGGCGAATTTCACCAGACCTGCGACATTGTCGATCTCGAGCTTCTGCATGAGGCGGCTGCGATAGGTATCGACCGTCTTGGGCGAGAGGAACAACGCGCTGGCGATGTCCGCCGTGCTCTTTCCGCCAGCCACCAGTTGCAGGATCTGGTGCTCGCGGCGGCTAAGCGTACCGAGCGGGTCGGTGGCCACGTGCTCGCGAATGTAGTTGTCGACCACGGATTCGGTGATCTTCTGGCTCAGGAAGCGTCGCCCGGCATGCACGCTCCTGATCGCCGCGACCAATTCGGCGCCCGCGGATTCCTTCAGCAGGTAGCCTTTGGCGCCTGCCTGGAGAGCGCGGAATATGTGCTCGGTGGTCGAATACATCGACAGGATCACGACGCGAACCGCAGGAAGGGCCTTCAGGATCATGCGCGTCGCCTCGATCCCGTCGAGCTCGGGCATCACGATGTCCATGACCGCCACGTCCGGCGTATGCAGGCTCGCCATCCGCACCGCTTCCCGGCCATCGTTCGCGTGGGCGACGACCGCAATGCCGTCCTGCGCCTCGAGCAGCGCCGCTATGCCGTCACGCAGTATGGAGTGGTCGTCCGCCAGCAATATCCTGATCGTCATCGTCGTCTCTTCTGATCGTCGCCATCACGCTCGTCCCTGCACCCGGGCGCGACTCGATGCGCAACGATCCATCCACCGCGCGCATGCGCTCCTGCATGATGAGCAATCCCAACCCGCGCGTCCGGTGATCCATCGCAGGTTCCGCGTCGAATCCGCAGCCATCGTCCGCGATCGTCAAGGTCACGACCTTCGCTTGGGTCGCGAGCGTCACCTGCACGCCGGTCGCCTTGGCGTGCCGAAGCACGTTCGTCAGCGCCTCCTGGCTCACCCGGAACAACGCCATCTCGACGTCCTGCTCGAGGCGCAGCAGCGCACCCGTCGATGTCACGGCCACGCGGATTCCGGTGCGTGCGGCGAATTGCTCGCCGTATCCCTGCAGCGTCACGACAAGTCCGTAGTCGTCGAGAACCAGGGGACGCAGTGCGGCGGCCACGTCGCGTACGCCTTCCACGGTCCGCTCCACCAGCGCAATGGAATCGTCCAGCCGAGATCCTACTTTTGTCCGTGAATCCCGCGACAACTGGTCCTTGACGATATGAAGGTTGAGGTTGATGGCCGCCAGGTTCTGGCCCAGCCGATCGTGCAATTCCGCGGACAGGCTGCGTCGTTCGGTTTCCTGGATCTCGACGACGCGCTCCGATATGGCTTGCAGCTCATCCGAATGCTCGCGCAACTCCGCCTCGGCGCGCTTGCGCGCCGTGATGTCGATGACGGTCGAGCGCGTGTAGAGAAACCTGTCCTGGCTGTCGCGCACCGCGGCGATGCGCAGGAACGCATCGAACATCGAGCCGTCCGCGCGCGTCAGCTCGATCTCGATCTCCGCGACGTCGCTTCCGACGACGAGCGACTGGATCACGCGCTCGTATCCGCTGCGGAAGCGCTCGGAAACAAGCTCCGCGAGCTTCCTCTTGCCCACCAATTGCTGGGCCGTAAAGCCGAGCCAGTTCAGCTCCGTTCGGTTGATGCGGAGGATGATCCCGGCGGAGTCGACGCTGTGGTAGCCGCAAGGCGCGTTTTCGTAGAGGTCGTGCAGGTCGAGGGCGACCTTGGAAATCGCGCCTTCCGATCCGACCAGCCGGCGCGCGTTCTCGTAGAGATCGTGCAGGCTGGGCGCAACCTGATCGCTCGCTCGATCGTTTGCCGGCATCGTGAATCCAATCCGTGGTTGCTTGCGGACGCGCGCCGGGACACGCATCCGCCTCCGCGAAGCGTAACGTGCCGGATCGATTGCGCGAGCTCCCTTCAGGGATGAGCGAGCGGGATCGTCACGCCCTGCTCAACGCCTTGCCCGTGTGATGCACGATCTCCGGCTCGCCGGGATGGTGGTCATGCTGCCGTACGTCGTACATCGTATTGTCCGCGTTGGTGCCCATTTTGTGTACGCCGACAACGGTGCCGTGGCCAATCGCGCTGCGATAGTGCCACGTCACGCGGGTACCGGCGGGCAGGGTTGCAAAGTCGCTTTTTTTGGTTGCCATGTCGATACCTCGGTCAACAGCCGCTCCGGCCCTTGCCGCGCGACAGGTAAAGCGCGCGTCCAGCCGCCTTTGCGCGACTGTCCGAAAGACCCGGTCGAAGACCCCGGTCGAACGCATGTCGGTTCAATTCGCGACACGGCAGGCCCCTCAGTCACACTACACGCTGCCGCGTGAGGCAGGAATGCGTGGATCTCGATGGGCGGCGTCAGGTTTTCTCGACGCCACCTCGCCGGCGCTTCCGGATCAGAACGATCGTTCGATTCGCGAGGGCAAACGCCGTACAATCGGGCGATGCCCGACGACCGCGCCGCCCCCCTTCACGACGCCACGCGCGCGTGGTTCGCGTCGCAAGGGTTCACGCCGTTTCCTTTCCAGGAAGCGGTGTGGGCGGCGCATGCGGCCGGCGAGTCCGGCCTCATCCACGCGCCGACCGGCATGGGCAAGACCTACGCGGCGCTGATGGGCGCGCTTGCCGAGGGCCCGAACGGGGGCGCCGACGAGCCACCGCCGCTCACGCTTTTGTGGATCACGCCGCTGCGCGCGCTCGCCGGCGACACCACGCTTGCGATCACGCGCGCGGCCGGCGCGCTGCGACCATTCTGGACGGTGGGACTGCGCACCGGCGACACGCCGCCCGCATTGCGCGCGCGGCAGGACCGGCGGATGCCCACCGCGCTCGTCACGACGCCGGAGAGCCTCACGCTCTTCCTGTCGCGCGCCGACTGGCGCGAGCGCTTCGCGCACGTGACGACGGTCGTCGTCGACGAGTGGCACGAGCTGATGGCGTCGAAGCGCGGCGTGCAGGTCGAGCTGGCGCTCGCGCGGCTGCGCGGCGTAGTGCCGGCGGCGCGCACGTGGGGATTGTCGGCGACGCTCGCCAATCTCGACGACGCGCTCGCGTGCCTCGTCGGTCCGGCGAACGTGTCGCGCGCGCGCATCATCCAGGGCCTCGAGGCGAAGCGCATCGTCATCGAGACCGCGCATCCGCCGACGATCGAGCGCTTTCCGTGGGCCGGCCACATCGGCACGCGCCTCTTGCCCGAGGTGATCAAGGCGATCGAGCGCGCCAAGACGACGCTCGTGTTCACCAACGTGCGTTCATCCGCGGAGATCTGGTACCAGGCGCTGATCGACGCGCGGCCCGACTGGGCGGGCACGATCGCGCTCCATCACGGCTCGCTCGAGCGCGACGTGCGCGAATGGGTCGAGGATGCCATCCGTGATCGCAAGCTGCGTGCTGTGGTCTGCACCTCGAGCCTCGACCTCGGCGTCGATTTCGCGCCGGTCGACCAGGTGCTGCAGATCGGCTCGCCGAAAGGCGTCGCGCGCCTCCTGCAGCGCGCCGGCCGCAGCGGCCACCGGCCGGGCGAAGTGTCGAAGATCACCGTGCTGCCCACGCACGCGCTCGAGCTCGTCGAGGCGGCCGCCGCGCGCGAGGCCGCCGCCGAGCGCAAGATCGAGCCCCGCGTGCCGATCGAACGCTCGCTCGACGTGCTCGTCCAGCATCTCGTCACCTGCGCGCTCGGCGGCGGGTTCGTGCCGAGCGAGCTCCTCGCCGAAGTGCGTGGCACGCACGCCTATCGCGCGCTCGACGATTTCCAGTGGCAGTGGGCGCTCGACTTCGTCGTGCATGGCGGCGCGAGCCTCAACGCGTATCCCGAGTACCGGCGCGTCGTGATCGGCGACGACGGCATCGCGCGCGTGCCCGACCGGCGGATCGCGCAGCGCCATCGCCAGTCGATCGGCACGATCGTCGCCGACGCGAGCATCCACGTGCAGATGCGCAACGGCAAGCGCCTCGGCACCGTCGAGGAATCGTTCATCGCGCACCTGCGGCCCGGCGACTGCTTCGTGTTCGCCGGCAAGGTGCTGGAGTTCGTGCGCGTGCGCGAGATGACGGCGTGGGTGAAGCCCGCGCCCAGGAAATCGGCGATCATCACGCGTTGGATGGGCGCCAAGATGGCGCTGTCGACGCTCCTCGCCGAGCGCACGCGCAAGCTGGTCGGCGAGGCCGCCGAAGGTCGCTTCGCGTCGCCCGAGCTCGACCTCGTGCGGCCGCTGCTCGAGCTGCAGCAGCGCTGGTCGGGGCTGCCGCGGATGCACGAGTGGCTGGTCGAGCGCATCACGCTGCGCGACGGCCACTACCTCTTCTTCTACCCGATGGAAGGCCGGCTCGCGCACCTCGGCCTCGCGACGCTCTTCGCGTACCGGCTCGCGCAGATCCGCCCGCGCACGTTCACGATCACCATCAACGACTACGGCTTCGGCCTCCTGTCGCCGCTGCCGGTCGACCTGACGCTCGGCGACATCGGCCGGTTGCTGGCCGAGGAGCACGTCGAGCGCGACATCCTCGCGGGCCTCAACGCCGCCGAGCTCGGGCGTCGGCAATTCCGCGAGATCGCGCGCGTCGCCGGGCTCGTGTTCCAGGGCTTCCCCGGGCAGGGACATTCAAACCGCCAGCTGCAGGCGTCGAGCGGCCTCCTCTACGACGTGTTCGCCGAATACGATCCGCAGAATCTGCTGCTCGCGCAGGCCGTGCGCGAGGTGATGGAGCGCCACCTCGAGGCGCCGCGACTCGCCGCGGCGCTCACGCGGCTGCGCAGGAGCCCTGCGCTGCTGCGCACGGCTCAGCGTCCGACGCCGTTCGCGTTCCCGTTGATGGTCGAGATCTTCCGCGAGTCGATGTCCAACGAGGCGCTGGAGACGCGCGTCACGCGGATGGTCGCGGAGCTCGAGGCGGCCGCCGCGCGCGAAGGCGCGGCGCCGCCGCCGGCCCTCGTCGTTCCCGCGAATGCGGGAATCCAGCGGTAACGCAGCGTCGCAGCCGGCACGACACGCGTACCTCGAAACATCACGCGGCGTCATTCCCGCGAATGCCGGAATCCAGCGGTAACGCAGCGTCGCAGCCGGGACGGCAAGCCCATATTGGATGGTCACGGCTGGGCCCCCGCTTTCGCGGGGACGACGGTTAGCTTGCGTCACACGCACCCATCGGCGACCATCGCTCATCTTCCGCGCCATGCCAACGCAAAATCCCTTCGACCTGACCGGCCGCGTCGCGCTCGTCACCGGCGCGGCGCGCGGCCTCGGTGCGGCGATCGCCGCCGGACTCGCACGCGCCGGCGCGCTCGTCGTCTATAACGGCCGCAACCGCGCCGCGCTCGATGCGGCGCGTGGCAAGCTCGAGGCCGGCCTCGCGAGCGACGCCGCGGTTTTCGATGTCACCTCGTCCGACTCCGTGCGCGATGGCATCGCAAGCATCGAGGCGACGCACGGCCACCTCGACATCCTCGTCAACAACGCCGGCATGCAGCTGCGCAAGCCGCTCGGCGATTTCTCGGCCGACGACTGGAACGCGGTCATCGCCACCAACCTGACGGCACCGTTCCTGGTCGCGCAGGCCGCATCGCGCGGCATGCGCGCGCGCGGCCGCGGCGCGATCATCAACATCGCGTCGCTCACGTCGGAGCTCGCCCGTGCCAACATCGTCCCGTACGTCGCCTCGAAAGGTGGCGTCCGGCAATTGACGCGCGGCCTCGCGGTGGAGCTTGCGCCGCATGGCATTCGCTGCAACGCGATTGCGCCGGGCTACTTTCGCACCGAGATGAATGCCGCGCTGACGGCCGATGCCGAGTTCGTGGCGTGGGTGGAGTCGCGCACGCCGATGCGGCGGTGGGGGAATCCGGTGGAGCTTGCGGGCGCTGCCGTATTTCTTGCATCGGATGCGTCAAGCTACATGACCGGGCAGACGATCTATGTCGATGGGGGGATGGGGGTGATGATGTGAAGGGCGCTCACCCTACCCTGCTCCCGCACGCGGGCGAGGGGACGCAGCCCCCTCACCTCGATCCCTCTTCCCGCGTGCGGGAGCGGGAGTTCAGCGGCGCGTGACCGTCCAGGTGTCGCCGTCGCGCGCGAGCGCGAGGCGGATGCCGTTGACGACGATCTCGCCGTGCGTGTCGTCGATGCGCGCGACACCTTGCGGCCGCTCGCGCAGCGCCGGCGAGAACCACAGCAGCGTGCCCGTCGCGGGCACGTGCGTGCCGTAGCGGATCCAGCCGTCGATCTGCGGCGAGCCCGTCGACTGCGGCGGCGGCGGCTCGCCGCCGCGCACCAGCGCGACGAGGTCGAAGTTCATCACGACGACCGTCGGCTCGATCATCACGACGGTGAAGCCGTA
>JAICUU010000054.1 GCA_025935675.1 Burkholderiales bacterium
CAGCCGGCACGTCGCTCAATCGAATCGCGGCGAAGTCGAACCCGTCACAGTCGCTCGGGCGGACGGTGGCGCGACGCGTCGCCGTCGCGACCCGCAATTCCGCGCTCGACGCATTGCTGGACGGTCCCGTGTGGGACGTCGTCGAATCGATCGAAGCGTGCGGCGAAGAAGAGGTCTACGACATCTCGGTGCCAGGCATCGAGAACTTCATCGCGAATGACATGCACGTGCACAATTCGACATATGCACGTTGCGGCATCATCGTCAACGTAACCCCCTTCGAGCCCGAGTGGGAAGGCTACGTCACCCTCGAGTTCTCCAACACCACGCCGCTGCCGGCGAAGATTTACGCCAACGAGGGGGTCGCGCAGGTGATCTTCTTCGAGTCGGACGAAGTCTGCGAGACCTCGTACAAGGACCGCGGCGGCAAGTACCAGGGACAGAAGGGCGTCACGCTGCCCAAGACATGACGCTCCGCGACGGCTGCGTCGGAGCTCCCGGGATTCGGCGCTCCGCAGTGCTCACCACTGCGGAGCCGGGCCGGTGGTGCTGCCGCTCCAGCCCGTCGACGTATCTTCCGCCCAGCAGCGATAGCTGTCGGCATTGAGCAGCGCGTTGCCCGGAATGCGCCGCAGGTAAGCCGCGGCGCCCGTCGTGCAGCCGTAGTGCGGATCCTTGCTGCCGAGGCTGATGTGCGAGTACTCGTGCACGAACAGCCCCGGCAGCGACGCGTAGCCGCCGCGCGTGATCGTCGCGGCGCTGGGCAGCGGCGGCATCGTCAGGCCCCGCGTGCAGATCTCGATGATGTTCTCCGAGCGCAGCGCGAATGCGATGTCGTCCGGCTTCGCGCACGCCGTCGAGTAGCGCAGGTCCGCCTTGAACTGCGACATCGCCTCGTCGACCGAGCCCGCGAGGAAGATGCCGACGCCCTGGATGACGATCCGCGTCGTGCGGCCGCCGAGCATGTCGTAGGCCATCTTGCTCATGCCGAGCGACGCGGCGATCTCGACACCCGAGTCGATCGTCTCGCCGAGACCGTTGCTGACCAGGTCGAGGATCAGCTCGACGACCTTGCCGGAGCCGAACCAGCGCCGCACCGTCGCCGGTCCCGCGGAGAAATACTCCATCACCGATTCCACCGCCATGATGCCGCCGGTGATCCGCGCCGCGTCGACGACGACCTCCTTGGTCTGCTGCAGCGCCTTGCGCTTCGACAGCACGTTCTGCGCGTCGAGCGCGACGCTTTGCGCGGACGCGAAGTTGACCTCGACCAGCGTTTCCTGTCCCGTCGGGTCGCGGCGATTCACGGGATTGTCGAGCGCGTACGCGTAGCGGTTGCGCGACAGCGGGTTGTCGACGTCGCCCTGCAGCGGGTCGCGCGACAGGAAGGTGCCGGTGGCGGGGTCGTAATAACGTGCTCGCAGGTAGACGAGGCCCGACTCGGGGTCGGCGACCTCGCCGGCGAAGCGATGCGTCGCGGCGGTCGCGCCGGATTGCGAGACGAGCGCGCCGAACGCGTCGTAGCGCAACGTGTCGGCGACGCCGCCGGCCGCGTCGACCATCATGCCGACCGAGCCGAGCGCATCGGCGAGCGGCGCATACGCCGACGCACCCTCGTGCGCAGCGGCCAGCGCGTCGGTCCAGTCGAAGAGGTCGGTGCGCGACGGCAAAGTCGCGCGCAACAGCTGCGCGACGCCGCTCGGATGGTCGCGATCGGCGAGCAAGGTCTCGACGCCGGCGGGACCGGTCTTCGCTTGCCGCACGCCGTCGGCGCCGTAGGCATAGCGATGGACATCGGCGCCGTCGCCGGTGAACTGCACGAGGCGGTCGCGGCTATCCCAGCGATAGCGCGCGGTGCGCGGCACGCCCGAGGCGTCCCAGTGCGCGGCGACACGCCGACCGGCGGCATCGTAGTCGTACGCGACGCCCGCGCCGGACAGCAACCGGTCGTCGCTGCCGTAGACGAACGTGGATGGCGAGCCGGGATTGCCGGCGGCGATGCGATTGCCGGCCGCGTCGTAGGCGAAGCTCGCGCGCGCCGCCACGGCGCCGCCTGCGTAGCGGGTCTCCGCGACCACGCGCGACAGCGCATCGTAGGCGTAGTCGACGCGCGTGCCGTCGGCACGGTCGACGCGCAGGACGTTGCCGGCGGCATCGCGCGTGTACGTCGTCTGCGCGATCAACGCGCCGCCCGGCGCGCGATCGGTGATCGTGCGTGCGCGGCCGCGGGCGTCGTACGTGTAGGCAGTGGTCACGCCACCGGGCCGCGTGAGCACCGCGAGCCTGCCGGTCGCATCGAACGATTGGCGCGTGACGCCTCCTTCGGGATCGGTCATCGTGGCGATCCGCCCCAACGCGTCGAAGGTGTAGCGCAGCGCGCGCTCGCCGCCCGCGTCGCCATGCGCGACCAGCGTGCGCAGCCCCGAGGCGTCGTACTCGTAGCGCACGTAGCCGCCGTCGGGCTCCGTCACGCGCACGACGCGCCGCGTGACGTCGTCGTACGCGAACGTCACGGTGCCTCGTGCGGCGGTCGCCGAGGCGAGCTGCCCGTCGGGCGTGTACGTGTAGGTCTCGACGCTGCCATCGGCCAGCGTGACGCTCGCCGGTCGTCCGCGCGCATCGAATGCCCAGCGATTGCGCTCGCCGGCGCCATTGGTCGATTCGACACGCCGGCCCGACGCGTCGTAAGTCGACGTCTCGCTGCTGCCGTCGGCGAACGTCGTCGAGAGCTGGCGGCCGCTCGCGTCGTAGGTGTGGCGCGTGACGTGGCCATTGGCATCGGTGACGGCGCTCGGGCTGCCGAGCGCGCCCGTGTAGGCGTAGCGCGTGGTGTTGCCGAGCGGATCGGTGACGGCGACGATGCGGTCGAGATCGTCGTAGGCGAACTGCGTCGTGCCGCCGAGGACGTCCCCCTTGCGCACGACGCGGCCGGCATCGTCGTAGGCGAGGGTTTCCTGCGCGCCGTCCGCGTAGAGCGTGCGCACGGGCCGATCGAGCACGTCGAACTCGAAGCGCGTCACGTTGCCCGCAGCGTCGGTCTCGCCGACGCGGTTGCCGTTCTCGTCGTAGGCATAGCGCGTGATGCCGCCCATCGCATCGGTCCGCGACAACAGCCGCGCGTTCGCGTCGTAGGCGAAATACGTGCTGAAGCCGCGCGGGTCGATCACCTGCACGAGGCGGTTGCCGGCATCGTAGACGCGCCGCTCGGTCGCGCTGCCGGGAGTCGTGATCGACGTCAGGCGGCCGGCCGCGTCGTAGCTGCGCGCGGTGACGTTGCCGAGCCCATCGCGCGACTCGGTGAGGTTGCCGTTGGCGTCGAACGCCTGATGCAGGACCGCACCCAGCTCGGGATCGGTGACGCCGACGAACCGGCCGATGGCATCGGTCGCGAGGCTCATCCGCTGCCCGCCGGCCACGACGACCCCGGCGACGTTGCCGGCGGCATCGTAGTCGATCGTCCGCGTGCGCCCGCCGCGCGCCGTGGCGACGATCCGCCCCTCGGCGTCGTAGGCGAGCGTCGCCGCGCCGCCGTCTGGATCGCCCTGCGAGACGGCGTTGCCGTTGGCGTCGTAGGCGATCGTCAGCACGTTCCCGGCGGTGTCGGTCGTGGCGGTGCGATGACCCGCCGCGTCGTAGGCGATCTGCGCGACGAGTCCGTCGGGGCGCGTGATCCGGGTGGGATTGCCCGCGGCGTCGAAGGCGAGCGACGTGACACGCCCGAGCGCGTCCGTCGAGCGTGTACGGTTGCCGGTGGCGTCGTACGCGAATTGCGTCGCGTGGCCGCGCGCGTCGGTGACGCTGGCGCGCCGTCCCTTGTCGTCGTAGGTGGCGGATTGCGCGTGGCCGAGCGGATCGACGATGCGCGTGGGCTGGTCGTCGTCGGCGTATTCGTAATGCGTCGTCGCGCCGAGCGCATCGGTCGTGCTGGTCTGCCGGTCGCGCGCGTCGTAGGTCGCCGTCGAGGTATGGCCGAGCGCGTCGGTCCGGGCGAGCACGTTGCCGCGCTCGTCGTAGATGAGGATCGAGACGTGGCCGAGCGCGTCCTCGACCTGCTCCTGCCGGCCGTCGAGATCGTGGCGATACTGCGTGGTGTTGCCCTCGGCGTCGGTGATGCTGACGACGCGGCCGCCCTCGTCGTACTCGGTTCGCGTCGCGGTGCGCCCGAGCGGATCCTCGATGCGCACGATGCCGTGGCCACGGTCGTAGAAATACTTCGTCGCGTTGCCGCTGCGGTCGGTCGCGCGCGCGAGATCGCCTTCGTCCGAGTAGGCGTACGTGCGCGTGTTGCCCGCCGGATCGGTGATCGCGGTGATACGCTCCTTTGCGTCGCGCGTGAACGTCACCGCGACGCCCGTCGAATGCGAGATGCCGGCCGGCGTCACGGTGATCGCGTTGCCGTTCGGATCCTTCACGCTTTCGACGCCGTGCGAGCGTGTGACGACGAATTCCGTGCCGTCGCGCTGGCGATAGCGGAAGCGGTCGGGCGCGAACGATTCGAGCGTGGCGTCGTCGACCAACGTCACCGGTCCCGGCTGCGGGTCGACGATCAGGAGGTCGGTGTTCGACAGGATCTCGAGCGTGCCCTGCGTGCCGGGCCGCGGCACGACGCTCGCGCGCACCGTCTCGAACGGTACGAGCGGCGACGATGACGGCGTGATGCGGAGGTCGAAGGTCTCGACGCGGCCGGTGGGCAGCGTCACCGTGATGTAGCGATTGGACCGGGCGTCGAGCTCGTAGTTGAGCCCATTCTTGACCACCCGCCAGCCATCGCCGGGCGCACGTGTCGTCGCCACGCGCACCGCCTTGAGGCCGAGCGTCCAGCCGACGCCGAAGTCGCCTTTGGCCTTGTTGCGGCTGTCGTAGGTGCGCACGATCTGGATCGGGATGCCGGCGAGCGGCACGGTGAGGTCGTTGTAGGTCAGGGTGAACGCGCCGACCTTGCGATTGCCCTCGACCGTCACCGACACGCGTGCCACCGAGACGTTGCCGCCGCGGTCGTAGACCGACAGCTGCAGCGTGTACACGCCGTTCTCCAGCACCGTCGGGTCGAATCGCCCGAGCACGCCCGCGCTCACCGGCGCGCTGCCCTCGGCGAGCGACGTGAAGTCCTCGTCGCCGTCGGCCGCGAACGCGAGCTCGTAGCGCAGGAAATGGTCATCGTTGGCGGTGCCGACGACGTCGACCGGGCCGACGACGCTCGCGCCGTCCAGTGGCGAGGCGATGGTCGCATCGGGAGCGCTGTCTTCGGCGACCGGCGACGCCACCGTCAGCGCGGCGTTGCCGTTCGCGCCTTCCAGTGACGCGGTGATGGTGGTCGTGCCCGCATGCGCGGCGTGGACAGCGGCGCCTGACAGCGTGACCGGCGCGTCCGGCGTCGCGGTCCAGGTCGCGGCGAGCGTGACGTCGCGCGCCGTGCCGTCGGCGAGCACCGCGAGCGCTCGGTAGGCGATGTCGTCGCCGACGACGCGCGTCGTGCTCGCCGGCTCGACGACGATCTTCGCGATCGCGCCGCCGAGCGGCGCGCCGGACGACACCGTCAGCAGCGCCGGATTCGACGGCGACGGCACGATCGTCGTGCCGAACGCGGGAACCTGCGCGATCACTTCCCCGGCGGCGATCGACGCCGACGCCTGCGTCGCAGTGTCGACCGCGAGCCCGAGCGCGCCGAGCTGCTGGCGGGCCGCGGTGATCGTCTTGCCGACGACCCATGGCATCGTCACCGGCTGGGGGCCTTTCGAGACGCTCAGCAACACCGTGCCGCTGCGCACCAGCGCCGTGCCGCCGGCGGGATCCTGCGCGATCACCGTTCCGGCGGGTTGCGCGTCGAACACCTCCGTCACCTTCGGTGTCAGCGTCGCCGCCGCGACGGCGGCCCGGGCGTCGTCCACCCGCTGCCCGACGACATCCGGCACGGTCTGCTTGATGTACGTGACGTCGACGTGGAACGCCTGCTCGCTGCGCGCGCCGAAGCTGTCGATCGCGGCGACCACGACCAGCAGCTTGCCCATGTCGCAGGGCCCGCCGTACGATCCGCAGGGCCCGGTGTACATGTGCATCGCGCCGGTCACGGCGTCCACCGTCACCTGCGGGAAGTAGTACGTGTTGATCGTCGAGTAGACGAGCTCGTAGCGCACCGTGTCGCCGACGTCGGGATCGATCGCCGCCACCTGGTAGACGAAGCTCGGGTAGTGGCCTTGCGCGTCAAGCACGACGTCGATGGCCGACGGCGGCGTCGACGTGATCACCGGTGGGCGGTTCAACGGCACGATCTGCACGTGCACGCTCGCGGGCGCGGACTCGCCGCCGGCATCGCGAGCGGTGTAGGTGAACGTCGCGCTGTCGCGCGTACGCGCATCGACCACGCTGCCGCGTTGCCGCTGATTGCGGAAGCTGCGGTGGACGTCGCCGTCGTAGTGGATCGCGCCCGCGTCGTCGATCGCCCAGGGGTTGTAGTTGGCCTGGTTGAAGGTCAGCGGCGCCGGCGCCCAGTCGCGGTGCTCGCCGGCGAACGGAATGGTGTTGGCGCTTGCGCAGCCGCCGCAGACACCGGGACTGGCCGCGGCGCTGAAGATCTCGGCATGGCCGTCGCCATCGGCATCGACGATCTGCGGCACGCCGTTGTTGGCGTAGTAGCCGTTGTGATGGATGCTCGACTTCACGATACCGGTGCGGCCGTCGATGATGGCGATGCGGAAGTTGCCATTCGCCACGACCTCCGGCGCGCCGTCGAGCGCGAGGTCGTAGACCTGCACGCTGTTGCCGGCGCGCGTGCGATCGCCGACCGCCTGCGGCCAGTACTGGCGCCCCGGGACATCGCCGGGTTGCAGGCCGTCGTCGTCGGGGAACACGCTCGCCCAGAGCATCGTGCCGTCGGGCCGATAGGCATAGACGACGCCGCGTGCGCTGAACACGATCTCGGGCACGCCGTCGCCGTCGACGTCGGCGATGACGGGCAGGCTGACGTCCCAGGTGGGGACCTCGAACGATCGCAGCAGGCGACCGTCGGACGCGTAGATCTGGAAGCCGCGCTTGCGCCCGTAGTAGTCGCTGTCCCAATCCGACTGCCGGATGATCTCTGCCTTGCCGTCGCCGTCGAGGTCGGCGACGGCGATCGAGTTGGGCTCGAACCAGTTGATCGCGCCGGGCAGCGACGCGAGCTGGCGCGCCAGCGTCCACTGGCCGCCGACGAGCGTGAACACGTCGTCGCCGCTGACGATCTCGACCTGCCCGTCGCCGTCGAGGTCGGCCACCACCACCGGCAGCTGGCGGAAGGGATACCAGTTGGTCGTCGAGTACCAGTTGCGCGGATTGGGCGCCGTCAGCGCCGCTTCCTTGACGCCGGTCGCGGCGTCGACGATGAACGTGACGGTGCAGGTCTTGCCGAGGTCTGCCTCGTTGCCGGTCGCCGCCGCGCAGCCCGCGTCGGTTTCGCGCGAGCCGTCGCCATCCCGGTCGAAGAAGAACAGGTTCGGGCCGATCAGCGTGCGCGTCAGCACCTTCACGGCGCCGCCGGGTGTCAGTCGCGCGAGCGTGGGAACCGCCCAGTTGACGAGGCCGCTTCCCTGCGGGTCGAGCACGTAAGTCGGCACCGGCGTGCCGCCGCCGGGCGGCGACGCGAGCAGCTTCTCGTCCAGCCGCTTCGACATCCACTTGACGCGCGCAGCGCCGGCGATCGCATGCGCCGGATTCGTGTCCACCGCGATGAGCCGCGTCGCGACGCCCGCGGTATACGTGGCATCGCAGTTGGTGCCCGAGATCAGCGTGACGTCGCCCGAGTCGTCGACGTCGCCCAGCGCGAAGTCGGTGCCGAAGAGGTACATGAGGCAGGAGCGCCCCGGCGAGGCCTCCGACGTATCCCAGCCGGTCCACAGGCGCGCGCCGGTCTTGCCGTCGGTAGCCATCGGCGTGCCGAAGCTCGTCGTCACCATGTCGGCGCCGCCGTCATGATTGATGTCCGCGGACCACGCGTAACCCGTGCTGTCGTTGACGAGGCCGCCGGGCAACGATGTCATCGCCAGCGAAGTCTCCGGCGGCAGCGATGGCGGCGCGGTGAACGTGAACGAGCCGTCGGCGTTGAACGCGGTCAGCGTGCCCTTGTCGGGGTCGGTGAGCTTCGCCGCCGACAGTGCGGCGCCGAGCCCGGAGGCGTCGTTGGCGAGCACGCCGGCGGCGGGGACCGTCAGCGTGTCACCGGTGCCGACCACATACGTGTCGTCGCGCGCCAACGGCGCGACCGCCGATGCGAGCGTGATCGCGAACGAGCGCGTGTCCGTCGACCCGCCCGGATCGCGAGCGCGGACGGTGACCGTGTAGCGCGTGCCGGTGACGCCGGTCGTGTCCCAGGTGAGCATCGCGCCGGCGAGCGTCATGCCGGGCGGCCCGCTCACGAGCTCGAACGCGAGCGCGTCGCCGTCCGGATCACTGGCCTCGAGCGTTCGCGAAAACGGCTGTCCGTGGCCGATCGCGGCATCGGCCTGCGCCGCCAGCGAGGGCGCGTGATTGCTCCGCACGACCGTCACGTTGAAGGTCGTCGACGCCGAGCGCCCCTGTCCGTCGACGACGCGCGCGGTGAATGCGTGCGTTCCCACCTGGTTCGCGGCCGGCGTCCAGTCGATCAGCGAGGGCGGTGCGAGCGCGGCGCCGGCCGGCGATTGCGCCAGCGAGAACGTCAGCGTCGCGTTGACGTTGCCGTCCTGCGCGGTCACCTGCTGCAGCAGATGATCGCCCAGCGTGATCGTGCGATCGGCGATCGCCTGGATTGTCGGTCCGCCGTCCGTGACGGTGACCGTCGCCTCGGCGTGCGACGTGCGCGCGCCATCGTCGGCGACGAGCGTCAGCACGTAAGTCCCGGCCGCGACGAACGTCGCGGTGGTCTGCGCCGCGTGCGCATCGGCGAAGATCACGCCGGCGCCGGGACCCGAGGCGACGCTCCAGGTCAGCGTGATGGCGCCCGGGGGATTCGGCCTGCCGTCGTCGCTCGCGCTGCCGCCGAGCGACGCTACGGCCGGCAGCGTGATCGCCTGGCTCGTTCCCGCGCTCACCACCGGTGCGGCGTTGGCGGACATGGCCGTCAGGTGAGCGTCGATGCGAAGGTAGAGCTTCGTCGCGTCGTGCTGCGCATACGCGCCGACGATGTCGGCGCCGAGCGGTGCGTCGCCCGACGGATCGGTGACGGCCGGTGTGACGCCGCGCCAATCGTCCACATGGCCGTCGAGCAGCGCGCCGGCCGCCCATGCAACGCTCGATACCAGCATGACGCCGATCACGACGACCAGCGCGACGCGCTCCGGATGGCGGCGCCGCAGCCATTCGAGGCCCGCGAGCACGCCGATGCCGAGTGCCACGATGAGCCACGGCGACAGCGGCACCGGAATGGAAGGTTGTGGCGGCGGTGGCGCCGCGGCGAGCACGATCGTGAACGGCGCGGTGGCGTCGCTGCCGCCCGCGCCATCGTCGGCGAGCGCGACCGCGCGGATCGTCGCCGCCGGCGGGAGGAGGGACAGCGGCAGCGCCGCCTCGATCACGTCCGCGCCGCCGCTGCCCTCGCCGATGCCGACCGCCCAGCCGCCGGCATCGATCGTCGACGGCGAACCGAGCGCGCCGCTGCTGCAACTGCGCATCGCCACCGGCCCGACAGTCGCATTCGCGCCGTATGTCGTGATGGTGATGTCGAGTACCCGATCGATGCCCGCCAACGGGCCGTTCGCGCTCGGCATCGTGCAGCCGGTCGCGGCGCTGGAATCGGTGTCGAGGGCGACGCTGTACGTCAGCGTGGCCGCGCCTGCGAGTCCCGCGAACAGCGTCGATGCACAGAACGCGATGCATGCCGCGAGGATGCGCGGCGTGCGGCCGAGGAGGAGCGCGAGCATGTCGTGGTGCGCGGGCGGTGGAGGCTCCCGCACGGTACGCGCACGTCCTCGCGTGCTGACGTAACAACAAGTAACATGACGGGACGATGACGGGACCTGTCCACCACACCGGCGGGGCGGCCGGCACGTCCGTCGCCGCGGCGCTGGTCGACGAGGAGATGGCGCGCCTCGCCGCGAGCGACGTGCTGCGCCGCGCGCCAAGCCATCGGCGGCTTCTCCAGTACCTCGTCGATCGCCGTCTCGCCGACGATGCGACGGCGCTGCGCGAGCCGGCGATCGCGTTCGAGGTGTTCCGGCGCGACCCCGCGACGTTCGACGCGCAAGCCGACCCGATCGTGCGCGTGACCGTCGGCCGGCTGCGCGCGCGGCTCGACGCGCACTACGCGCATTGCCGCCCTGTGCCGCGGCTGCGGATCCGCCTGCCGAAGGGCAGCTACCGGCCCGAGTTCGTCGAAAGCCGGCGCGCTGCGGAGCCGCCGGTCGGCGTCGCGGTGCAAAGCGTGCGCAACGTCACCGGCGACGGCGCGCTCGACGGCGCCTGCCTCGCGTTCGCCGACGCGCTTGCCGATCGCCTCGCGCGCGCCGGTCTGCCGCGCGTGATCGCGCGCGCATCCGTCGTCGAGGCGGAGGGCCGTGCGCGCAGCCCGCACAAGCTCGGCGCCGAGCTCGGCGTTGCATGGCTCGTCGAATCGACGCTGACGCGCGAGCACAAGCGCGACCTGCGGCTTTCGGTGCGGATGGTCGGCGCGCATGACGCTGCCGTGCACTGGGTGGAATCGGCGATCGCCGGTGACGACGACGCGTACGACCTCGTCGATCGGATGCTCGACGCGATCGTGCTGCGCGCGCAGGCGACCGTCGCGGGCGGCGACACGGGCCACGGAGCCGCGACCGGTGCGCGGCCCGCGCTGCCACCGGCGGCGCGCGCGCGGCTCGACGCGGCGCGGCTTCTCGTGCTGCAGCGATCGATCAAGGGCACAGACGAGGCGGTTGCGATTGCCGCGTCGCTGACGCGCGAGCACCCCGATACCGCGGACGGCTGGGCGTGGCTCGCCGCGGCGATGTACAGCCGGATGACGTTCCAGGATCGCGCCGACGAGGACGCGCAGCGTGAGATCCGCGCGTCCACCGCGCGTGCGCTTGCCCTCGAGCCCGGCCATCCGGTGGCGCTGCGCACCGAGGCGATCCTGCTCGGTCGCCGCGACTACGACATCGAGGCGGCCGAAGCGATGTTCCGCCGCGCGCTGCGCACGATGCCGCACTATACGTCGGCGCGGCTGAACCTCGCGGAGCTCCTCGCGCTGCAGGGCCGCGCCGGCGAGACGCGCGCGCAGCTCAACCTCGCGCTGATCTACGACCCGCTGTCCGTGTCGGTGCAGCTCGCGCGCGCCCACCTCCTGGGGGAGCTGCGCGAGTACGACGAGGCGCGCGAGGCCTGGGCGTTGTGCCGCGCGGGCGGCGAGGCGAGCGTGTGGCTCCTGGTCGGCGCGGCGATGACGGAGCTCGGCGCCGGCGACATCGCGGCGGCCGACGCGCTCGCCGCAGACGCGCTCGCGCGGTTTCCCGATTCGCCCAGCGCGCAAAACGCGCGCGCGATCCTTTACGCGGCCAAGGGCGACGCCGCCGCCGCGCATGCACAGGAGCGCGCGACCCGCGCGCGCTTCCCGCATTTCGCACAGTCGCAGCGCGCGGTGATCGCGGCGCTGTGTGGCGAGCGCGACGCGGCGCTGGCGGCGCTCGAAGCGGCACTCGCGTGCCACGACATGTCGCTGCAGCAGGCGCTCGGCATGCCCGCGTTCGACGCGCTCGCCGGCGCGCCGCGCTTTCGCGCCGTGGCCGAGCGCTGCGGCGTGCGCGGCCGGCTTGTCGCGCCGTCCGTGCACGCGAGCGCCGGCTGATCGGCGTTACGCCGCGATCCGTCATTCCCGCGAACGCGGGAATCCAGCCATGACACCACGATCGCCGCGTTAAGGCTGGATCCCCGCTTTCGCGGGGATGACGGCGGCGGCTTTAACTGGGATGACGGCGGCCGCTCGTGGTGCGACCGTGGCGGCGACGGGCGTACCGCCACCCAGCGCGAGGAAGAGATGCGCGGTGTCGACGTAACGTTGCGCGGACGCGCGAACGAGGCCCAAGTGCGCGCGCTGGTAGCCGCGCTCGGCATCGAGCACCTGCAGCACGCCGACGTTGCCTTCCTGATAGCTGCGGCGCGTGAGGTCGAGGTTGTCGCGCGCCGCGCTTTCCGCGCGCGCCTGCGCGTCGACGAGCTCGGCGTCGTGCGCGAGCGCCTCGAGCGCGTCGGCGACCTGGCCGAACGCGTTGAGCACCGTCTGCTCGTAGCGCGCGAGCCGGGCATGCAGCGTCGCCTCGGACGCGCGCTTTTCGGCACGCAGCGTGCCGCCGTCGAGGATCGGCGCGACCAGCGCGCCGGTGAGGCCGAACACGCTGCTCGTGCGGTCGAAGAGATGTGCGAAGTCGGTCGACTGCAGGCCACCCGTTGCGCCGAGCGTGATCTGCGGGTAGAGATTCGCCGTGGCGACGCCGACGTTGGCGGTCGCCGCGTGCAGCTCGGCCTCGGCGGCGAGGATGTCGGGCCGCCGACGCGCGAGCTCGGACGGCAGCGTCAGCGGCAGGTCGGCCGGCAGCGTGATCGACGCGAGCACGAGCGAGGGCGTCGCCATCGCCGCCGGCGGCTTGCCCGAGAGGACCGCGAGCTCGTCGGCGGCGACGGCGAGCGCCTGGTGCAGCGGCGGCAGCTCGGTGGCGTCGCTCGCGAGTTGGCTTTGCGCGCTCACCACGTCGAGGCGCGACACCGATCCCGCGGCGAACGCCTCGCGCACCAGCGCCAGGTTGCGGCGATCCTCGTCGAGGATCGTCTCGAGCGCCGCGATCTCGGCGCGCGCGGCGGCGATCCGCAGCGCGGCGACCACGGCGTTGCCGGTCACGGCGAGGCGCGCCGCCTCGAGCTGCGCGCGCCGGACATCGGCCTCGGCGTAGCGCTCCTCGACCGAGCGCGCGACGCCGCCCGTGTAGTCGAGCGCGTAGCTGACCGTCGCGCCCACCGCGAAGTACGTGAACGGCGGCGGCTTCGGCGAGGCGCCGAGGAATTGCGCGCCGTATTTCTGGCGGCCGGTGCCGGCGGTGGCGCCGACCTGCGGCGCGAGCGCGCCGGCGCGCGCCTCGGCGTGCGCGAGCGCCTCGCCGAGCGTCGCCTCGGCCTCGGCGAGCGTGCGGTTGCGGGCGAGCGCGTCGTCGACCGCCGCGTCGATCTGCGGGGAGCCGAACGCCTTCCACCAGTCGCGCGCCGGCGACGCGCCGGGCAGCACGCGCTGCGCGAGAGCATCGCCGGTCGCGCGCGCTTCGAGCGTCGAGGGCACGCGCGTATAGCGCTCGGCCGCGGGCGGCGCGGGACGCTCGAAGTCGGGACCGACCATGCAGCCGGCGACGAGGAGCGTCGCGGCGCACGCGGCCGCGCGCTTGAGGTGCGTGCGCGCGGTCGTCATTCGAGCACCATCGGCTCGGCCTCCGCGCCGGCGGCGCGGCGCTTGCGCGGCGTGCGCAACAGCACGACGAGCGGGATCGCCGCGACGGTCAGCACCAGCATCAGCATGAAGTCGTTGTTGTAGGCCATCATCGCCGACTGCTGCGTGACGATGGCGTTGGTGGCGGCGAGTCCCGACGTCGTGTCGAGCCCGCCGGCCAGCGGCGGCACTAGGCCGTCGGTGAACGGCGTCACGTGCTCGGCGAGGCGCGCGTGCAGGATCTGCGTGTTGCGCGTGAGCAGCGACACCACCGCGGAGATGCCGATGCTGCTGCCGACGTTGCGCACGAGGCTGAACAGCGCCGTGCCCTCGTTGCGGTATTGCGGCGCGAGCGTGGCGAAGGTGACCGCGGCGAGCGGCACGTAGACGAAGCCGGTGCCGAGCCCCTGCGCGAGACCCGACCAGATCACCTCCGACGTGTCCATCTGCAGGTAGAAGCCGGTCATCTGCCACAGCGAGAACGCGGTGAGCGCGAAGCCTGCGGCGATGATGAGGCGCGTGTCGATCCTGCCCATCAGCCGGCCGACGATGAACATCGCCGCGAGCGTGCCGATGCCGCGCGGCGCGGTGACGAACCCGGTCAGCACGACGGGGTAGCCGAGCAGGTCCTGCAGCAGCGGTGGCAAGAGCGCGAGCGTCGCGAACAGCACGATGCCCACGACGAAGATGAAGAAGTTGCCGGTGACGAAATTGCGGTCCCTGAAGAGCGCGGGGCTCACGAACGGCGCCTCGCGCGTGGTCAGCATGTGCACGATGAAGAGGTAGAAGCCGAGTCCCGCGACGATCGACTCGACGACGATCTCGGTCGAGCTCCACCAGTCGAGGAGCTGCCCGCGGTCGAGCATCAGCTGCAGCGCGCCGATCCCGCACGACAACGCAGCGAAGCCGAAGAAGTCGAACGCCGAGCGCCGGATCGGCGTCTCCGACATGAAGATCGAGATGCCGAGGAACGACAGGATGCCGAACGGCACGTTGATGTAGAACACCCAGCGCCAGTTGTAGTTCTCGGTCAGCCAGCCGCCGAGCGCGGGGCCGAGAATCGGGCCGACGGTGACGCCCATCACCCACACCGCCATCGCCCGGGCATGGTGCTCGGGCGCGTTGATGTCGAGGAGCACCGCCTGCGACATCGGGATCAGCGCCGCGCCGCACATGCCCTGCAGCACGCGCGACGCGACGATCTCCGGCAGCGACTGCGCGAGGCCGCACAGCGCCGAGGCGACGGTGAAGCCGACCACCGACCAGAGGAACACGCGCTTGCGCCCCACCTGTCCCGCGAGCCAGCCGGACAGCGGCGTCATGATCGCCGCGGCGACGATGTACGAGGTCAGCACCCACGCCATTTGGTCCTGCGTCGCCGACAGCGAGCCTTGTATCCGCGGCAGCGCGACGTTGGCGATCGTGTTGTCGAGCGCCTGCATGATCGACGCCAGCATCACCGAGGCCGTGATGAAGCCGCGGTTCGGCGCGTCGCCGTGGGCCGGCGCCGCCGCACTCACGGCGACGGCGACGGCGCGCGGGCGAGCGCGTGGCCGAAGATCCGCCGCTGGTAGCCCGTGTCGACGCGGACGTCGGCCGACAGCCCGGCGTGCAGCGCCACCGGTGCGTCGCCGCGGTCGAGCGCGATGCGCACCGGCAGCCGCTGCACGACCTTCACCCAGTTGCCGGTGGCGTTCTCGGGCGGCAGCGCCGAGAACTGCGAGCCGGTGCCCGGCGACAGGCTCGCCACGGTGCCGGCGAGCACGCGATCGGGATAGCTGTCGACGCGCACCTCGGCGCGCTGGCCGACGCGCATGTGCGCGAGCTGGTCTTCCTTGAAGTTCGCCTCGACCCAGACGTCGCCGGTCGACACCAGCGCGAAGAGCGGCGCCGACGCGGCCACGTACGTGCCGACCTGCAGCCGCTCGACGCGCGTGACGACGCCGTCGCCGGGCGCAGCCACCGTCGTGTACGAGAGATTGAGCTTCGCGCGGTCGAGGGCCGCTTGCGCTTCCTGCACGGACGGATGGCGGTCGACGGCGATCGACGGGTTGCCGCCGAGGGCCGCGACGGCCGCCGCCATCCGCTGCTCGGCGGTCGCCACCTGCGAGCGCGCGTCGTCGGCGGCGTGCGCGGCGTTGTCGACCTGCGTCTGCGAGGCGATGCCGGAGGCGAGGAGCCGCTGCTGGCGGTCGAGCTCGCGCTGCCGGTACACGAGCGTGTCCTTGGCCGAGCCGAGCTCCGACACGCGTTGCCGGTAGCCGGCCTTCAGCGTGTCGACACCCAGCCGCGCGCTCGCGAGCTTGGCGGCCGCTTCCTCGACGGCGATGCGGAACGGCGCGTCGTCGAGGCGGAACAGCACGTCGCCGCGATGCACGGCCTGGTTGTCGTGCACGTCGAGCTCGACGACGCGCCCGGCGACGTTCGCGCTGATCGCGACGCGTGCCGCCGAGACGTAGGCGTCGTCGGTCGATTCGTAGCGGCCGCCGGTGAGATAGAAATACGCGACGCCCGCGAGGACGAGCAGGGGCCCCGCGATCATCAGCGGGGTGCGCAGCCTGCTGCGCCGGCGACGCGGCGATCGGCCGGCGTCGGTGCCGGTCGCGGATGGCGGCGTGCCGGCCGCCCGCGCATCGCCCGCCGGCGTGCCGGCTGTCGGCGCATCGCCTGCCGGCGCGCCGTCCACTTCGCCGGGCTTCGGCGCGGCGCTCATTGCGCCGCCCTGCGCGCGGCGCGCTTCGGCGCCGATTCGCGCCTGGATCGGCGGTGCGCGCTCGGCGCATCGCGTTGCGTGCCGTGGTCCTTCGCGTCCTGGGCGAGCGGCGCGAGCGCGCGGGCGTTGGCGTGGATGCGCTCCAGGACATCCATGAACGCCTGGCGCTCGCGCGCGCCGATGCCGGCGAAGAGCTCGGCGCGCGTGCGGTCGGACAGCTTCCAGATCTCCTCGACCAGCGGCCATCCGCGCGCGGTGAGGTAGAGGCGCCGTGCGCGACGGTCGGCGGGATCGGCGCGCCGCTCGACGAGGCCGTCGGCCTCCATCCTGTCGAGCGTGCGCACCATCGTCATCGGCTCGACGTCGGCGAGCATGGCCAGCCGCGCCTGGCTCGCGCCCTCGTTCTCGGACAGCCGCACCAGCGTCCGGCATTGCGACAGCGTCAGCGACAGCGCTCGCGCGTGCTCCTCGAAGCGCTGCACCTGGCGCCGGCTGACGTCCTTCAGGAGGAATCCGAAATTGCGCTGCCGCATCGACCGTGCCCGGCTTTTATAACGTCGAGGATAATATCAGACGTTACGAATTTTGGGCGGGCCCCACCTCGCGCGACGCGCACCCGCAACGCCGGGCACGGCACCGACCGTCGCGCCGGCCCGCGCGCCCGCCCGCGCGTTGGCCGCACCGGCGCACCGGCGCACCGGCGCACCGGCGCAAAAGGCGCGGTGGCGCAAAAGGCGCGGTGGCGCAAAAGGCGCGGTGGCGCAAAAGGCGCGGTGGCGC